>JBEIJQ010000014.1:0-34714 GCA_040380145.1 Lewinellaceae bacterium | reverse complement strand
GCGCGGGCGGCATGCGGAGCGCCGCCGAGCGAGCGTAGTGGAGGCTGCGGAGCGTGTCGTCCGGACGGGAGCAGTGCCGCGAAGCGGCCGAAATTATTTGGGAGGGCGGTGTTTTTAGGCGAAGGACGTTTTTTTTGGATAGAATTGGGGGAACTGCCTTTTTGTATCACTTTTGTCAAACTTATTCTTACAAAAAGTAATTTTCCGAAAATTTTTAACCGCAGGATTCAACTTGTAAATGCAACCACCGCCTGCAACGGCATTCAAAAGGTTGCCCCAAAAAATCCCCCTCCGGTTTCGGAGGTTGATCGATGAATTGCCCATTCTGGTC
Source organism: Lewinellaceae bacterium (assembly GCA_040380145.1). GTDB lineage: Bacteria > Bacteroidota > Bacteroidia > Chitinophagales > Saprospiraceae > JBEIJQ01. The sequence goes on along the minus strand of JBEIJQ010000014.1, from coordinate 34,383 downwards.
ATGCTGATCACCGCTGGATCAACAACTTCGTCGTTAGTACGGTTCCGCCCGCATGGAGGCGCACGAGGTACAGGCCTTGTCCGAGGCGTTCGGTGGGGATGGTGATCAGGTTGCGGCCGTCCGTTGCAGGGGATTGCAGATTCAGGAGAGCCTTGCCGTTGATGTCGAGGACGGTGACCTGAACTTCATGTGCTTGATCGAGGTCGAATACCAAGTGGGCGCGTTCGCTGGCCGGGTTGGGGAAGAGGCCGAGGCCGTCCAGGGACTGTTCGGTGGTTTCGGAGCCGTCGGTTTCGAGGAGGGTGTTGCCGGCCTCCTCGGCGGTTTCTTCGCCGTTGTCGTTGACGGTCATATTGGCCGGCGGATTGTTGCCGTCGCAGTTTTTGGGACCGACGATGACGGTGTATAGCACCCGCATCAGGCAATTGGAATTGGGCTTATAGGCGTACAGTTCGACCGTGTAGGCGCCCGCCGCGGCGTAGGTATGGGTCGGGTTGTTGGCAAAAGAAATGTTGCCGTCGCCGAAAATCCATTGCACGGAGGTGTTGTTGGTGGCCAAGCCGGTGAAGTTGACCGTGAGCGGGTTGTCGGTGCAGTGCCTGGCCGAGAAGTTGGCCGTCACATTGCAGGGTTCTTGGATGATCACGGTGCGGCAGATACTCTTGGAGCAGTTGGCCGAGCGGCGGATGGTCACGCAGGCTTGGTGGGTGCCGTAAGCATAGCTATTGGTGACGACATTCGCCGTGGTGGCGGCATCGATGGTGCCGTTGCCGTCGAAGTCCCATTGGTAGTCCATGGCTGCTGGGCTGAGCGCGGAGGCGGTGAAGGTCGCCACTCGCGTGGTGGGGTTCACGGTCACGCTCAGCGTGGCCGTGGCGGGGATGTTGCAAGGGGCGTTGATCTGCACGTTTTTGCAGCCGGTGCGCGTGCAGGTCTGTCCGCAAACGGCGCAATGGACGCGGACACAGACGATGATGGACCCCGGTACAGAGGCGAGAAACGAAGAGCTGTTGCCCCAGGTCGCACCGCCGTTGAAGGAGTACTGCAAGGTGGCGGTTCCGTTGCAGTTGTGTACCACATCGCTGACCGTGACACGGAATCGGTTGGTTCCGCTCGGTTCCACGGTGGTGCAAAAATCCACATTGTCGAGGGTGCAGGTCTGTCCTACCTGCACCTGCTGGCAGGCCGTGGCGGTGCAGCCGTACACATCGGTGACCGTCACGCAGACCGGGTACAGGCCGGTTGCGGTATATACGATGTTGGTCAGATTGGGGGACGGTGAATTGAGCTGGGCGGTGCCGACCAGATTCCAAGCGTAGGTAAAGGGGCCGTTTCCTCCCGAAACCGAGCTCGTGTAATTCATGCGCAGGCAGTTGGTCGGCGAGGTGAGTGCGGAAGTGAATGCCACCGTGGGAGGTGTCGGAACGGTGACGGTGGTACAGGCCACGGACTGGCAACCGTTTAGATCCGTGTAGGTCAGGCAATAGGTGCCGTCGGAGGCGACCGTCGTGAAGAAACTGTTGTCTCCGTTGCTCCAGGCATAGGTGCCGGGGCGGCTCCCCCATGCCCACAAAAGGCTTAGGATCCGCACCGAACAGTTGCCGCCTGGACTTTGGTCGAAAAAAATGGGGATCGGAGTCCCCACGCTGACGGTTCGACAGGCCGTGGCGGTACAGTTGTTGGCATCGGTCACCGTCACGCAATAGGTCCCGGAGGAGGTGACCGTATGGAGGGCCGTCGCCGCGCCGTTGCTCCACAGGAAAGAAAAGGGGGCGGCGCCTCCCGCGACCGCGGCCGCCAGGTCGTACTGTCCGCAGCTGCCCTGACCGGCGATGGCGACCGTCATGGGTCCGTTGGCCGGCCACTCGAAGGTTTGGCAAACGGTGTCTCGGCAGATAGAGCCGCCGGCTGTCAAGTTCGTGACGGTCAAGCAGAGGGTGTTCGCTCCCGGAAACGGCTGCGCGGTGAAGTTCGGTCCGCTCGCGATATTGTTCCACTCATAAGACAGGGAACCGTTGCCGGTGGCCGTCGAGGTGGCCGTGTACAGGCCGTTGCAATAGTCGAAGGCAATGGCGAAATCGGCGCTGACTAGGCAAGGGGAAGGGGCTCCATCGGCGAGGAGGCGATCCGATTTTTGTTTTTTTGCACTGAAAAATTTGAAAAAAACATCCGTGGAAGAAGCGCTCAAACGGCCGTCCGCTGCCGGGCGCAGATCGGCGATCTTGCCCATCGGGTCAGGGGCGCTCCGAAATTTTTCCGCGAAAAGCGAACCGCAGGTGCTTCGGTCGGGCAGGGTACGGGCTGCAGCGAAGTACGGGAAAAGCGACCAACAGAAGGAAAAGAGCAAGCAAAAAAGACGAGCCATGGCTGAAAATTTCAGGTTTGCAAGATCATTGGAAAAAAGCCGGAACAGCCCCGAGTGCTGTTGGGCCATTGGTCAAATATAGGAGATTTCCAGGATGCTCGGGGCGTGACAAAAAAATCCCCCTCCGAATTCGGAGGGGGATGGGGGTATTGATTTGTCTCGTGCAAATCGATCAGCGCTGGATCAGCAGTTTGGCGGTGCGGACAGTGCCCCCGGCGTTGAGTCGCACGAGATACAGGCCTTGTCCGAGGCGATCGGTGGGGATGGTGATCGCGTTTCGTCCGATCGTGGAAGAGGATTGCAGGTTTTCGTAGATTTTTCCGTTCATATCAATGACCGTGACCTGGACTTCCTGAGCCCGGTCGAGTTCGAAGATGAGGTGGGTCTGTTCGTTGGCCGGGTTGGGGAACAGGCTGAGGCCGTCTATGACCGGTACAGAGGTGCTTTGATCGGTGCCGTCGGTTTCGAGGAGGATGTTGTCCACTTCTTCGGCCGTTTCTTCGCCGTTGTCGTTGACCGTCAGGTTGGTGGGCGGAACATTGTTGCCGCCGCAATTCTTGGGGGCCACGATGACGGTGTAGGTCGCGCGCATCATGCAGTTGGAATTGGGTTTGTAGGCGTTCAGTTCGACCGTATAGGTGCCCGCGGCGGCGTAGGTATGGGTCGGGTTGTTGGCGAAAGAAATGTTGCCGTCGCCGAAGAACCATTGTACGGAGGTGTTGTTGGTGGCCAGGCTGGTGAAGTTGACCGTGAGCGGGCTGTTGGTGCAATGCCTGGCCGAGAAATTGGCCGTCACATTGCAGGGTTCCTCGACGATGACGGTGCGACAGATGCGCTTGGTGCAGGTGGCCGAGCGGCGGATGGTCACACAGGCCTGGTGGGTTCCGTAGGTATAGGTGTTGGTGGTGACGTTCGTGGTGGTGGTGGCATCGATGCTGCCATCGCCGTTGAAGTCCCAGAGGTAATCCATGGCCGCCGGGCTGAGCGTGGAGGCGGTGAAGGTTGCCACCCGGGTGGTGTGATTGACCGACACGTTTAGTGTGGCCGTGGCGGGGATGTTGCACGGGGCGTTGATCTGCACATTTTTGCAGCAGGTGCGGGTGCAAGTCTGTCCGCAGACTACACAGGTGACGCGGACGCATACGATGATGGTGCCCGGAGTGGAAGTCGTGAAAGAAGGACTGGTCCCCCAGGTCGTTCCACCGTTGAAGGAGTACTGCACGGTGGCCGTTCCGTTGCAGTTTTGGGTGACGCCGCTGACCGTCACCCGGAAACCGGTGGTGCCGAACGGTTCCACGGTGGTGCAGAAGTCCACATTGTTGAGGTTGCAGGTTTGTCCAACCTGTACCTGTTGGCAGGCCGTGGCGGTGCAGCCATTGGCGGCGGTGACCGTCACGCAGACCGTGTACAGGCCGGCGGTGGGGTAGCTGACCCCGCTGGGGTTGGCGGCCGTGGAGGTGGAGGGATTGGCCCCGGCAAAACTCCAGGTGTAGGTATAGGGTGCAGCGCCGCCGGAAATTGCGCTCGTGAAATTCAGGCGCAGGCAGTTGGTGGGGGAGGCCAGGGCAGAGGTGAAGGCCACCGACATAGCGGGGGGCACGGCCACGGTCGCGCACGCCGAAGAGGAGCAGCCCGCGGGATCGCTGAACGAAACGCAGTAAATGCCGCTGGAAGAGACTGTGATGCTTGGGGTGGTGGCGCCGTTGCTCCAGACAAAGGAACCCGCCGCGCCGATCGGCACGAGGGCGCTCAAAACGAATACCCCGCAGCCCGGGGTGAAATTGATGCTCACCGGGTACGGTGCGGTCAGACTCACGGTGAAGCAGCTCGAGGCGGTGCAGTTGTTGGCATCGGTGACGGTCACGCAATATACGCCGGAGGCATTCACCACATTGGTGGCCGTCGTGGCGCCGTTGCTCCATTGGAAAGAGTAGGGGGCGGCTCCTCCGGTGGCATTGGCCGTCAAAAAGGATTGCCCACAGGTGCTTTGGCCCGAAATCGCCACCGCCAAGGAACCGTTGGCGGGCATTTGGATGGTGATGCAGGTGTCGTCCTGGCAGGTGAAACCGTCTGCCGTGGTGTTGGTGACCGACAGGCAGATCGTGTTCACACCGGGCAGCACATAGGTCGTAAAGGTCGGAGCGACTATGCCGCCCGTCCACAAATAGGACAGTGAACCGTTGCCGGAGGAAGTGCTGGTGGCCGTGAGCAGGCTGCGGCAGTAATCGATGGTGTAAGTGAAGTCGGCGTTCACGACACAGGGCGAAGGAGCGTTGTTGGCGCAGAGGCTGTCCGAAACGGCATAGCTGAAAGTGGAAACCTGCTTGGTGTTCCAGCTCAGGAGCTGTTCTTTGGCACCGGGAAGTTGGAAAATTTCACCGGCAAAGGACGGAACGAGGTTGATGTTGACGCCCGGACAAGCGTTCGGCACGTTGCCCATCAGATCGGTGCTGATGAGATGGCCGTCGCGCAGGCCGAACATGCCGGGATGGGTATTGGCCGTGACGAAATAGCCGGGGTTTTGGCTGTTCACGAAATGCACGCTCTCGGGCACTCCGCCCTGCACGATACCCGGCAGGGTGGTGTTGAGCGCATCGGAGCCCCAGTTGGCGTAATGCTTGGCCCAAAGGGGCGGCTGCTGTGCACATGCGGTGGAAAGTTCGGCGATGAACACATCGGAGGTGCCGAACCGGGGGCCCGTGACCACCACTTTTCCCGTTTGGGCGGAGGCCGTCACGCCGCGGGCAAAAATGTCGGACGCAGCGTTGCCGCCCGCAGCGGCATCTGAGTAGATGCTGCCGCAGAGCCAGTTGCCGTTGGGTTGGATCTGAAAGGTGTAGATGCCACGGCCCAAAGGCGTGTTGCCTCCGGTGGGATTTGTAAAGTCAGCACGGCCCACCACGGTGTAAGAACCGGCCTGACCGCCGTTGTTGTCGTTGTTGGGGACTATGTCATAGGCGGCGTCGGCTTGTATGCCCTGGCCATTGGGATTGTTGAAAGGAGCGGACGGGTAAGCGTAGCGCCAGCATTCGTTGCCGGCCCCGTCGATCTGCATGGCGAAACTGCGATCCGACGAGCCGTACATTTGTGGCAGGCTGGTTTCGCCGCGCACCTCGCCCACCACGATCACCCCGGCGTCGGCACCGGCCGAGCAGGATTGGCCGTGTTCGTTCCTGCAGGCCTCACGGGCGACAAAGGCGCCCGAACGGCGGGCGTAGTAGTTGGTCCACAAAAGAGTTCCGCCCGGTGCGAAGCGAGAGCCCACGACGTTGGCAAATCCCTGGTAGTCTTTGGCGTTGCCGATGGCGACCACATCGCCGTTGGTCATCGCCACCACGGCAATGCCCTCGGATTGGGCGACATTGGGCTGCAGGTAGGCCAGGTTGAACCAGACCACGGCGCCCGAGGTGGTGATGCGGGCCACGAACTGCTGCGGCTGCGCGGACACGCCGGCGGCCACTGTCTGACCCTTGAAAATGCCCGTGATGTAGTAGGTCGGGCCCAGATTGGGGTGCGGCGGCGCCTCGCAGATGTCGCGGGCGGCAAAGTAGCCCTGTGGGGTGCCGGCCGGAAACTGGAGCCTTTTAGACATGACCAATGCACCCGTCGGCTGGTATTGGGAAACCCAGATGTCGGCCGTCGCCGCGCCGATGTTGCCGCTGCCCACGGCGACGAACAGCTGGGTGGAGTTGTCGTAAAAACCGTCCCAAAACTCTTCGCCGGCCTGGGAGCCGACCGCATTTTGGAAAGGAACCGTCTGGGCGGTCCCGATGTGCGGGAAAAGGAACCAACAGAAGGTCAAAAAAAGAGGTAAAAGGCGACTCATGGCTGATAAATAAAGGTTTGAAAAAATGATCGGACAATGTCGGCTCCGATAAAAGGTCTTTCGGCTGTTGCCCAAATGTATAGAAATTTTTTCGACGGCGAAATTTCATCCGTTCTTTTTTAGGTCGAAAAAAATCGGAAAAAGCAAACAAGTCCGGTAAACTCCGCGTTGTTTCACTCCACTCGCCCCAAGACCATTGGCTTTGCCCACTCCGGTTGAAGGGGACAGAAAACAAGCAGGGTTGGACTCGCAAAAGCAACTTGTGCTACCCTCCATATTTTTGCCGCACACTTCGAAGAATTGTCGCACAAGAAAACAATCGTCCTACCGAACGACACGGTCCACATTGGCGACAACCCCGACACGGACGGTAGAGGCGCCCTGGCGATGGGAATGGCTTAGACCCAGTATGTTGTCGGCAGCACCACCATTCGTGAGATCATCCAACAACATTGCCCACATCATTTAACAAATAATTTTTTCCCAAACGATTTTCTCTGCACCACATCGATTCAGCGTCCGATCTGGGTTTTTCGGCCACCGATTACAGTCTTTTCAAATACGGGGATATTTCCAAGGCCAAGGCATTTGGCAACGATTTGGCCGAGGCTTTCATCCAAAAGGTCATTTCCAATGATCGCGGGCATGGCGGATTGTTGGTGTCCGCCAGTCCGTACGCCTATATCCCGACCGCTTCTTGGTACATGAAAAAACATTTTGTCCGAAGGGTCAACCGCTATTTGGCGGCGAATGACCTGCCGGTTTTGTAAGAACTGAAGATAAGCCGCAGCGTGACCTACAGAGAAGACTACGGAGAAATGACGGCCGATGAAAGGCTTCATTTGATCAGCGGCGACCGGTTCTACATAGACAAAAATCTGGTCAAAGGCAAAACATTGCTGCTCATCGACGACATAAGGGGTAACGGGCACGCACGAGTGGGTGCTGGAGCGCACGTTGGCAGAGCATGGGATCGAATTGTATTTTGCCGAGATCACCGGGGCGGGAATCCCGCCCAACATCGAAAACATGTTGAATTATTTTGCCGTCAAACATCCGGACGATCTCCGCGGCATCATCGCTTCCGGTCAATTCGCGTTCAACACGAGGGTGGTCAAATATCTGTTGAACTGCGATGGCCGATCGTTCGCGGCTTTTGCAGAACGGTACACGGAAAATTTTTTGTCGGAACTGTACGATTGCGCGATCGGCAACGAGTACCATCTTTTCGATTCGTATTTGGACAATATCCGTTGGCTGGAAGCCCGGTTGGGCTATTGAATAGCCGCTCCTCAACGGGCCCGATCCGAAAGTTTGCTTAACTTTGGCGATCTTTTTGAAATATCGAACCCATGGCCCGGTTACTTGTCCTCTTGCTGGTGCTGCCCGTCAGCCTCGTCGCCCAATTTCTCTCCCACGGCCCCGTGACCGGCGGGCTGACCCACGGCTCCGCCCGGGTCTATCTGCGCACGGCCGGGGCGTCGCCCTTCACGTTGGAACTGGCCACCGATCCGGCTTTCGCGAACATTGTCCAGAGCCTCTCCGACAGCACGCGCTGGGCCGCCGACGACTCGCGCATCGTTGATTTGGCCGGCCTGCAGCCCGATACCCGGTATTATGTGCGTTTCCGATTCGGCAACCAGTCGGACTCCCGCACGGGCTCCTTCCAGACCGCACCGCTGCCCGGTCAACCGGGCAACTATGTGTTCGTCACCGGGTCCTGTCAAGAAACGCCCAACATGAAGACCTTTGCCCTGATGCCGAGCCACCGCCCGCGGATGCTGCTGCACACGGGCGATTACACCTATCCGAGCTACCAGATCGGCTTCCAGACCTATCCCCGCGATTGGTCGGCCGTGGAACTTTCCTGGCGGCGGCGATACGAAGAAGTGAACATGGACACCATGCTCTTCAACCTGCCGATCGACTATGTGCCCGACGACGACGATCTTTTCGGCGAAAGCCGGGAACTGCGCCACGAACTGACCAGCTACATGTCCGGCGGGCAGACCTTCAATGTCATCACCACCGATACGATTACGCCGTTGGAAAGGCGCAACACCTGGCGCGGCTATTCGGAATTTTTCCCCGGCTATCCTCTGCCCGATACCACGCAGGGCCTTTACCACGATTTTACTTTCGGCAACTGCCGATTTTTCTTCACCGATGCCCGCAGCACCACCGACAACCCCGTTTCGGCCCTCCGATACGACCCCGCCGGCAACCAGTGGTTTTTCGAACCGGATTCTGCGCACAGCATCCTCGGCGCCCCCCAGATGGATTGGTTGCTCAATGGGCTTTCCCAGTCCACGGCCGATTGGAACTTCATCGTCTGCGGAATGCCCTTCAATCCGGCCTATCGCCGCCTGATGGACGTGGGGCTCATGCTCCAGGGAACTATCTTCAACGTGGCCGGCCAAACGGGCACCGGGCTGCGGCTGACCATCGCCTTCGGCCACTATTGGGCCGGTTTTCCGCGGGATGTCGATCGCCTGTTGGGCCACATCCGGCAAAACAATATCCGCAATTGCATCTTCATCACCGGCGACACCCACCACAATGTGATCGACGACGGGACCAACAGCCGCCTGCCCGAGTTGAACGCCAGCGGCCTCAGCGTCACCACCACCGAACTGGCCTATCAGATCGACCAGTACGCCCAACTGTTGGGCGAGCCCAGCGTGCGCGATTCGCTTTGGAATGTGGGCGGCAACGGCCTCGGCAACCAGAATTTCAAGAACGGTTTCGGCAAGATCGAGGTTTTTGGCGCCGACAGCGTGCGCCTGTGCGTCATCGACGAAGACGACGAGGCCCTTGCCTGCCACACCGTGCTGCCGGGCTACACCTTGCTGGGCGACCATCGTGCAGAACCGCCCGTTACCTCGGTCGGACTGCTGCAGGTGTTTCCCAATCCCGCACACGACCAGCTCACGATCGTGCCCGAGGCCTCCCTTCGCCAGACCACCTGGCGCCGGGCGTACCTGATGGATGCCAACGGACGCATCGTCCAAGAATGCCCGCCCGGAGCCTTGCAGGCCAATCCCAGACTTTCCGTGGGCCATCTTCCCGCCGGTATGTACTTCCTGGTGGTGGACACCGATGGCTTCCGCACGGGCTGTCCGTGGATCAAACAATGACCTCGAATTTTTCTTTTTTCCCCAAAAAATATCACACCGGTGGATATCCGCCTCACTATCATAGACCGCGAGGGAACGCCCCACGAAGTGGACGCGCCCACCGACATGAACCTCAACCTGATGGAACTGTGCAAGGCCGGCGGCCTGCCAGTAGAAGGCACTTGCGGTGGAATGGCGCTTTGTGCCAGCTGCCATGTGTATGTGGAAAGCGCGCACGATCTGCCTCCCCGCTCGGATGCCGAGGAAGACATGCTCGACCAGGCTTTTTTCGTGCGCCCCAACAGTCGCTTGGGTTGCCAGATCCATTTGGCCGAAGAACTCGACGGCCTGGTGGTCGCTTTGGCGCCCGTGGCCCAATGATTTTTCAAAAACTGTCTTGGGCTTCGATTTTGTTTTTTCATTTTTTTTGTGAAAAAAAATGTTTTCTTTGTTGAAAAATAAACTTGATCAGGGGCCATTCCCGATTTTCACCTATGTCAGATAACCTTCTTTCCCCGAAACTCCTTGCTTTCCAGCGTCTGCTGAACATCATGGACGAGCTGCGGGAGCAATGCCCGTGGGACCGCAAGCAGACCATCGAAAGCCTTCGCCCGATGACGATCGAAGAGACCCACGAATTGGCCGATGCTATTCTCGAGGGCAACATGGACGAATTGAAGGGCGAATTGGGGGACTTGTTTCTGCACCTCGTTTTTTATTGCAAGATCGGCGAGGAAAAAGCGCTTTTCGATGTGCAGAGCGTGCTCGACCAGGTCTGCGAAAAACTCATCCGGCGGCATCCCCACATCTACGGCGATGTGCAGGTCCGCGACGAGGGCGATGTGAAGCGCAACTGGGAGCAGATCAAGCTGCAAGAGGGCAGAAAATCCGTTTTGCAGGGCGTGCCGAAATCCCTGCCCGCCGTGACCAAGGCCGTGAGGATACAGGAAAAGGTGGCGCAGGTGGGCTTCGATTGGCCCGACAAGGCGCAGGTCTGGGCGAAGGTGCAGGAAGAAATCGGCGAATTCCGCGCCGCCGAGGCCACGGGCAATCCCGAGGAAATGGCCGATGAGTTCGGCGACATCTTGTTTGCCCTCGTCAATTATGCCCGCTTTTCGGGCATCGATCCGGAAGCCGCGCTGGAGCGCACCAACCGCAAGTTCATGCACCGTTTCCGCTACATCGAGGACAACGCGCCCAAACCGCTCACGGACATGACGCTCGCCGAAATGGACCTTTTGTGGGAACGTGCCAAGCAAAGAAAACCTTGATATTGAAAACCGATTTTTATGCGATACCTGCAAACAGAAAACGAACTGAACGAATTTGTGGAATCCGTGCTGACGGCTATGCCGCCAGCCATTGCACTCGACCTCGAGGGCGAATCCAACCGGCACCGATACGGCTTCCATGTGTGCCTTTTCCAATTTTGCTATGACGGCGAGGCTTTCGTAGTCGATTCGCTGGCCATTTCGGACATAAGTCCCTTGGAGCGCATCCTCGTACATCCCGATATCCTGAAAGTGGCCTATGCGACCGATTTCGATGTGCGCCTGCTCCATCTGGTGTACGGTTGGCGCATCCAAAACCTGTACGATGTGCAGTTGGCCGCCAAAGAATTGGGGCACGCCGACATCGCGCTCCCTTTTTTGCTGAAAAACTATCTCGGGGTCGAATTCGTCAAAAACAGCCGGATGCAGCGCTCGAACTGGAACCTGCGGCCCTTGACTCAGGAGCACCTCGAATATGCCGCCCTCGATGTGCTGCACCTGCTCGATCTGTACGGCGCGATGCACGGTGAAATTTCCCAAAAAGGGCTGGACAAGCGATTGTCGGCCCGCAATCTGGCCGCCGAGCAGCACCGGTTCCAAGCCCGTCACCGCCCTTGGATGGCCGTGAAGGGATCGGGAACGCTCACCCGCGAACAAAAGATCGTTCTCAAGCATTTATTCGAGGCGCGGGAAAAAGCCGCCCGTTTGCTGGACCACCCGCCATATTGGGTGATCTCCAACGAGAGGTTGGTCGAGTTTTCGGCGCTTCCTCCCCTGGACGAGCAACAGTGGAAAGACGGGGGCATCCTTCCGCCCAAGGCCAAAGCGCACGCGGCCCTGTTCCACGCCGCTTGCGAAGCGGCCCGCCAAGAAGTCGCGCTGCGGGCGCCCAAGATCAAGACCGAATGACCCAAAAACGATGCACATGCCAGAAAAAACTCCTCTCGAACGCATTCCCCGGATAGTCGGCTATTGGCTGCTGCTGGGCGTATTTCTGGTCTTCATGCAAGTCGTCATAGGCGGCGTGACCCGCCTGACCAACTCCGGCCTTTCGATGACGGAATGGAAACCGCTCTCGGTGCTGCCCCCGCTCAACGAGGCCGACTGGCAAAGCGAATTCGAGGCATACCGGACCATTGTGGCCAAGCAGTTCAACAGCCTGCATGCCGAAATGACCCTTTCGGAGTTCAAATACATCTACTTCTGGGAGTATTTCCACCGCCTTTGGGCGAGGATGATGGGCTTTGCTTTTCTGTTCCCGTTTTTGTATTTTCTGTGGAAAGGATGGTTGCCGCCCCGACTGCTCAAACGGCTGGGCGTGGTGATCGGCATTGCGGCGGTGGCCGCCGTCGCGGGCTGGTACATGGTGGCCAGCGGCCTCAACAACGACAAGCGCACCTGGGTGAGCGCATACAGGCTCATGCTCCATCTCGGGATCGCCACCGCGCTGTTCGGCTATTTGCTGTGGACGGCCTATATGGTATTGAAGCCGTCGGCGACCGACAACGGATTCCCGGCGCTGCGCCGTTTCGGGTGGGCGCTCACCGGGTTGTTGCTCGTGCAGATCGTGCTGGGCGGACTGATGGCGGGCACCCGGGCTGGTTTGCTCCATCCGTATTGGCCGGTGTTCGACCATTGGGGAGCCTTTGTGCCGCACCTTTTGGACCAAAACCAAATGAACGCGGGATCTTTGATCGACTATGAGCCGAACAGCCTCCTGAAAGCCTGGGTCCAAATTTTGCACCGCACGGCAGCCGTTCTGTTGGTGGCCGTTGCCCTGTGGTTTTCCGCTTTTTCGGGCCGGTTTGCCGTTTCGGGCAGCTTTCGGGTGGGACGGGCCATTTTTCAGATGCTGCTGGCCGTGCAATTTGCGCTCGGCGTTTTCACGGTGATCAACTGCCGTGGACAGGTGCCGGCCGGTTTGGGATCCATGCACCAAGCCTGTGCCTTTTTGCTCTTGGGTTCGGCCCTATACCTGAATTATTCGATGGGACGCGGTGGATCGGTCCTTTTGGAAAAATCAGGGAGAAGAGATTTTTCGGCCTGACCCGTCAATCCAAGGCGTTCAGGTCGCGCAAGAGGATATTCTTGCGGTCCACGTGCAGCAATTTGCGTTGGCGCAGTTCGTTGAGGATGCTGGTCACGGTTTGTCGCGATGTGCCGGCCAGATCGGCCAGATCTTGGTGGGTCGGACAGTTCCGGAGCAGTACTTCGTAACCGATCTGGATACCTTCCCGTAGGGCCATTTGTTTTAGGCAATCCACGACCCGTTTGCGGGCCGGGTGGAACAGCAGGGCACGGTGGCGGGACTCCGCCCGTTGCAGTTTTTCTCCCACGGTTTCGAGCACATAGCGGGCCAGTGCGGGCACGCGGGCCAATAGGCGGCGGAAATCCTCCGAATCGAATACCAGCATTTCTACTTGTTTGTCGAGAGCCACGGCAAAGGGGCCTCGCTGGTCGGTGGACCAAGTGCCGCTCTCGCCCAGCATATCGCCTCTGTAAAGGACAGAGGAAACGATCTCTCGTCCATCTTCGCCCAGCACACCGGTTTTGACGCGGCCGCCGAGTACGACCATCACTTGGCGGGGCGCTTGCCCGGCTGGGAACAGATGTTCGTTTTTCCGAAAGGTAAGCGTGCGCGAAAAATCCCGCAAGGTTTCTAATTCCGCTTTGCCCAAGAAGGCCCGAAAATCGGTTGGCGGGAGGTCGACGGAAGTGGAGGGTTGTGCTGCTCTGGTCATGACGGAAGAATTTCTATGAGACCTTTGAAAGGGCTGGAAATATCAGGGAACCGCCCTGATCGGAACGAGCGAGCACAAGAGGAGAGAGCTGGAAAGGATGCGCGGTTATCTTATCTGCAAACAATTCTCATTTAAAATCTTTCTATTTCGCGCATTCTGTCCATAAAACGACAAAAAAAACCAATAGGTTGTCGCGTTCTTCATTTTTTTCGAAAAAAATTTTTTCCGTCCAATTACCTTTGGTGCTCATCCAGTAAATCCTCCTGCCGTGTCGTTGATTTTGGCCGCTCACATTGCCTTCGGTTTCATTGCTCTGTTGTTGGGGCCCGTGGCATTTGTGGCCGACAAATGGGGCCGCGTGCATCGTTTGGCAGGGTTGTGCTTCGTCTTTGCCATGCTCGGTGTGTACCTGACTTCAACCTACATATCGGTGATGAAGGGGCTGTTCTTGTTGTTTTGCGTCGGTCATTTTTCTTTTTTCAACGTGCTGATCGGTTATCGTGCGGCGGGATTTTTCCGTGGGCATCGGGCCCGGTGGTTCGATCGGGCGTGTGCCCTGCTGGCGCTTGCAGTGGGGCTTGGGATGCTGGTGTATGCGATATACTCGAAAAAGGAGGGCGATACTGAAGAATTGATCCTGTTTGGCCTGTTTGGCGTGGCCTGTTCGGCCATTGCAGTGGAATTTCTGAGGCGGGTCTTGGGCTGGCCGAGCGGAGACCGGCGTTGGATCAGGCAGCACATCGGCGGCATGATCGGCGGGTACACGGCCACGGTCACAGCGTTCGTGGTCACAGCGATAAGGCCCGAACCGGCCTTGTTGGGCTGGATCGGGCCTTCGTTGATATTGCCCTTGGCGTTGAGCTGGTGGGCGCGCCGTTTTCTGAAGCGCAACCGGCTCGGGTGAATCAGGCGGTCGGGGTATCTTCTTGGGAGGATTCGTCTGTCTCGGGGACGAATGCCGGCTCTGTTGCTTCCGATTCGATCGCAGCTTCTGCGGTCGGCTCTACAACGGCCTCCTCGGTCATTGGGGTTGCTTCTACGGTTTCCGATTCTGCCGTAATTTCCGTGGTTGGCTCCACGACGGCCTCATCGGCGACAGGAGCTGTTTCCGTGGCAGTATCCACGATTGCAGAGGTTTCATCGGCAGGGGCTTCTGGGGCCTTGGGGCCTTTTTTCCCTTTGACTTTCGGAGTTTCGCCATCGCCGGCTTGTTCGGCTGCCTTTTTCTCCGATTCGATCAAGGCCATGGCTTTTTCCATTTGTTCGCGGGCCTGTTCTTCTTTTTCGCGGGCCTCGGCTTTCTTTTGGGCTTCTATTTTGGCTTTGGTCTCGGCCAGGGCCCTGTTTTTTTCGGCTTCGGCCAAGGTTCGGTCGCGTTTGCGCACCAAATCGTCGTGCGTTTTGCGCATATCGGCCAATTTTTCGAGTTTTTCTCGGATTTTTTCTTCGAGCAAGGAGCCTTTGGCTTCGCGAAGCTGTACCTCGAGCTGACTGGCGCTGCCCGAATGGCGGCCTTTCCGGATGTTTTCCATATCTTTTTGGTCGCGTTCGATGTATCCTTCCATTTTGGAGATCACATCGGCCAATCCGGCGATGCGGCCCGAGTAGGGGTCGTGTTGCGGTATGATATTGGGCCCGCCCTCGCCTTGGGACTTGACTTTTTTGAAAGCGGCGTCGATTCGGTCGAACAGCTGGTTTCGGGCGCCGCGAGCCAATTTGACGTCCTTCATTTCGGCTTGCAGGGCCTTGAGCTCGCGAAATGCCCGGACGCGATCGATCTTGCCGTCTTGGATCCGTTGTTCGATGTCGGTCAATTGGGTGTTGATGCTGTCGAAAGCGGCCTTGGAATCCCGTTCGAATCTTTTTTCTTCCTCGTCGCGAAGTTTTTTCAGCCGATCGAACATCTGGTTGACATCCTCTTTGATGGTTTCAGCCTGCTCGCGCAGCAGGCTTCTGAGCCGGAGCTGCTCTTGGACACGGTCCCAAAAAACCCTCAGCTCCTCCCACATTTCCTTGCTGTAGGCGCCGAGTTGTTCGCAGCGTTCTTTCATCGAGCGCACCTCGATCTGATAGGAAGCGAACAATTTGGAGGAAAGGACGGAAAACATCCATTCTGTTTTCGCCCGTGTCACGAGATCCGGGCGGTCCGTCTTGCAGTCGGCGGGCAGGAGATCTCCTGAGGCCGTCAGCTCGTGCGTTTCGTTGCGGTGGGCGGCGGGGAATTCCAGCGGTTTTCCGTTGCGCCAATCATCGCTGAGCTTTTGGATGAATTCGGCGTCCACGTCGTCTTCCAAAAACATCCACCATTCGTAGCGGTTTTCGGCGGGGCGCATTTCGTAGGCGAGCAGGGCGTGTTGGGTCGCGTCTTCGTTTCCGATGGTGACCCTCAGGACTAGTTTGTTCTTCATGTGGCGGATTCGGTCAAAGTAGGTAAGATGTAAGTGGTACGGAGCGGCTGTCGGGGCTGTTGCCCGCGCGGCAAATTTACATTTTTTTCGGCTGGAGGGCGTTTTCGGGAGAAAAAACTCCTTTTTTGTGAAACACGGTATTGGGAAGCCAGAGATATTTTATCCATATTTGTCGTCGGCCAAAGGCCGCACACCAACAAACCGCATTTATTTTTTTCGCGCATACCGATATCATTCCATGCAAAAATACATTTTGGGCCTCTTGGGCCTTTCCGCGCTGTTGTGTTTCTCCTCCCCTTTGGACGAATGGGCGTTGCGCAAAGACGAGTACGGCGTACAGGTCTTCACCCGCAGTTTGGATTGGACCAACCACAAAGAATACAAAGGCGTGGTGTATATCCGGGCATCGCCCGAGAAACTCCTGTCGGTGATCCAGGACGTGTCAACCTATCCGATCTGGATGCACAACACCTACGACGCGAAGCTGGTGCGCAAGTCGGGCAACGAATTCGTGACCTACTTCGTGAACGATGCCCCCTGGCCCGTGAGCGACCGCGACATGGTGACCAAATTCGTGGTCAATCGCCTCGATCCCAAGACGATGCGCCTCGATATGACCGCTGCCCCCAAGGATGTCCCGGAGGTGGGCGGCATGGTGCGCATTCCTTTCCTGCAAGGATTTTGGCTTTTCGAAGATCTCGGCAACGGCACCTGCCGTGTGACCCAACAGGTGGTGTCGGATCCCGGCGGTTCCATCCCCGCCTGGCTGGCCAACAGCGCCATCATCGACACGCCTTTCAATATCCTCGCCAAGCTCCGGCGGCACATCGAAGGTGGCTGATGTAAGAGCACTCTGGGTCAGCGCCTTTTTTCCAAAGGTTTCTTGACTTTGCTCACGCAAAAAAAAACAGGCGGGAATAGCTCAGTTGGTAGAGCATCAGCTTCCCAAGCTGAGGGCCGCGAGTTCGAGTCTCGTTTCCCGCTCCGTGAAAAATCCGCTCCGATGGGGCGGATTTTTTTTGGAAAAAAAATATTCCTAAGATCGGAGACGGGAATTTTTGCTGATTGGATTGTTTCGAGTATTTTGTTGGTCGGAAAATTCTAATGAAAGAACTTTCCGCTGCAGCTGGGGCGGCCCCAACTGTCTCAAAAATCAAATTCGATCGTCCGGCCTGCCATCGCCCGCATGCTTTCCGGCAGATAGATTTGGTACGGGCAGTTCGATGTTTTCGATTTCTTCGATTTTGAGATCGTAATCGGTCAACAGATTCTTGATTTTGTTAAATCCATCTTCTTGCCATATCAATAAAATATTTTGATCCATTAATTCGTCTATAAAATTTATCAGAAACTGTACTGTTTTGTAAATAGTTGCAGTCTCGTTTTTTTCAAACAGCTCCACGATTTTTTTGCTTGTGTTTATTTGAGAGTTGTTGTATTTGGCTTTAAAGTATTTTCCGAGGGCCGATTTGAGTAGGCCAACAACAAGCAAACGAAGATCCCAGCGCCTGGAAATACTTTGGTAGCGAATGAACATTTCATCGGCATAGTGTGCCGCCAACAGATCTTCGTAGGACAAATCAGGAGCGAATATTTTTTCGTAAAGCCCTCCTTTGTGGTCATTTTGGGAAACAAAAAACAGCTTTTCGCTTCCTTTCGTAAAAAACCAGTGCGGCTCTTGCAAATGGTAACACAGAATCAAACGAGCAAATTCTTCGTTGGAAACCACTTGGATATGCTCGGGCACGTTTCGGAATTCCCCCCTTCTTTTTTCGTACCAGACAGCCGTTTGGAAAGAGTCGTTTTGTAGCTTGACCTGAATATCGTCGTTGGCCCAAAAATCGCGATCCGTCACGGGATTTTGGGAATTGGTGAAACGGGTGACGTTCAGATCGAATTTTTTGCCCCCCGATTGCATGAGCCTCAACGTGACGAATGAATTGGCGTCCATGATCGCCCTTTTGGCTGGGCTAGCGCTTTTGTACGCCCGATAGATGGCGTAGACGGTTTGGGCTCCGTTGATGATCTGAAGGCCGGTCAGCACCACCAGTTTGGCATTTTTGCCGATGGGAGGGATGTTGAGCGTAATGGCGGTGATGCCGTTGTTGTAGTACCAGAACAGTTGGGGCTCTTCGAGCGCTGTTGTTTCGATTTCCTGGTTGAACTGCGATTGCAAAAGGGGATTGCGCACATTTTTGAAATAAAGAGCAAAGCCATATTTTTCAAACAGTTCATAGATCATCTTGGGGCGCAGAAGCGTCAGATAGGCCTCGTACGGTTTTTCGATTTTGATGAAATGCCCGGCCGGTTGCGCAAATTCCAGAGAGATCGGACTTTCCTCCGGGCTGATGTACTTCTCCAGGGGATTGACGGGATCGATGAGCTTGTAATAGCGGTCGATGTAGTCCGCCTTGATCCGATCGATATCGATGACCTCGAATTTTATCTTGTCATCCTTGTCCAAAAAGGCTTCGATGTTGTCGTCGGACCCACCTTGGTATTGGGAAAGTGTCAAAAAAATGAATTTCATCTCTCCGTTGGTCCTCAAGTGGGCCTGCAGGTTTTCCAGCTGGCCCTTGAGTTTTTCGTTGCCGGTTTGTTTTTCTCCCCGCAGGACGGTTTTGAAGTCGCTCAGGGCTTTTTTGATCTCGTCCGAAGAGGTTTTTCCGCCGGAATTTTTGTGGTTGTTCCACTTGGATTGAACGACATAAAAAACGCGCTCGCCCAGATGATTGGTCTTGTCGAAAACAATGTCGCAGGAACTGTCGTCCTCGCCTTCGGTTATGAAATCGGTATAACTGTATATTTTACCATAAAATTCCAAAAACCAGATCAATAGTGCATACGCTTTTTGGTTGTCCTGGTGGTTGGGGGGCCTTTGGAGAAATCTGTCTTCCTTGTATTTTACCAAGATCCCTTCGATTTCGGCATCGATGATCCGATAAAAATCCGGCGTATGCATAAAACTGATTTTGCGAAAAAATATCGATTAAAATTGCTTTTTGGCTGCGATCCATGCTTATGCATAAAATTTCCCCTCGCCCCGCAATATCTCCGCCGGTTTGAAGCGGTCGCCGTGCTGTTGGTACAGTCCTTCGATTTGGGCGAGGACGTTGGCGCGGCCCTCGGCGTCGAGGTAGCGGAAGGGGCCGCCGCGGAAGGGCGGGAAGCCGAGGCCGAAGATGGCGCCCACATCGCCGTCCAGTGGGTTTTCGACGATGCCCTCCTGCAGGCAGAGGGCCGCTTCGTTGACCATTCCGAGGCCGCAGCGGAGTTGGATTTCCTCGTCGGTGAAGGATTTGCGGGCGTTGCCGCCGAAAAAGCGGTACACGTCGGGGTCCACTTGGCCCTTTATTTTTTTGCCTTTTTCGTCGTAGCGATAGAACCCTTTTTTCTTTTTGCGGCCCACGAAACCGGCGTCGCGCATCGGCACGAGCGCTTGGCTCATTTTCACGTTGCCGCGCGCCGCTACGAGGTGCTTCACGAGGTCGCCGCCCATCACATGGGCGCCCACGTCGATGCCTACTTCGTCGAGCAGGGTGAGGGGCCCCACCGGGAAACCCCAAGCCTGCATGGCGCGGTCGATCTGTAGGATGTCGGCTCCCTCTTCGAGGAGCAACAGGGATTCGTTGAGCAGAGGGGCCAGGATGCGGGTGGTGTAGAAACCGGGGCCGTCGTTGACCACGATGCAGGTCTTGCCCTGGAGGTTGCCGATCTCCAGGCAGGTGGCCACCACCCAATCGGCGGTTTGGGGCGTTTTGACGATTTCCAGCAGCGGCATTTTGGGAACGGGCGAAAAATAGTGCATCCCGATCACGTTCTGCGGTCGGCGGCAGCCCTCGGCAATAGCGGAAATTGGCAGGGCCGAGGTGTTGGAGGCAAAAATGCAATCCTCGCGGGTGTTCGCTTCCACTTCGGCCAAGATGCGCCTTTTCAGTCCGAGGTCCTCAAAAACGGCTTCGATCACGATATCGGCCGAACCGAAATCGCGGTAGTCGGTTTGTCCGCGCACCGCCGTCATCCAACGCTCGGCGTCGAGGGGCGTGATGGCGCGGCGCTCGGCCTTTTTGGAGAAACTCTTCCACAGGGCGCGCTTGGCCTCCGAAATGGTTTCTTCCTTGACATCCTTGAGCAGGACGTTGATGTCTTTGGGCACGGACACCTCGGCGATGCCCTGTCCCATGAATCCGGCCCCCAACATGGCCAGCGTGTGCACGGGGCGCACTTTGTCGGCCATCGGGTTTTTCTTTTTGGCGGTCATCGCAAAAAAGATGTTCACGAGTTGACGGCTCTGGGGAGACAGGATCAGGTTTTCGAAGCGCTGGCCCTCTTCTTCCAGCCCGGCGGACATTCCTTTTTTCAGGCCCGTTTCCACGCAGGCGATGATGTCCATCGGGGAGGGATAATTGCCCTTGGTCATGCCGAGCACTTTTTGGCGGGCTTTTTTGAACAGGATCGAGCGCCCCAGCGACGTATCGTCGAGGAAGCGGTCGAGCAGAGAGCGTTTGCGCCGACGCTGCAGGGGCGATTTCGTGAGCTGCAGAGCCATTTCCACGGCGGCCCGGTGCAGTTTGGCGGGATCGGCCAAGCGGTCGATCAGGCCCATTTTCAAGGCAGGCCTTGCGAAGATGTTTTTGCCCGTGAGCATCATGTCCAGGGCCTT
Source organism: Lewinellaceae bacterium (assembly GCA_040380145.1). Lineage (GTDB taxonomy): Bacteria > Bacteroidota > Bacteroidia > Chitinophagales > Saprospiraceae > JBEIJQ01. The sequence goes on along the minus strand of JBEIJQ010000014.1, from coordinate 13,993 downwards.
TTGCGCACCGACGAGCCGCGGCAGGCGCTGGGTGCCGCCGCCGCCGGGCAACAGGCCGAGCTGCACTTCCGGCAGGGCCATTTTCGTGGTGGGCGCGTCCGCGGCCAAGCGGGCGTGGCAGGCCAGGGCGATTTCGAGGCCCGCTCCGAGGCAACTCCCGTGGATGGCCGCCACTACGGGCTTGGACGACGAGGCGATGGCCTCGAGGATCGCGTGGCCCTTGCGTATCACGGGCAGGAAATCGCCGGGTTTTTGTACCTCTGCAAAGGCTTCGATGTCGGCCCCGGCGATGAAGTCCTTTTTGCGGCTGGCCAGTACCACGGCCTTCGTGCGCGCGTCGGAGGCCAGTTCTCGGAAGATCTCTTCGAACAGCCCGATGGCGGCGGGGGAAACCTTGTTGATCTTTTCGCCTTGCTGGTCGAGCCAGATGGTGGTTACTCCTGAGTCGGAGCGCTCGATCTGCAGATAGGATTCTCGGGTCATGTCGGGTGGGGCTTTTTTGCTCGGAACGGTTTGTCACAAAGATAAGCGCAGAACACACAATGATGAAAGCGGTCGTATTTTAGCCGCTCAAAACACGATCGTATGCCCCATTCAGTTGTACTCGTTGACGGATGCCGCACGCCTTTTCTGCGCGCGGGCACCGATTTCCAAGACCTGATGTCCTACCAGCTCGGCCAATACGCCATCAAGGGACTGTTGCTCAAAACGGGCTTCGATCCGGCCGGGCTCGACCGCGTGATCATGGGCTGTGTGGTGCACAATGTCAAAACCCCCAACCCGGCCAGAGAAGCCGCCCTGCAAGCGGGCGTGCCGCACACAGTGCCCTGCCAGACGGTCTCCCAGGCCTGTATCTCCGCCAATCTGACCATCGCCACGGCCTACGACCTGTTGGCCCTCGGACGGGCGGAGGCCATCGTGGCGGGGGGCTTGGACAGCACCTCCGACACGCCGATCGGCTATCGCAAAGCGATGCGCAAAAAACTTTTCGATGCGCAAAAAATAAAGGGTTTCGGCGACCAGCTCCGGTTCGTTTTTTCGCTGAAAATCAAAGATTTTTTGCCCGAAAGGCCAGCCATCGCGGAATTCACGACGGGGCGCACGATGGGACAGGATTGCGAAAGCCTCGCCGCCCGCTTCGGCGTGGGGCGCACCGAACAGGACGCGCTGGCGGCCCGTTCGCACCAAAACGCCGCCAAGGCTTGGGAAGCGGAGCATTTGGAAAATGAGGTTTGCTCCGTGGAACTGCCCCCGAAGTTCAAGTCTGTGGCGTGCGACAACGGCGTACGGGGCGACACGACCGTGGAAAAACTGTCGAAACTGCGCCCGGCCTTCGACAAGCAACTCGGGACCATCACCGCGGGCAATGCCTCTTGGCTGACCGACGGCGCGGCGGCCGTGCTGCTGATGACCGAGGAAAAAGCCCTCGCCGCGGGCCTGCGGCCCAAGGCCCGGATCGTGGACTACGCCATCACCGGCGCGGATCTGCGCGAAGAACTGCTGCTGGGGCCTGCCTACGCCGTGGCCAAACTTCTGCGGCAGACGGGCATTTCCATCGACGAAATCGGCGTCTTGGAATTTCACGAGGCTTTTGCCGGACAGGTGCTGGCCAACTTGGCAGCCCTGGCGGACGGTGAATTTTCGCGCAAGCAGCTCGGGCTTCCCGGTCCGGTGGCGATCGCTCCGGAGCGGCTCAACGGCTGGGGAGGCTCCTTGGCGATCGGACATCCGTTCGGGGCCACGGGCGCCCGGCTGGTGAACACCGCCGCCAACCGCCTGCACGCCGAAAACGCCCGCTACGCCCTGGTGGCGGCCTGTGCTGCCGGCGCGCACGGCCACGCGATGTTGCTGGAACGCTGCTGAACGCCTTCAATCGAGGGCATCCTTGGGGAAATAAGTTCTGGGAAATTCTTGGAAAAGGAAGGTGTCGGTCCTTGGCTTGACTTCCGACCAGTGGTCGACCGCGAACCCGACGGCGAAAATGCCGCAGGTCGGCAGATTGTCGAGGTGCCGATCCGTGAAGAGGTTGGCCAGTTCGGTGAAGGTCGGGTTGTGTCCGAAAACCAAGACGGTTCCGAAGGCATCGTCCAAGCCGGCGATCAGTTCGAGCATGGACTCCGAATCGGCGTGGTAGATCTCGGGGCGCACCGCGATGGAATCGGGCTCCCGCCCGAACGCCCGGGCAAAGCATTTGGCCGTTTCCAGTGCCCGCACGGCCGAGCTGCTGAAGATCGCGTCCGGGCGGATGCCGCGTTCGGCTAATATTTTGCCCATGAACGGCGCATCGCGGCGGCCGCGCTCGTTGAGCGGGCGGTTGTGGTCGCTCAGCGTGGGATCTGTCCAACTGGATTTGGCGTGGCGGACGAGGATCAGGGTTTTCATCGGGGGGGATTTGAGGGCAAAAATGGTTCACGGCAGCACTTCCGCCACCACGAACATACTGCCGGTTGCCAGCACAAGATCCGAAGGACCGGCATTTTGCAGGGCGGCCCGCCATGCTTCGGCGACCGAGGCGTGGCATTGTCCGGAAAATCCGGCCGAGCGGGCGGCCTCTGCCAGTGTTTCCGCTTCGAGGCCCCTGGGCACATCGGGCTTGCAGAAATAATACTCCGCATCGCGGGGCAGCAATGGAAATATCGGCGCGAGATCTTTGTCGTTCACCACGCCCATCACGAGGTGCAGCCGCTCATGGGGGATTTGCGTGAGTTGTTCGCGCAACTGTCGGAAACCGGCTTCGTTGTGCGCGCTCTCGGCAAAGGCCAGCGGGTGTCCCGGCAATTTTTCCCACCGCCCTTGAAAGGCCGTGGCCGCACGCACTTCGGCAAATCCCTGTCGGATGTGTTTTTCTTCCAAGGGAAAAATATGGTTGTCTGCCAGATATCGGGCCGCGGCCCAAGCGGTGGCCACGTTGAGCTGTTGGTAGTTGCCGAAAAGGTCTGCCCAGAGCGGTTCGTGCTCGGTTTTTCCCAAAAGGGAAACTGTCTCTTCCACTTCGTAAAGGGTCTGCACGAAACCGTCGTGCCGGAGGGGGCGCAGTGTCCAGCGTTCGTCGGCAAACAGGATCGGCGCTTCATTTTCGCGGGCGGTTTCCCGAAAAACGGGTTCCGTTTCGGGGTGCCGCTCGCCGATGACCACCGGAATGCCGGGCTTGATGATGCCGGCTTTTTCGCGGGTGATCGCCGGAAGGGAATTCCCCAAAAACTGCATGTGGTCGAAACTGATGTTGGTGATCACGCTCAGGACGGGATGGACGATGTTGGTTGAATCGAGGCGTCCGCCCATCCCGGTCTCGATGACCGCCACATCCACTTGGGCCTCCCGGAAATAATCGAAAGCCAAGGCGGTGGACATCTCGAAAAAACTCGGTTGCAATTCATCGAAAAGAGCTCTGTGGCGGGCGGTGAACGCCACCACCTTCTCTTCGGTCACCATGGCGCCGTCGATCTTGATCCGTTCGCGGAAATCCTTGAAATGGGGCGAGGTGAATACCCCGGTCTTGAGCCCGGCGGCCTGCAGGGCGGCGGCCAACAGGTGGGTCACGGTGCCTTTTCCGTTGGTGCCGGCGATGTGCACCACCGGATAGGCCCTTTCGGGGTGGTCTAGCCGGTCGCACAGCGCCGTGATATTGGAAAGGTCTTTTTTGTAGGCGGCCGCACCGATGCGCTGGTACATCGGAAGTCGGGCAAACAGGTATTCCAGGGTTTCAGCGTAAGTGTTCATCGGCTCATTTGGACCGGCGGTTCACTCGGGGAAGCCTCCGAAACGGAGGTAGAAGGACATCCCGTAGTTCAGAAAAGTTTGCTTGTAGCCGTCCGTCGGCAGGTTGGCCGCATTGGCCGGATCCAATTCCTGTAAGGTCGGGTATAGGTCCATATTGTGGAAAGGATAACTGACATATGGAATCATCTCGATGCCCACCCCGCCGCCAAAGTGCACCAAGATCGGAAACTGTGCGCCGATGCCGAATCCGTTGGTGGATCCGAGCGTGCGCTTTTCCTGCCCCGTCAGTTGGGTCAACACGGACAGCAGATTGAAATCAACGGTCAGTCCGCCGCAAAAAGACACGACATCGGTGACGAACAAATCGGTCGATAGGCCGTAGTTGAAGTTGTCGGAGCGGAGGATCAGGTCGCGGTTGACCAGATTCCCGAGGGTGTCCATTTCCGGGGCGGAATTCAGTTGGCGGAGTCGTTTCCAGCTCAGGTCCATCGTGAAACTGCCGAAACGCCCGCCCACGGAGGCTGCCGGTCCGTGCATCACGGCCATGGTCGGCATCTTGTTTTCCATCCAGGGACGGGCCGCGTTGTAGCGGTCGATCAGTCCGTTCAGCACTTGGTTGGGCGACGATCCGACCATGTATCCACCTCGGAAGTAAAACTGGCCTTCGGCCGGTGCGAGCGGCGCGATCAGGATCAGCAGGGCGGTCAGAATTTTCATCATGCTGCAGATATTTTTTGGGTGTAAAAAGCGTAGCGGCGGGGCTTGCCCCCGCCCTGCCCGCCCGAGCCCCAACGCCCCCTGCCCGTGCAGGAAAGCCCTCGCCCTTTGTATGCCATGTGGATTTAAGGCCGAAAAAAGGTCGGTAAAAAAGCGCGGAATTGCGGGGAAATGATCCAAGCGTCGCAGCGGGAGCAAGGCGGGGCAGGGCGGGGGCAGGGCGGGGGCAGGGCGGGCAGGGCGGGGGCAAGCCCCGCCCGTACGGGGTTATTTTTCCAAAAGGTCCAAGAGGCGGTTCAGGTCGAAGTGGTTGGCGAAAGGGATGACGATCTGTCCTTTGCCGTTTTTGTCGCACTTGAGCGAAACCTTGGCTCCGAGTTGGGCGGCCAGTTTTTCTTGCACGGCGCGGTGTTCGGTGCCGAGCGTGGGAAAACTGGGCCGTTCGGCTTCTTTTTTGGGCTGGAGATGCTGTTGCACGAGCTGTTCCACTTGCCGAACGGAGAGTCCCTGCTGGAGGATCTGGTTGAACAGCAGCAGTTGTACGGCCACATCGTCCACCGTCACCAGTGCGCGGGCATGGCCCATCGTGATGGTGCCATCCTTTATGCCGAGTTGGATACCGGGGGGGAGTTTCAGCAGGCGCAGGTAGTTGGTGACCGTGCTGCGGTTTTTGGCCACCCGATCGGAAAGGCCCTCGTGGGTGAGGCTGCACTCTTCGAGCAGGCGCTTGTAGGTCAGGGCGATTTCGATGGCGTTGAGATCTTGTCGTTGGATATTTTCCACGAGGGCCATTTCCAGCATTTCCTGGTCGTTGGCCACCCGGACATACGCGGGAACCGCTTGCAGGCCTGCCATAATGGAGGCCCTCATGCGCCGTTCGCCCGAAATCAACTGGTATTTCTCGTTTTCGAGGCGGCGCAGGGTGATCGGCTGTATCAGCCCGTGTACCCGGATGCTCTCGGAAAGTTCCCGTAGAGCCTCTTGGTCGAACGTAACGCGCGGCTGGAAAGGATTGACCTCGATCTGCGTGAGAGGTATTTCCGCGACCGTGCTGGAAAGGGTGTTGACCACTTCTTGGGGATTTTCCTGCAGCTCGGTATCGATCGAAGAGAGAAGGGCGCCGATGCCCTGGCCGCGTTTGATTTTCGACATGATTTGGCTTTTTGTCGCTGGTGATGGATTGGGGGGCAGGATATGCCCTTTTTTTTGTGGCCCAAAAATATGATTTTTACCGAAAATTTGACTCATGGAAAATCCTTTGGACACCCCTCAGACATCCCCCGTTGCCAGTCAGCTATCCGAAGAGGGCAAGGCCTCGGTGCGCGGCAGTTTGGGCTGGATGCGTTTTGCCGGCATCTTGTTTCTCGCCGCCGGGGGTGTTTTGCTCCTCGCCGGTCTGGGGCTGATGCTGCTTGTGGGGAACATAGGAGGAAATTTTTTTTCCCCTTATCAACGGGGAGAAACCCTTTTTGCCAATTTGAGCGCCCTGCTCTACATCGTTTTGGCCGTTTTTTCGGGAGCGCTCGGCTTTTTGCTGATCAAGGTCTCCGATAGTTTCAAGCGGTATCTGACCAACTCCGTCGGCTCGCAATTGGACGGTGCCTTGAACCGGCAAAAGTTGTTCTGGAAAAGCGCCGGCATCATGTTCATCGCCGGGGTCGTGCTGTGCATCGCCTTTGCGTTGGTTTTCGCCATGATGCTCCTCGCTTATTGATTAAGGCCCTCGCGGGCGCGATGTCAACCGATGTCTAAAAGCCACTTGGTCAATGTGTTGGGCGGAGCCGTGCGCCACGGAATTTTGCAGGGGAGCGGCTTTTTGCTCTCGCTGCTGGTCGTGCGCGGACATTCTGAGGCGCTCTGGGGAGGTTTTGCGCTGTTGCAGTTGCAGGTGGGCCTATGTGCTCTGGTGGCGAACTGGGGACACCGCGATTTTCTGCTGCGCCGATTTGCCGAGCGGCCGGGCGGAGAAAACCGTCTCTGGTGGAACAACCTCGCTTCCCGGGCTTGGATCCTCGGGGTCGCGGCAGCGGTGCCGGCGTCGCTCAACCGGAACGACCCTTGGTTGGCGGCTCTCCTGTGCCTTTGGCTGGCGGCCCTGTTCGCATCACAGTCGATCGAAGTCTGGATAGTTCGTTTTCAGGGTTTTGCATGGGCCGCATGGGCCGAGGGCGCGGGGCTTTTGGCCACCATCCTGGCGCTGGCGGCGACTTTTCCCGGTTGGGACCTGCGTGTTTTGGCTTTTTGCTGGACGATCGGCGCGCTGGGGCGATTGGCGATCCTGCTCGCGATTTTCGGTCCGGCCCTGCGTCCGGTGGGGGAGGGGAGATGGGATCCTTCCCAATTGGCGGAAGGCTGGCCTTTTTTTCTGCTCGCCCTGAGCGGGATGCTGATGTCGCGCTTGGATGTGTTGTCCGTCGGTGCGGCGCTGGACGATGCGGCCACGGGGCGGTATCAGGTGATGATGGGCCATTTCATCGCGCTGCAGGTGCCAGCGGCTTTTTTGACCGCGCCCTTCGTGCGGCATCTCTATCGGCTGCCCCGGAAATCGCTGTACCGCTTCGCCGCGAGGCTCGCCGCGTCGGGACTTGCCGTGCTGTCCGTCGCAGGGCCCCTCTGCTGGGCATCACTTCGCTGGGGCTACGGATTCGGGGATTTGCCGTGGACGCTCTCGATGGCGGGGCCTCTTTTTGCATTTCCCACCTATTTGTATGTGCCGTTGATGTACGGGCTTTACCGACAAAAAAAAGAAAAAAAAGTCTTGGCGGTCGGTCTTTTGGTGGCCGTGGCCGGCGCGCTGCTCTCGTACGGCTTGGCCCTTACCACGATGGGGATGATGGGGGGATGGCTTGCACAAACCATTTTGCAGTGGACGGTCTTGTTTTTTTATCTGCTGATCTGATCCCGATCCATTCCGCACATCCGTATATTTGGGCCCGATGCGCCACCTTCTTTTTTTGCTCGCCCTTTCCGTCCTTGGGCCTTTGTCGGCCAAGACCGCCCGCTACCGTTTGATGGTCCGGGGCAACCCCGCCCAAGAAATGGTCGTAGGCTGGGACCAATTTTCGGGAAAGGATCCCGTCTTGTACTACGATACCCGCGACCACGGCGAACAGTGGTCGAAATACCGTTTCCAAAAAAAAACGGACCGGACCGTTTCTGCCAAAGGGATGCAGAACTGCTTTGCCCGGTTGTCCGGCCTACAATCGGCCACGATCTATTATTTTGTGATCCGCGACAGCGAGGGCAACAGTTTACGGTACTGTTTTCGGACCTTGCCGGCAGAAACCCGGTCCAAGATTTCGCTGATCGCCGGGGGCGATTCGCGCAACCACCGGGAAGCGCGCCAAAACGCCAACCGCCTCGTGGCCAAGCTGCGCCCGGACGCCGTGTTGTTCGGCGGCGACATGACCTTTTCCGGAACCCCCGAACAATGGATCGAGTGGTTCGATGATTGGCAGATGACGATTTCCGCCGATGCGCGGCTGTATCCGGTAGTGGTGAGCCGGGGCAACCACGAGGCCGACAACCAAGTGCTCGTGGACCTGTTCGACGTGCCGAGTCCAGATGTTTACTACTCGGTTCCCTTCTGTGGCGACCTGTTGCAGGTATTCACCTTGAACACCCTTATCCCGACGGGCGGAGCACAGCGGGACTGGTTGGAAAAAGAACTGAAAAACGGCCAGGGCAAAATCTGGCGCCTGGTGCAGTACCACCACCCGATGCGTCCCCACGTGGCCCGAAAAACAGAGCGGGACGACCTGGTTGCCCATTGGGCGCCGCTTTTCGCCAAATACAACGTGCAGCTTGCAGTGGAGTGTGATGCCCACGTTGCCAAATACACGTGGCCCTTGGTTGCGGCGACCGGCAAGAACGCTCACGAGGGGTTTGTTCGCGATGACGCCAACGGCACCGTTTACATTGGCGAAGGCGGCTGGGGGGCCCCCCTCCGACCGGCCAACGACGCCAAACCTTGGACGCGTGACTGCGCCAGCCTGAACCACGTCCATTGGATTTTTGTGGACCGCGACAACATGGTTATCCGTACCTTGCAGACCGACAACGCCCCCCTGGTGTCGGCCCTCACCGATGCAGACCGCTTTTCGTTGCCGAAAAATCTATCGGTTTGGACGCCTTCCAACGGGGGGGTGCTCACTTTGTGGCCTGTCAAGACTCCACAAAAGGGTAAAAACTGATCCCACACAAAAAATGCTCGATCGAGCGCATTCCATCCCAGATTTTTATAGATAATCATAATCCCAAAATTGTCATTTGACTTTTTTGATCTGCTCAATTTGGGTCTTTTTTAGACTTTTTTCAGCGGTTTCGTTTGGGTGGATCGCAAGGTGATTTGTTTCTGAATGGGCTTTATTTTTCTTTTTCTTGAAAAAAAAAGAAACAAAAAGAAAATTCAAGGCCCGATCAAATCTGGCGACAGCGGGAGTCTTTTGTTCGCGAGCGCGAAAAAAACTCGATTTGCGGAGCAATGTTTTGGCCTTGGATCGACCTCGTTTGCCGCAAATCATCCAACAGGTTTTTTGCTCAGGCCCGCTGCCAAAAGCCGCGCTGTCGGGATTTTCTCGAAGGCCGGCTGGGCCATAAGAAATTCTTACAGGTCGCTATTCGATTTTTGATGATCAGAATCGTTTTTTTTGAACTGTATTTCAGCTTTTTGCAGTAGGCAGTTTCTAATGGCGGCCATTAGAAATTATTTCTAATCACAATTTTTGGTTCATGAAATACTTGAAAAGAAAAATTGGTTTAATTTTGTGATTTGGAAGTTGTATCCCAATAAGAATTTGAACCGTTAAGGCGAATCGATGTTTTCTTTCATCTCCTAGAACCTTTCTTGAATTCTGTTCACCATATCTGCATCGCCGTGCACTTCCGCTTGTCCGGAAGGGCATCATCTTAATTTGTCAATCCTTTTTTTTCACTTCAATCTTTATTTTATGACGTTAAAACGTTTATTTTCTAAAGACTGGCTGGGCATCGTGCCGATCGCTATGCTGCTTCTTATAGGCAGTACGGCGACCGCCCAGACTTGGACCATCGGAACCGGCACGGGAAACAATACCAGCTCCGGTTATCCATGTCCGTTCGCCAACGGTTACTGGGGCAACCGTCTGCATGTTTTGTATCGGGCTAGCGAGTTGACCGCTGCAGGTATGACTGCGGGACCGATCAACCAGATCGGTTTTGAAGTCGTGACTCTTCCCGGCACTCTGCCTCCTTTGCAGAACTACAATGTCAAGATCAAGCACACGGCGACCACCACTCTGTCCACTGCGACTGGGGCCGCCAACTGGGAAACGGGTTTCACCAATGTATATGGCCCCCAGACCTACACGGTCACTTCCGGCTGGAACATGTTGACCCTGAGCACACCCTTCAACTGGGACGGCACCAGCAACCTGCTTTTGGAAATCTGCTCCAACAATTCCGGATGGACGAGCAATGCAAGTGTCCGCTGGTCCACCTTGATCGGCTTCAACGGATCGCGTACCGTTCGTGCCGATGCCGCAGGGGTTTGTTCAAATACGGGTCTTACAACGACTACCCAAACCACTCGCCCGAACATTCGTTTGTTCCGTGCCCCGCCTTCTCCCCCGAACTGTGTGGTCAGCCCATCGCCGGCCAACGGCGCCACGGGTGTGGGCCGCAACACTGTCTTGAGCTGGCAGGGCGCTCCTACGGGCGGCACGCCCAGCAGCTATGACCTGACCATCTCTGTTGACGGCATGGGGGTTATTTATGGTCCCACCAACCAAGCCACCAATACCTTTACCGGCTTCCAAGGGCTTCCACTTCCGGCCAACGCACTGGTCACTTGGACGGTGGTGGCAAGAAACGCATTTGGTGACGCTACCGGCTGTTCGAGCTACACCTTCACGACCGGACCGTTGTTGAGCTATTGTGCTTCCAACGCTACCAGTACTGCCGATGACGACATCGGGAATGTGAATTTTGCCGGAATCAACAACGGCGTGGCTTCGCCGCTGACCAGCAACCCGGCGTCCAACCGCACCTATACCAACTTTACGGCTTTGGCAGGCGCGTCTGTCAGCCAGGGGCTTTCGTACAATTTGATCGTAACCCAGATCAACGCGGGTTCATTTTATGTTTCTGGAGTTCGGGCTTTCTTTGACTGGAACCAAGACGGTGACTTTACAGATGCCAATGAAGCCTACACCATCGGCTCCACGGTTTCGGGTACCCAGCAGGCCTCTGCCATTATCCAAGTGCCGGCTACGGCTACACTTGGGCAGACCGCTATGAGAATCGTGCTCGTAGAAGGAGGCACCCCGGGCGCTATTGCCCCCTGCGCCACTTATACATGGGGCGAAACGGAAGACTACATGGTCACCGTGAACCCGCCTCCCCCCTGTTCGTCGCCGACGGCCATTTCGGTCACCGGTGTTTCCGGCACTTCTGCCAGTGTGAACGTGACTTGTGCAGGATGCACGGGCCAATACGTCGTAGAATATGGTCCGGTCGGCTTCACCCCCGGCACGGATGCCAACCCCGGTGTGGGCGGCACGGTTGTAGTGGGTGCCGCATCTCCGGTACAGCTCACTGGCCTGACTACGGCCACCACCTATCAAGTTTATGTGCGCCAAGATTGTGGAAATGGCGTGATCAGCTTCAATTCGTCTTCCACCAGTTTCACCACAGCGCACTGTGAAGGCAACAGCTGTTTGTTCACCCTGCGGATGACCGACAGCTATGGCGACGGTTGGAACGGAGCTACCGTTCAGATCGTCCAAAACGGATTCACGGTCGGCACATTTGGTTCGACCTTCACTTCTGGAACCGGACCGGTCGATGTGAACTTTATCGGCTGCTTCGGGCAGTCCCTGCAATTGATCTGGAGCGCAGGCGGAACATACCCCAGCGAAGTTGGTGTACAGCTGATCGATCCTTTCGGCAATGTGATTTATACCAAAGCGCCCGGAACCGGTACGGTCGGTGCGACCCTGTACTCGGTGGCAGAATTGCGTTCCACGCCCAACATTTCGGGCAGCACCACCGTATGTCTCGGCAGCAGCACCACCTTGGGCGTGACCAGCAACGGTCCGATCTTGTGGAGCACGGGTGAAACCACCCCCAATATCACTGTGCTCCCGACGGAGCAGACTACTTATTCTGTCACCGTGACCAGTGCATCCGGCTGTACGGCCGAGAACAGCATCACGGTCGGAATCGAAATTCCGATCCAAGCTTATGTGACGGGCAACGACAACATCTGCGGCGGCCAGTCCACGACCTTGTCGGCCGGGGGCGGTGCCAACTTCCTATGGTCTGATGGTTCCACCACTGCCGACATTACGGTGAGCCCCTTGGTGACCACTACTTATACGGTGACGGTGACCAACGGAGGCGTTTGTTCTTCCACGGCTTCCAGGACAGTTACCATCGGTGTTGACCTGACGGCCTCTATCGTCGGCGGTCCGATCATCTGCGCCCCGACGGGCCAGTTGACGGCCACCGTTACAGGAGCTGATGCGATCAGCCCGACCTTCTCTTGGAATACCGGTTCGACCGACGAAGTGCTTCCCGTCTTCACGGCCGGTACCTACTCGGTGACCGTTACAAATGCAAACGGCTGTCAGACTTCGGCTTCGGTAGATGTCTCCTTCCCCGCCACACCGGTGACTTTGGGTGTCAACCCTGTGCCGCCTTTCTGCAACGCGACCGATGTCACTTTGACGGCCACCCCGGATTATGGTGGCTCTGTAGTGGGAACATATCGCCACAGCGTTATCCAGAACAGCTTCCTGGCTTGCGGTGCCAACGCCGGTCCCAGCGGAGACGATCAGGTGGGCGGTCCGTACAATATCGGATTCAACTTCGTGTTCAACGGAACCACCTACACGCAATTCGGTATTTCCACCAACGGCAACGTGCAGTTGGGATCGGGCTTGTTCAGCGCCTCATGGACAAACGGAGCGATGCCGATCGGCACCTTTGCCAATCCGACCTTTGCCCTTGCCTGGGACGATTTGATCGCCGATGCGGGCGACATCACTTGGGGTGTACAGGGTACGGCTCCCAACCGAGTGTTGGTGGTCTGCTTCAACAACGTGTCCGACTTCGGCGGCATGGGTGCGGCCATCGGTCAGGGTCAGATCCAATTTTTTGAGTCCAGCAACGTGGTGGAATACCATTTGGTGACCACGGGTACGATAGGATCGGCGACTCAGGGATTCCAAATGAACGGCACGTTGGGCGCCACCTTTGTGAACGGTGCATTGAACGTTTCCGGCGGTCGCCGCATCGCTCCGATCAACTTGGTGACCTACCTGTGGTCCAACGGCGCTACCACGCCTTCGATCACCACCAATGTGGAGGGCACCTATACCGTGTCGGCTTCCAATGGAGTCTGCACTGTGGAACTCTCCCAGACCATCGACTTTTTGTCGGACATGGTCGTCAGCATCGGTGGTGGCCCCAACGTATGTGAGGCCCCCGGTACTTTGACGGCCGATGTTACGGGAACGACCTTCCCTTACACATATGTTTGGGCCGATAGCACAACTGACTCTACCTTGACCGTTTCCCAGTCCGGTACATACACCGTCACGGTGACCGACAATGTCGGCTGCACGGCTTCCGCCACGACCTCTGTGGTGGTGGGCAGTCCGGTGGTTTCGGTGATCGCCTCGCCTGCGGCGCCCTACTGCGCACAAACGCCGGTTTCCCTCACCGCTTCAGCCACGCACCCCGGTGCCAGCGGCACCTACAGCGTGGTGACTATTCCGAACGATTTCGTTGCTTGCGGATCGAATCCCGGTCCCAGCGGCGACGATGCGGTGGGCGGCCCCTACAACATCGGTTTCGATTTCGAGTTCGGAGGAGATATGTTTTCGCAATTCGGTATTTCGACCAACGGCAACATCCAATTGGGTTCGACTGGCTACGCCACATCGTTCTCCAACGGAACCATGCCTTCTGCCAATTTCCCTCGTACCACCATTGCGCTTGCTTGGGAAGATCTGATCGCCGATGCCGGCGACATCACTTGGGGCGTTTCAGGAGCTCCCGGCAGCCGTGTGCTGACGGTTTGCTTCAACGGCGTGGACGGTTTTGGAGGTGGCTCGGGCATCACCCAGGGTCAGATCCGCTTGTATGAAACGACCAACGTGGTGGAATTGCACTTGAACACTGCTGCCAACTTCGGCTCTGCCACCCAAGGTTATCAGTTCAACACAACGACCGGTGCTACCATCCGCAACGGCGCTTGGGGATCTTCGGATGCCCGCCGCATCGTTCCGCCGGTGACGTACTCGTATCTGTGGTCCAACGGCGCTACTACGCCCAACATCACGGTGACGGACGCCGGTGACTACACTGTTTCCGTATCTTATGGCAACTGTACCACAACGGCTTCACAAAACGTGACTTTCTACCCGGCGGTATCCGCTGCGATCACGGGTGGTCCCAGCTTCTGCGAAGGTGCGGGAACCATCACTGCCGTGGGCAGCGCCGGCACGCCTCCTTTCAGCTACTTCTGGTCGACGGGCACCATCGATAGCACAGCGACCGCCACTGTCACTGC
>JBEIJQ010000013.1:0-35295 GCA_040380145.1 Lewinellaceae bacterium | reverse complement strand
GATCAGCGTCGTTTTCCGCAAAACATCCAACAGGTTTTCGCTCAGGCCCGCTACCAAAACCCGCTCTCGGGATTTTCTAGCAGGCCGGCTGGGCCGTAAGAATTCCTTACAGGTCGGTCTTTGATTTTCGAGGAGCTCAACCGTTCTTTATAGACTGTATTTCAATTTTTTACAACCGAGAATCTTTAATGGCCGCCATTAGAAATTTTTCCCAATGACAATTTTGGGTTTATCGCCAACGAACTCAACAACCGCCATAAAAAAGGCTCGGGTTCTTCACTCCCAATGTAGCTTTCAACCTATTATCTCAATAGGGGAGTGTTGCTTTTGAAAGTTGAACCCTGCTCTTGTTTTTATCGAAAAAAGGTAAAAAACACCATCTGAAAGAAGGGAAAGATCTTCTGAACCGCCCCCCCAGTTTCGATGTTTTGTACGCATCCCCTATCTTTGCAGCACACACCAAACCAAAACGAATACTTTTTATGAGCCTCAAAAGAAGCAAAATCGCCGGGATCGGCTATTATGTCCCCGAGCGGGTGGTCACCAACAACGACCTGATGAAAGTCATGGATACCACCGACGAGTGGATCCAAGAGCGCACCGGCATCCGGGAGCGCCGGTACGCTAAAAAACACGAGGAAACGACCACCACGCTCGGCATCAAAGCGGCCGAAATCGCCCTCGAACGGGCGGGTATCACCAAAGACGATGTGGACTTCGTGATTTTTGCCACCCTCAGCCCGGACTATTACTTCCCTGGGTGCGGTGTTTTGCTTCAGCGCGAAATGAAAATGCGTCAAATCGGCGCGTTGGACATTCGCAACCAGTGCTCCGGATTCATTTATGCCCTGTCGGTGGCTGACCAGTTCATCCGCACGGGCATGTACAAAAACATCCTCGTGGTGGGCTCCGAGTTCCATTCTTGCGGCCTCGACTTCACCACCCGCGGACGCAATGTTTCGGTCATTTTCGGCGACGGGGCCGGCGCCGTGGTGCTGCAGCCCACCGATGATCCGGACCAAGGGATCCTGACCACCCACTTGCATTCGGACGGGGAATTCGCAGAAAAGCTCGCTTACCTCAACCCGGGCTGCCACGGCGCCCGTTTCGTGCCCGAGCTGATGGAAGAATACGAGGGCGAGCCCGAATTCGGCGGACTTTTCCTGACACAGAAGATGTTGGACAACGCCAACATTTACCCTTATATGGACGGGCAGTTCGTTTTCAAGTTCGCCGTGCAGAAATTCCCGGAAGTGGTGATGGAAGCCTTGAAGGCCACCGGGCTTACCCCGGCCGACATCGACATGTTCATTCCCCACCAAGCCAATCTGCGCATCAGCCAATTCGTGCAGAAAATCCTCGGCCTGCCCGACGAAAAAGTGCACAACAACATCCAGCGCTACGGCAACACCACCGCGGCCAGCGTGCCCATCGCCCTGTGTGAGGCCTGGGAAGCGGGCAAGATCAAGCAAGGCGACCTTGTGTGCTTGGCCGCGTTCGGCAGCGGTTTCACCTGGGGCTCCGCGCTGATCCGCTGGTAAGTAGCGCTGCGTAGGAATCGCCCAAAGGCCGTCGAGTCCGGACTATGCTTCCGGTTCGACGGCCTTTTTGCTGTGCTGCAGGATGGCGGCTGCCAAGCGGCCGACTTCCCCTTCGGGGTTTCGCCAACAGTCCAGCGACCAAGAAACCAAGACAGTGCAACCGTCATTTTTCAATTTTTCCATGCCCGACCATGTCCATTCACTGCTGCCGGGCGACGGATTCCGGAACGCACCGTCGAAGAACACCGCGATGGTGGGCAGCCCTTTGCCAGCAGGTACGATCAACAGATCGACGGGAACCCCTTCGAAAACGGTCGAACGGCGGATGCGCTTTTTGTCCACGAACGCCGACAAACGGTCGGACAACTGTTGCACGAACTGATCGCGGCAGGGCGAATCACTGCCGGCTTGCGCAGCCGCAGAACTATCCGACAGATAGCCTTGGGAGAAATTCAGCGTTTCGAAACCGTCGCCACCGGCGAGGGCGGCCATGGTCAAGCGGCCCTTGACGGGGCGGCACGCCATGGCCAATTGCTTGCCCAATCGGCGCAGGTAATCAAGGTGTGCCGATCCGGGCTCTTCGATGTCGAGCAGGACGGCGTCCACGCATCTGTCTGGCCAACCGTCGAACACATCTTGGGCAAGGTCCGTGGCGACGAGTACGATGGGGAAACACTCGGTGATGGTCGCCGGGGAAACGGCCAAGATGGCAGCCAAGGATTCGTTGCCCAGCTGAACGGTGTTTTTGGGGCCCACCAGTTTTTTATGATCGGAAGAACTTTTGCCCGAGAGTGCTTTGAGAGCCGCATCCCGCCGGCCATTGGCCAGATGCAGGATCCGTTCGGGGAGAACCTGTCGTAAGGCCCCGATGTCTGCGAAAAGCCCTTTCCAGTCGGTGTGGTTCGCCGGAAGTTCCAGGTCTATCTTGTGCGCCAACAATTGGTGGTAGCACCAGCTTTCCACGGCCTTGGACCAACTTTCCGGCTTCGAAGACCAGAGTGCCTCGACCAGTTGCCGAGACCGATCGTCCAGCGAAAGCCAATGTTTTCTCCAGGCGTGATAATGCTGGAAATCTCGCATCGCGTACAGGCAGTTGTCCAATTCGACCAAGCGGGATTCCATCCATTCGCGCATGGCTTTGAAGAAATTGCTATCGGACCGATATTGCGGAGGGTTCCGGAAAAAAGTGGCCCGCTGCAATTGCCCCATCGCTTCGAGTACTTCGGACGAAGTTGACGCGATCTGCTGTTTCAAAACGGGGTCGGCCACGATGGTCTGGGAGTTGAGGCGCTTGATTTCCTCGCGGACGAGTACGGGCAGGTTGCGCTCCCATTCGTTCATGGAGCCTTCGAATTCGAACAGCCCCTCCATGATCTTGTCGAAATGGATCTTGCCTTTTACGGAAACGAATTTGTGCTCGAAGTATCGGTTTTTCTTGAAGTCTTCCTGTAATTCATCGAAATTCCTGCTGACCTCTTCGCGGAGGAGCTTGATTTCGCCCAATCGCGTGGAAAAGCCGCCGAAAATGGCCATTTTCGCTTGTTGCAAAGTACCCGTATCGGTAAACTCCGCTCCGTATTCATCGGAATAATCCTGGATATCTTGCCGGATCCTGCGCGACTTTCTCCTGAAACGATCGCAGTAAGCGAGGTATCCGTTGCGTTGATATTCGGCGAAATCCTCGGTCGCGACCAGCAGCCGCCGCAACGCCGAGGCCAGTTGCGAACGCAAAGCCGACAGTTGGGCCGATACTTTTTTCCCGCCCGCCTCTGCGGTATTTTTCAAGACCACATCGTCGTCCAGTGCCCCGAGCGGATGGTGCATGGTCCCGAGGGCGCCGAGCAGCCGCTGTTGCTCGGAAACGAGTCGGCAGAGTTCTTCCATGTCCCGACGGAAATGCGGGAATTCCTTTTGTGTCACCTTAGAAGAGAGCAGCTGATGAGCTTCTTCGGATTGTGCGGACAGGTAGAGGCCCGTCCATTCCTGCCAGGTCAGGCCCTCCGAAACAGGGGCATAAAGGGCGCGGTGCGCCGAACGCAGCTTTTCGATGCTGCGGCGGGCCGGCCGCAACTTTATTTTGTAATGCCCCTCGTCGTAAACTGATTTTTTGCGGACGGCGTTGGGCAGTTCCCTCAGCCTGTCGAGCAGGGGCTGCCTGTCCAAGTCCGCGTCCCGGACGACGAGCAAGAGATCTGCAAGTCCGATATCGGACAAGTTTTTTTCGATATGGTCCAGAGCGGCCGGGGAATCTGACGCCAAAACGATCGATCCGCCGTTCAGCAGGGCTTGGACGGCGGCTGCAGAGAGCGCATGGGTCTTGCCCGACTTATCCGGGCCTTCCACCAAGACGGCAGATGAGCGCTGCAGGGCTTCGAGCAGTTCGGCCTGCGGCGGGGCCAAGGCAATGGGCGACACGGGAAACTGCCAAACGGGAAAGGCCGGAACGGGCGCTTGGGGAGCAGCGTTTTCCTCGGCGGTCGGTTCCGGCGACTCGGAAAGGGCGGTCGGGCGAAGGGCGTTTTCGCGCTCTGGTTCGGGGAGGCTGATCTTGGCGATTTTTTTGTGCACGGGCCCGCCCGACTGCCAATGGGAGAGCACGCTCGACCATTGCACGGACTTCGGGGTCGGGGCCGGCAGCAAGCGGCCCAACTGCAATTTTTTGCCGCGGCCTTCGAGGCCGAGCCGATCGCAGAGCGTTCCCACGAGTTGGAACAGCGATTTTTTGTGGTCACCGCCGTTGGCCTCGATCTGCCCGTTGGCCAGAGCCTGTAGGTCGGTTTCGTGCCGATCGGCCATCCATTGGGCGAATGCGGTGCAAAGCTCCGGCCCACGGACACTGAATTCGATCACCAGTTTGCCAGCCTCTTCACGGGCTCCCTCGACCGGCCAGACGAACAGGGGATAGATTTCGGTATCGGTTACGGCCAAAAGCGGAAAACCGAGGGCCAAACGGGTATCCTCCCGCGCAAAAAGCCCCCTGCGGACCTGCAACCCAAGTTCCGCCCGATCGCCTTCCAAGGGCAGGTCTAGCACCAGGGGACGGTCGTCCAAAAGGGTTTTCAATGCTTCCAACGGCAGTTTCCTGTCGATGGTTTCCAGCTCGCACAGATCGAACGCAAAACCGTTTTGGGCGGAAGAATCCTGGCCCGTATTGCTTGGAATATTGTTGTTTGTGTGTTCCATAAGTTGGACTTCTGTAAAAAGTGTACCGGTCGGCGGCAATATTGATTCCGATACCCACCGATCGTGTGTTTAGGAAAAAGCAAATAAAGGCAATAGCGCCCACTTTTCCAAACATTTGCAACAATTTCGGCCCGAAAGCGCTTTGTAAGAAAAAATCCCATGCGTCTTTGCTGCAAAACAAAAGTGGATGCTCCCATGCAAACCGTGGTGGCCGGTTTCGACCGCTCGTTGTTCGAGCGTTTGGCCCCCCCTTTTCCCAAAGTCCGTGTCCTTCGGTTCGACGGTAGCCGGCCCGGCGACTCGGTGGAGGTCGAACTGGACTTCCTTTTTTTCAAATTCCTTTGGAAAAGCAAGATCACGGAAAACGAAACGCAGGGGACGACAACATATTTTGTGGACGAGGGAGTGGCGCCCCATCTGCCTTTCGGGCTGAAAAAATGGCGTCATGTGCACCGCTTCCGCGCCTTGCCGGACGGTGGCACCTCCATCGAAGACGACATGGAGTTCACATCCGGGCTGTACCTCGGAGACCTGTTCCTCCGCTTCGGATTTTGGCTGCAGATCGGCCTTTGGAGAAAGCCGATCTACCGGAATTTTTTTCGAAAAAAAAGCAACTGATCCGAACCGGTCGATCGGTCGTTTTTAGGATGTAATTTTGTGAAAAAAATACGGCCGAACCGGCCTTTTTCCACAGGAAAAATCTGCTTTAGAAATAGTTCGACCGTATTTTTTCTCTTTTTTTCCCAAAAAAAACACCCCACCACCGCTGTCCGATGCCCCTGTCGTTCGAAATCGCGCAACCCCGCTTGATGGTCTGGGAAATCGCCGAAGAAGAAGTCTTTTGGTTGGATCGGCTCGAATTTTCGGCGAC
Source organism: Lewinellaceae bacterium (assembly GCA_040380145.1). GTDB lineage: Bacteria > Bacteroidota > Bacteroidia > Chitinophagales > Saprospiraceae > JBEIJQ01. The sequence goes on along the minus strand of JBEIJQ010000013.1, from coordinate 29,700 downwards.
CATGCGCGAAGAGTGGTCCCATTGCCATCCGGGACATCGAACGGAATGGCTGGCCACCCGTTGGCTGGCGGCCGAATTGTCGGGGCAAAACCCGCCGTCCTACCGCAAGGACGAACGGGGAAAACCATGGTCGGTGGACGGAGACGGACAGTTTTCGTTCAGCCACACCCGTGGGTGGGCCGCGGCGATGCTGTCGGATCGAGCCGTGGGCGTTGATGTGCAGCGCCTGGAGGAAAAGACCCTTCGGATCCGCCACAAGTTCATGCTGCCCGAGGAAATCGCCCTTGGCGAGGCTGAGCCGGACAATTTTCCGGGCTTTGCGCATGTCCACTGGTGTGCCCGGGAAGCTGTTTACAAAGCCCACGGGCTTCGCGGGCTGGATTTCCGGGCCGACATATTGCTGGAGCCCTTTCGTTTCGATCCGTCGGGCGGCCTATTGCGCGCCAGGACCCGAAAGAATGGCGCAGAAAAAGAGTTCGAAGTGTTTTATCGTCCGCTGCGGGACGCCATGTTGGCCTACGCCACACCCTTTGAAATGCCCTGACCGAACGGTCCCGTTGCCCGGTTCACCGAAATACCGAAAAAAATCCGATTTTTGGCCCTCTTTTAAGGCCATGCTCCCGGATTACGTCGCCGAACATTTCGATCGCCAATATGCGTACCTGTACCAGCTCACCGCGGTGGCAGGTACGGGCCGTTTCGCTTTTTTGGTGGAAGACGAAGAAAACCGCGTGACGGTGCTGCGTTCCTCGCAACCGGAGTGCCGGGAAAGCCCTAACTCTCTGGCCGCGACCCTGCGGGCGGCCATGCCTGCCGATACGCTGTTGCGAGCGAACTACCGCCGCGTCAGGCTTTCGTTGGCCTCGCTGCGGTACTCGCTGGTGCCCGCCCAACTGTTCGATCCCGCCCATGCGGAGGCCTATCTGCGCGGTGTGGCCCCGCCCAAGGAGAAGGAATCGGTCCGATACGAATTTTTGCGCCCGCTGGACACCTACGCCGTATATCCCATGGAAACGGAGGCGCTCGATTACGCGGCCGGCTTTTTCCAACAGGTCGAATGTGTGCACTGGGCCTCCGGGCTGCTCTTGTCGGCCCACCAACAGGCCTTGCACGCCGCCAAACCCTTCCTGCAGGTTTCATTTCTGGGCCGGACCATGCACTTGGCGCTGTTCGACAAGGGCCAACTGCTGTACAACAACCTGTTCGAATTCCAAGGCGCCCGCGATGCCCTGTACTATGTGCTGCTGGTATACGACCGATTACAGCTGCACCCGGAGCGCCAGCCCGTTTTTTTGAGCGGAGAGGTCGTGCCCGACTCGGAGATCTACCGCGAATTGGTCAAATATGTCCGGCAGGTGGAACTCGTATCGAAGCCCGCCTATTACCGTTTTCCCGAACCCGGATCGGGTTGGGAGATTCCGGGGCATTTTTTTCGGGATCTGTACAGCCTCAAACTTTTGGACTGAATCTTTATGCGCATCATCGGAGGCAAATTCAAGGGCCGGCGTTTCCATCCGCCCGCCGACAAATGGCCCACCCGCCCGACCACGGACGTATCCAAGGAGGCGTTGTTCAACATCCTGCAGAACACTTTCGACTTCGAGAATCTGCGGGTGCTGGACCTTTTTTGCGGCACGGGCAGCCACACATACGAGTTCGTTTCGCGCGGTTGTACCGATGTGACCTGCGTGGACCAGCACGGCCCGTGCATCTCGTTCGTGAAAAAAACCGTCGCGGAACTCGGCATCGGCGATTGCGTGAATGTGGTCAGAGCGGACGCGTTCTCGTTCATCGCGCACTGCGGCCAGCAGTACGGCTACATTTTCGCGGGACCTCCCTATGCCCTCTCCACGATGGACAAGCTGCCCGATCTGGTCTTCGAACACCGCCTTTTGAAGCCAGGTGGCTGGTTCGTGCTCGAACACAACCCCAACCACGAATACCGCAGCCACCGCCGATTCCTGCAGGAGCGCCGATACGGACAAACGATTTTCACTGTTTTCGAGGAGGAAGAGTGACCTCCGGCGGTCGGGGGGGGCTGCTTTTTTCCAAAACCGGATCGCGCGATTATTTTTGCCGAGTGAAACCATTGACCAACAGAATTTCGATGCCCGCCGCCTTTTTTTGGGCGGCCGCGCTGGGCATTTTCCTGATCTGGGGCGGCGGCACGACGCTTTTCCGGGAGATTTCCGGCGTGCACATGTGGCGGCAGAGCGATGTGGCTTCCCAGACCCTGAATTTTTACCAGAACCATCTGCCCCCGTGGCAACCGCAGGTGCATTCACGGGTAAGCGACGGAGGCTATGCGGCCAGTGAACTGCCCGTCTTGTATTGGTTGACTGGACAGTTGTACCATTTGTTCGGGTCCAAGCAGGTCTGGCTCTTGCGGGCGATCAGTTTCGGGATTTTTCTTTGGGGACTTTGGAGCCTGTACAAGTTGGGGGAAAAATGGCTGTCGGACGGCTATTTGGCCTTGGTTCCGCCACTTGTGCTGCTCACTTCGCCCTACGTTTTTTACTATGCGCTGAACCTGCTGCCCAACATGCCGGCCATGGGGCTTTCCTTTGTGGCGTTGAAAGCCTGGGAGGACTGCCGGGAAAAAGTCGGTCGCGGCCGTTTGTTGTTGGCCGTATCGGCCACTGCTTTGGCGGGCGCCATCAAAATAACGGACGGGGGACTGGTGTTGGCAGCCGCATTCGCCGCGTATTTTTTCGAAGACCTATCTGATCTGTGGCGACGGGGAAAAGACGGTCGGGCCGTTTCGCCCTTGTTTTGGACCGGGATTTTGGCGGCCGTGGTGCCTTGGCTGTTGTGGAACGGCTACGCCAAAGCGTACAACGAGCATTACCGCTCCGTTCAAAATCTGCTGGGAATTTACCCGATCTGGGAAATGTCTTGGGACGGGCCCGAAGGGGTCAAGCAAACGCTCGGGGCCATGTCGGTGCGTTGGTGGCCGGATTACCACCACCGCTTCGTGTTGTTGCTGTTGGCGGCAGGCGGTTTTGCTGTCGCTTGGTTTTGGAGCGGATTGAACAAGCGACTGAGGGGCCTTTTCCGATTGGTGTTATGGGGTACGGTCGTTTACTCGGTCTGCTGGTTCAAGGCCTTTTACCACCACGATTACTATCAGTTGCCGGTGGCCCTGATCGGCGTTTTTCTGTTGTTTCCGCTGCTTCGGTGGCTGCGGGATGCTGCGCTTTGGCAGCAGCGGGCGGCCAGATGGATTTTGGCCGTGGCCGGCATCGGCCTGTTGGCGGTTTCGGTGGCCCACGGCCGTCAGCGGCAGTACCACCGGTACGAGGATGCGGCCTACCGCTATCTGAATCCTCACCTCTACACGATGGAGCCCTACTTGCGGAGCATCGGCATTTCCCGTGAAGAGCCGTTGGTGAGCGTGCCCGACCCCAGTCCCAACATGTCGCTATACCAGCTCAACAATCCCGGAATGACCCAGTTGTTCACCGACCCGGCGAACTTCGATCTGGGTTCCTACATGCGCCAAAACGGCTGCCGATACGCCGTGGTTTCCGACTCCGCCTATTTGACGAGGCCAGGATATGCGCCCTATCTAACACGCCGGATCGGCGATTGGCACGGGATCGGGGTGTACGCCCTGGAATGACCAAGGGACCAATCCGACCGTTCGTTGGCGACCGTCTTTTCCGGACGGTCGTTTTTTTTTTTGGAAAAAAAATTCCGAAAAAGGTAACATTATACTGTTTTGCCGCATATAGCTGTGGCGACGGTGAACTACGGCCAGGAAACAACCCTATTCCCCAAAAAAAACAATGAGCCATGTCCAAACATTACGACCGCATCATCCGCGGCAGTTCGATGGATCTGTTCAAGACCGTATTGTCCAAACGGCTTCGATTTCGACATCAATCGCTCGAAAAACTGTCGGACCAGGCAGCCATCACCCTCGATCTCGAAACCGATTTCGCGGTAAGACTGGACGAAATGGATCCCCCAAACCAAAAACTGGCCCACATCGAGGTCCAATACGGTAAGGAAAAACAGATGGGGCGACGCATGCACGAGTACCACACCGTGTTGTTCAGGTTTTACAATTTGCCTGTCGTCCAGCTCGTTGTTTTTTTGCACGACAAAAAAGGAAAAAAATCGGGCAGGCGCTGTTATTCCATCAAAGGCAAACTGAAATTCCACTACGATGTGTTATATTTGCAGGACATCCCGTACCGAAAATTGCTTGCATCGGGCAATGCAGAAGCTGTTATTTTGGCCATCCTGGGCAATTTCGGGAAAACCCCGGCCGATGAAGTCGTCGACCAGATCATCCGTCGCGTACAGTTGCTGGAAAAAGACAGTTTCATTCGGAGCAACATTTTTTGGTACCTGATCGTCCTATCCAGAATCCGCAAACTCAATTTGATCGTCGAACAAAAAATCAATGCCATGTCCACCCTCATCCAAGAAATCCTCAAGGATTACCCCTTTTCCCCTGACGAACCGATCGTCCAAGCCATCGGTGAATTGAAAAGAGCCGAAGGCAAGGCCGAAGGCAAGGCTGAAGGTATTGCCGAAGGTATTTCCGAGGTGGTTGCCCGCTTCTTGCGTGCAGGAACGCTGACACCCGAAAAGATCGCCGAAACCATGGACATGTCCGTGGAAGAGGTGCTGGCGATCGGGCGACGGTTCGGCTGAATTGGACGGGAGAGTATTTGTGGTGAAATGCTGTCGGGTACGATCCGTTAAACTGATGGGCCCGGAACTTTTACGGGCAACTTTAAGTTATTATCTTTGCCGCCCCGAAAAGTCGGGGAACAGCAACCAAAATTGGGGCTGTCCGGATTTGACAGGAGAGCGCATTTGCCAGCAAGCATGCCGTGTGATCCGCACTGTACACGATAAACCCCGATGTGGACATCTTTTTTAAGTGGCAACTCTTTTGCCCTGGCTGCCTAATCTCAGGTAGATTAAGCGCCGCTTGCCTTACGCTTGAGGTCTCATACACAGCGTGACGCAATCACCCCGCCCCTTACGATTTGGGGCTGAGACTATGACCGGCCATGTCCCGTGCCGGTGGTAAAAGTCAGGGACTTGATCGCTGTACGGGTGGCCGACAGACCTTTGCAGCGACGACAACTCAACTGCCGGATAAGCATGTAGAAACCTGTCGGATACTTTCTTGGACCGGGGTTCGAGTCCCCGCAGCTCCACCCGGAGTCCCAAAAGACTCCAAAAAAGACCCTCCCAAATGGGTCTCCCAATCGCATTCGAAGCGATCCAAAGATGTCGCCAAAAGGGTCTCAAAGCCCCGCCAGCACTGCATCCATGGGTCGCTTCTTTGTTTTTCCGCATTCCAGATCTCAACCCTTTGCAACCTGTCTCCTCTCTGTCCTCTTTCGGACCGATGGAGCCGATTTTGGTGCGGGAAAAGGGAGTGAAATGGCGGGTTTGACCCTCCCCTCCCCTTTCCACTCCCTTTTTACGCACCACATCATTCGCAAAGCAATGATGTTCAATGACTTGAATGTAAAAAACCAAGTCACCATATGAGTATCAAATTATCCTTCTGGGTACGCCCCAGCGAAAAGACCTCGGAGAACCGAACCCCCGTTTACCTACGCATCCAACTCAACAACATTCGAACAGAGTATTCCGTCGGGGTATCGGTTTTGAGCTCCGAGTGGGACAAAGACAAAGAAAAAATCAAAGGCAGATCCGAAAATGCAGAAGCTGTCAACGGTAAGTTGTCATCTATCCGGGCTCGCGCCCTCAAAATCTACAACGAGCTGCTGGCCAGTAAAGTCCCCCCTAAATTAGTAATTTTGGAAACGCTGTCGAAAATCCGCAATCTTGAAGATATCGTCGAACCCAAAATCAAAACCTTGTCGCTTGCGGTGTAAGCTTCCCCGAAAATTCCTATATTACGGGCTTAAGGAGGATTGCAATTCAATTGTGTAATGCTGCGCGTTGTTTCAAAATTGAGTCCGCCCATTTTTTACCAAAAATAAATCGCTGCCATGAACAGTCGCCGCCGTTTTCTCAAACAGACCGCTCTCGGTTCTCTCGGGTTGGCCTTGGGCCAAGATCTGGCCGCACGGCCGCTCTCGAACGAACCTTTCTCGCCCGACGGCAAAGGGCCCATCGTGCTGTCCACCTGGTCGCATGGATTGCCCGCCAACCAAGCGGCCATGGAAAAAATGCTCAGCGGGGGCAGCGTCCTCGATGCGGTAGAGTTCGGCGTCCAGGTCGTGGAGGCCGATCCCGAGAACGGCTCGGTGGGTCTTTCCGGCATGCCCGACCGCGACGGCCGCGTAACGCTCGACGCCTGCATCATGGATCCGCTGGGGCGCTGCGGCTCCGTTTCCTGCCTCGAGCACATCAAACATCCGATCTCCGTGGCCCGAAAGGTGATGGAAGATACCCCCCATGTGATGCTCGTGGGCGAAGGGGCGCTGCAATTCGCGCTGTCCAAAGGATTCCCAAAAGAAAACAATGTCTTGAACGAGAGCCAAGTGAAAGCTTGGAAGGATTGGCTCAAGCAGTCCGAGTACAAGCCCGTGATCAATATCGAAAACCACGACACCATCGGTCTCGTGGCCATGGACGGACGAGGCGATCTGGCGGGGGCCTGCACCACCAGCGGACTGGCCTTCAAATTGCACGGCAGGGTAGGGGACTCCCCAGTGATCGGAGCCGGACTGTATGTTGACAATGAAGTGGGCGCCGCCACTTCCACTGGGCTGGGCGAGGCGGTCCTGCGCACATTGGGCTCGTTTTTGGTGGTCGAACTCATGCGCCAGGGCAAGCATCCGCAGGCTGCCTGCGAGGAGGCGGTGCGTCGCATCATCAAGCGGCACGCCAACCACCGCGATTTTCAAGTGGGATTTTTGGCCGTGGACAAAAAAGGGCGCATCGGCGCGCACGCCATGCACAAAGGTTTCAATTACGCCGTTTTCCAAAATGGCACTAACCAACTGCGCGACGCCTCTTGGTCGTTGTGACCTGCTTATTCCACGAGATTGCCCTTGATGTAGAGCACCGTTTGGGAGGGGAAGGTATTGGCCGAAACCGTCACGCGTTTGGTGGTCTGGCCGGCCGTTTTGTTCGCCGAGTTGAACGACACCTCGATTTCGCCCGTTTCGCCCGGTGCGATCGGGGTACGTGGCCAGCTGGGAACCGTGCAGCCGCAACTCGCATCGGCATTGGAGATGATCAGCGCTGTTTTCCCCGTGCTCTTGAACTTGAACTTGTGTGTCACTTTGTCGCCGATCTTGATCTGGCCGAAATCGTGCTCGGTTTCTTCGAACTGGATGGCGGCCCCGTTTTCCGGGTCGAGCGGCGTATCGGCCGTTTCCGGGTTGCGGATCAGGTCGGTTCCTTCCACGGCATCGGCGGTGCGCACGGCGGTGGGGCTCATCTCGTTTTTGATCTCGGGCTTGTCGCTCGAACATCCGCCCAGCAGCAGAGCGATGGTCAGAACCAATGGCGCGAATGGAACAGCGTTTCGGAATGTGGAGTGCTTCATATCGAAGATGGTGTTTGATGGTTAATGAAAAGTGCGCAAAAATGCGAAAAACACTGCAAAGAGGATCGAGTTCAATTCACAGGAGACGGGAAATTTGTCGGCGGGCTGCGAAAGGGAGAACAAAATGAAATCGCGCGAACAAACTCTGGGCCGTGTGCCCATCCTTTGCTATATTTGCGCCGCCAAACTTCAAAAACCAACACATGCGCATTTTTATTTGTTCGATCCTGACTCTGTTTTCCGTTGTGGCCTGGGGGCAGACCGCTGATGTGCGCGGCACCGTCAATCCGCCCAGCGCCGGCGTCCGGGTCTATCTCGAAGGCACCGATTACGGCACCTACACCAATGCCGAAGGCTTCTTTTTGATACCCGCCGTTCCGACGGGCGAGTACCAACTGATCGCCGAAACGCCCGATGTGGGCGTGAGCGCCAAAATCCCCGTCAACGTCACGCTGAGCATCTTGCCCACTGATCTGCGCATCGAACTGGGCAATGCCGCTGCCCCCGATGTCCAGGCCGAGGATGTGATCCCCACGATCACAGTCACTGAAATGGACAACGACAACACCGGCGGGGCGCAGAACATTTCCGGGATGCTCACCGCTTCCCGCGACGTGTATGCCAACGCCGCGGCCTTCAATTTCAGCACCGCTCGATTCCGCATACGCGGCTTACGGGCCGAAAACACGCAGTTCCTGATCAACGGGGCGCCGATGAACGACTTGGAAAGCGGTGCCGTTTTTTGGAGCGCCTGGGGCGGTCTCAACGATATGACACGTCTCCAGCAGATCAACATCGGCATCCAACCCATGGCCTTCTCCTTGGGCGGTCTGGGCGGCGGAACATCGATCGACGCCAGGGCCGGCAGCCAACGCCGCCAACTGCGCGTCTCATACGCCATTTCCAATCGCGGTTACCGCCACCGAGCGATGGCCACCTGGTCGTCCGGACTGCTGCCCGGAGGATGGGCGATCGCACTTTCCGGCTCCCACCGCTGGGCCGACGAAGGGTACGAGCCCGGTACATCTTTCAAGGGCTGGTCTTATTTCGCCAGCATCGAGAAAAAACTCGGCCGCACCCAGTCGCTCACCCTGACAGCTTTCAGCGCGCCCATCGTCCGCGGTCGAGGCGGCGCTGCTTCCGAAGAAGCCCGTGAACTCTCGGGACAAAACTATTACAATCCCAACTGGGGTTGGCAAAACGGACAAAAGCGCAATGTTTCGGTCCAAAATGTGCATCAGCCGGTGATCATCTTGACCCATGTTTGGCAGCCCAAGCCCACCTTCACGATGACCTCGTCGCTCTCGGCCATCTTCGGCCGAAACGGCACTTCTGCCTTCAATTGGCAGGATGCCGCCGACCCGAGGCCCGATTATTTCCGCAACATGCCGTCGGCGATCTCCATGACGGATCCTGTCCAAGCCCTGCAAGTGGCAGATGCTTGGCGAAACGACACCGACGAGAACCTCCGCCAGATCAACTGGGCCAACTTGTACAATGTCAACCGCAACAGTTTTGAGACAGTGACCGACGCCAACGGTATCGAAGGCAACACGGTCTCCGGCAACAGGGCCCGATACCTCATCGAAGAACGCCGTTTCGACAGCCAAAAATATAATTTCAACACCTACTTCGAATCCGCTCTGACCGACAATATGTCGCTCAACGGTGGCGGTTCCTACCAATGGTGCAAGATCAGCAACTTCTCCGTGGTGAAAGATCTACTGGGAGCAGACTATTGGCTGGATGTGGACCGCTTCACTGTCCAAGATACCACGGCGAACGGCAACACCGACTTTTATCAGAACGACCTCGACAACCCCAACAAGGTGGTGCGCGAGGGCGATCGTTTCGGTTACGACTTCGATGCCAACATCCGCAAGGCCAACATCTGGGGGCAGTTGGGCTTTTCTCTTGCGCACTGGGACATGTTCGTCGGCGCCGATTTCAGCTACACCAGTTTCTGGCGCGACGGCCACCTGCGCAACGGCCGTTTTCCGAACAATTCCTTCGGCGAGTCCGAAAAACAGAATTTCCTCAACTACATGCTCAAAGGGGGCGTGACCTATAAAATCAACGGCCGCAATTATCTCTTTGTGAGCGGTATGTACGGCAACCGTGCACCTTTCTTCCGCAATGCTTATGTCTCCCCGCGTTTCCGCGACCAGGTGATCCCCAACCTGAGCGACGAAATCGTTTACGGCGTCGAGGGTGGCTATCAGCTCCGCACGCCGTTCGTCCGTGCAAAGGTCGTCGGTTTCTTTTCGCGCATCGACGACCAAGCTTTGGTCCGCAGCTTTTTTGTGGATGTCATCCAAGACGATGGCGACCAGAACGAAAACGACAACAGCGGATTCGTCAACTATATCATGAACAACATCGACCATCAGCACATGGGCATCGAACTGGCGGCGGAGTTCAAACTCACCAACGGTTTGACCTTGCGCGCCGCAGGAACGGTCGGGCAGCACATCTATGCTTCCAGGCCCCAAGCTCTCTTGCAGGTGGATGAAAATCAGACTATTTCCGAGACCCGTACTGTCTATATCCGCAATTATCGACTGCCCAACGGCCCCCAAAACGCCTACACGCTCGGCCTCAGCTACAACGCCAAGGAATTCTGGTTCGCCAATGTCAACGTCAATTATTTCCACAACAACTGGATAGAGCCTTTCCCCGACCGCCGCACCCTGGAAGCGCTTTCCACCACCGGCCTCACGCCCGAGTTCCAAGAGCAGATCATCGACAATCCGGCCCAGATCCAACAGATCATCGGCCAATCGCAGCTGCCCGGCGGCTTCACACTGGACTTCTTCGGCGGCAAATCCTGGAAGTTTGAGACCGGCGAGCGGGACTTTTTCCTGAACCTCAACATCGGCGTGAGCAACCTGCTCAACAACCTGAGCCTGCGCACCGGCGGTTTCGAACAGTTTCGCTTCGACGGAGCCTCCAAGGAACTGTATCCGATCCGGACTTTCAGTGCCTTCGGCGCGACCTATTTCGTCAGTTTGACCGCCCGCATCTAACCGCATTTTCTCCGAAATTTATTTTTAAAAAAATAAAAAAAAGACGGGCAAAACCGTCGTCCCTTCGTTATGAGAACCATTACTTTCCGTCTTCTGCTCCTGTTGTCCCTCGTGGCAGCCGCTTTTTCCGCTTGCGAAAAAGAATTCGACCAGCCGCCCTACGAGGATCTGCCCAACATCACGGCCAACACCACGATCAGCGAGATCTTGGCCCGCCACACCATCGGTCAGCCCGATCAGTTGATCGACGACTCACTGGTGATCTCCGGCATCGTGATCGCCGACGACCGCTCCGGCAATTTCTACGAAAAACTCGTCATCCAAGACGAGACCGGCGGCATCGAACTGCGGCTCAACGCTTCCGATCTGTACAACAACTATCCTATTGGACGGCGCGTGTATGTCCGTCTGAAGGGCCTTTATGTTGGTGATTACAGCGGCAGCATCCAGATCAACGGTTCGCCTGACAATCCCATCGAATCCGCGCGCATCCCCGACCATGTGATCGGAGGTGCCCGCAACCAGCCGTTGCCGGTGCGCGTCAAGCGCATCAGCGAGATCACGCCCGCCGATGTGAACACTTTGATCCAGTTCGACAGCGTGGAATTCTCGCTCAGCGCCCTCGACACCACTTACGCCGATGCCATCGGCAAGCAATCCGTCAACCTGACCATCCGCGATTGCGACGGTGGTCAGATCGCCCTTCGCACCAGCGGTTATGCCGACTTCGCCGGCGTGCGCACCGCACAGGGCCGCGGTCCGCTGACGGCCGTGCTCGGCGTGTACAGCAACGACGCCACCTTCCTGTCCACCGAGTACCAACTGGCCATCCGCAACCTCCAGGATGTGCCCTTGTACGGTCCCCGTTGCAACGCCGGCGGTGCCGGTGGAACGGGCATCCGCGCCGTGCGCAACCAGTTTGCGGGCGCAGCGACCACCGTGGGCGGCGTTCCCACCATCCGCGGTATCGTGATCTCCGATCGGGCCGGCGCCAACTTGGTCTCGGCGAACCTGATCATCCAAGACAGCACCGCCGGCATCGTGGTGCGCTTCACGGCTTCCCACTCGTTCGATCTCGGCGACGAACTGATCATCGATGTGGACGGAATGGCCCTGGAAGAGTACGCCGGTCAAATGCAGATCAACAACGTGCCATTGGCCAACGCTTCCCGTGTTTCGACGGGCAACAGCGTCGCGCCCCGCGTCGCCACGGTGGACGACATCAATACCAACCAAGAACTCTGGGAGTCCACCCTGGTGCAGATCGCCGGATCGGCCATCACGGGAGGCGCCACTTTCGCCGGCACCCGCAACATCAACGACGGCACGGGCAATTTGGACCTCTACACCCGTGCAACGGCCGCTTTCGCCGGCACGGCGGTGCCCACCGGGACCGTCACTGTAACGGCCATCGTTTCCGAGTTCAACGGAACCCCCCAAGTACTGCTCCGCAACGCCAACGATGTGGGCGGTGGCGGCGGCGGTGGAGGCGGTGGCGGCAATGCCACCTTGGAGGATATTTCCACCATCCGCGACTTCTATGCCGGCACGACCCTCAGCATCGGACAGAACTTCAAGATCCGCGGCGTGGTGACCTCCGATCGCGCGGCGGCCAATATCACCACCCGCAATCTCTTCGTCCAGGATGCCAGTGCTGCCCTTGCCGTCCGCTTCGCAGCCGACCACCAGTTCAACCTCGGCGACGAGATCGAGATCACTGTCCAGGGCGTCGAACTCTCTACTTTCGGCGGTCTGCTCCAGCTCAACAACGCCCCCAACGCCAACGCCACGCTGATCGGCCCGGGAACGCTCCCCACGCCGATCGTGACCACCATCGCCGACATGGTGGCCAATGCCGCCACTTTGCAGGGACAACTGGTGACCATCCAAGGCGTGACCATCACGCCGGCAGCTGGCACCACCGTGTTCAGCGGCACTGCCACCATCGCCGACGCAACGGGCGCTTCCACGCTGTACACCCGTCCGCAGGCTAATTTTTCTGCCAACACCGTTCCGGCCGCACCCGTCCAGCTGACCGGCCACATTTCATCGTTCAACAATGTTCCCCAGATCGTGATGCGCAACGCGTCCGATGTGCAGTGATCCCGCCGTTTTCGGCTTTTGGTGCGCGGCAGAAAACTTTTTTCTGCCGCGCATTTTTTTGGGACACCCTCTATGCGAGTCCGTTCGGACAGTTTTTTCTCTCTTTTTCAGAAAATTATCTTTTCCACCTATCTTGATTCGACAAACCGAGACCATGAAAAAAGTCAGCGACTCTTTTACCACCATGACCGAAATGGTCATGCCCAACGACACCAATCCGCTCGGCAACCTGATGGGAGGCAACCTGATGCGATGGATGGATATCGTGGCGGCCATTTGTGCCGGCAAGCATTGCAACAGTCATGTGGTGACCGCTTCGGTGGACTATGTTTCCTTCAAAAAACCCATCCACATGGGCGAGATCGTCACCTTGCAGGCATCGGCCACGCGTGCGTTCAACACTTCGATCGAAGTATTTGTGGAGGTATTTTCGGCCGATATCAAAGGCGGAAATCCCCGAAAGTGCAACGATGCGTACTTGACCTTTGTGGCCTTGGACGAAGAAAAAAAGGAGCCCCGCCAGGTCCCTCCCCTCTTGCCCTTGACCGAGGCCGAACAGCAGCGTTTCGACTCTGCCCAACAGCGCCGTGAACTGCGCCTCATTCTCAGCGGACGCATGAAGCCGGAGGAAGCGGAGGGAATCAAGGAAATGTTTGGCGGCTGATCGCCCAGCATCTCATTGACGCACCACCTGTCCGCGCCATTCGGCGCGGTTGCCCGCCCAATCGACCGCTTCCACACGGATCTCGTGCGTGCCCGGTTCGAGCCGGTCTTCGAACGGAAGAGTGAACAAGCGTGTTTTCTGGTCGTATTCCAGCACGATCCATTCGTTGTCTGCCCAAGCCGAGTAGTGGACCAGATCGCTCAGATCATCGGTGATCTTGAACACGACTTTGTCTTTGGCCAAGGGCGTCCCTTTGTATCGGCCGGTCAATTCGATCGTCGGAGGCGTATCGTCCAGCGCGATGGAGAACGAGCCGAAGTGCTGGCTTTTGGTCCAAAGCCAACCGTCGCGCCAAACACCGCCGAGGCTTTTGCGGCCGTTGAGCACCACCACGGCCTTCGCCCGGGCAGAATCGCCGAGCGGGGCGATCGGTCGGACGGCCACATCGAACCAGTGGTGCGCCGGTGCGGAGGGGCCCGCCAGTTCGTGCAGGGCCGAAACGCTGCCGGCTGTTCGCTGGACGGTGTACTTCAATCCAGTGCTTTCGTACACCGAGCCCGGAGGGAAAAAAGCTTCGAATCCGTCTTTGCGGATGCGCAGCGAATCTTGGTGGGCGAGCGGGAATTCCGATGCCGGAGCGGAGGCCGACGGGACAGGCGCTTTTCCCCGCACCACCCGAAGGCCCACCTGCACGGAGTTGCCGAAAACATCGGAGGCCGTCAGCTGCAGATCCAAAGGCTTATCGGAAGTCAGCGGCAACATACCCCGCCGTTCGTCGGCGCTGTAAATCGTCAACAAGTTGCCGGGCAGTTGGAAACAGCGGTGGAACCATTGGTCCTTTCCCGCTTCCCGGTAATCGATGTGCGCGTTGAGGTAGCGCGTGTGATCGTAGGAAAGCCCGTCGAAAGCAAATGAAAATGCGGGTCGGCCGTTTTCGAGCAGCTCGAGCCGGTAAATCCCCAGAGCATTGTTGGCCCCGTCCGCCAAGTCGTTGACCTGCAGGGCGATTCCCACGCGATCCGCGTTCCACACGATCGAGTCTTGGGGCAGTACATAGCGATCCCCGGCTTTTTTCAGGGGAAAGATCTTGGAGGCTGTTTCACGGCCGTTCCCGTCCAGTGCGTACAACTTGACCGATTTGGGCACCGGGCCTTTGGTATCGGCGACGTTGAAGCCGAACAGCAGCGGGTTGACGGGAACATCCGTTTCGGTGTGGCGGATCTCGAAGTGCAGATGTGCACCGTTCGAGCTGCCGGTATTGCCGATGTAGCCGATCAGGTCGCCTTTTTTTATCGAAAAAAAAAATCGGTCGGGGGAAAGATCCACTTCGAAAAAACGGGCGGTGTTCTGCGCTGCCCGCAAATAGGTCTGCAAAAGCGGGGAAAAGGATTTCAGGTGCGCATAGATCGTCGTGAAACCGTTGGGGTGATCCAGGTAAAGCACATGGCCGAAACCGCGTGGCAGGGTACGGACTCGGGCCACATGGCCGTCCGCGGACGCATAAATGGGCTCGCCTTCCTTTTCGCGCGGTTTGATGTCGATGCCCTCATGGAAATGGTTGGGGCGCAGCTCGCCGAAAGTGCCCGACAGTTTCATGGCGTGCTCCACGGGCTGGGCAAAATACCCGACGGGGATTTCCGGCATTTCGAAGGGAGCGGGTGGCGCAGAGGGGGCGCCCGGAAGCGGTCGGATCTCTGAGCCGAACGATGGAAGAAGTGACTTGGCATGGGGGAGACCCACGGCCCACAGCAGGCCCAAGGACAGGACGATGAGCAACAAAACGAGGGCGGTGGCGCGCATGTGCGTGGCAAATTTATTTGGTGTCCGAAAGTTAAGAAAATCGGGGCCTTTTGTCCGACATTCGGAGAAAAATCCTTTTTTTGTGCAGAATCTAGTTCTTCCAGTACCATCGAAACCTTTTGACGATATGTTCCAGAACAAAACCGTGTTCATCACCGGAGCCAGCCGCGGCATCGGCTTGGCCATCGCCCTCCGCCTGGCACGGGAAGGCGCCAACATCGTGGTGGCCGCCAAAACCGCCGAGCCTCACCCCAAGCTCCCCGGAACGATCTACACCGCCGCCGAGGAAATCGAAAAGGCCGGCGGTCGTGCCCTTCCCATTTCCCTCGATATCCGCAGCGAAGAAGCTGTGGTGGAGGCGGTCCGCTTGGCAGCCGAAACCTTCGGAGGCATCGATATCTTGGTCAACAACGCCTCGGCCATCAGCTTGACGCGGACCGTCGATACCGACATGAAACGCTACGATCTGATGCACAGCGTCAACACCCGGGGCACCTTCCTGTGCTCCAAGGTCTGCATCCCGTATCTGGCCAAATCGGAAAATCCCCACATCCTCAACTTGTCGCCCCCGTTGAATATCGAAGCACGGTGGTTCGCGCCGCATGTCGCCTACACCATCGCCAAGTACGGCATGAGCTTGTGCGTGCTCGGCATGGCCGAGGAGCTCAAAGAGGAGGGGATCGCGGTGAACGCCCTGTGGCCCCGCACCACCATCGCCACCGCGGCAGTGCAGAACCTGCTCGGCGGCGACCAGATGATGCAGATGTCGCGGACTCCCGATATCATGGGCGATGCGGCCTACTATATCCTCCGCAGGCCCAGCCGTTCTAGCACCGGCAACTTCTTTGTGGACGACGAGGTGCTGGCCTCCGAGGGCGTGACCGACCTTTCGCGCTACGCGGTCAACCCCGATATGCCTCTCATGCCCGATTTTTTTGTGTAAAAAAAGGTCCGCAGTTTTGCGCCATGATCCTTTCCGATCAAAAAATCCTCGAAGGCCTCGCCAAGCGCGAGATCGTGATCGAGCCCTTTGACCGCAATTGCTTGGGCACGAATTCCTACGATGTCCATCTCGGCAAGTGGCTCGCCACCTACCGCGACGAGGTGCTCGACGCCCGCCGGCCCAACGAAACCGTCTGCTTCGAAATCCCCGACGAGGGCTTCGTGCTGATGCCCGGCGTACTGTACCTCGGAGTCACCGAAGAATACACCGAAACCCACGCCTCCGTGCCCTTCCTCGAAGGCAAATCCAGCGTGGGCCGCCTCGGGATAGACATCCACGCGACGGCCGGAAAGGGCGATGTGGGCTTCTGCAACCATTGGACCCTCGAAATATCGGCCACCTTGCCCGTACGCGTGTACAAGGGCATGCCCATCGGACAGTTGATCTACTTCGCCGTGGAAGGGCCCATCGAAAACTATTACAACAGAAAAACCAACGCGAAATACAACGAGCGCTCGGACAAACCCGTGGCCTCGATGATGTGGAAGAACTTTTGAGCCGATGCCTGTGCTTGGTCCAATGCTGGGCAGCCTCTTGAAATGGGGCCTCCTGACCGTCGTTTCAGCGGCGGCGGTACTACTGTTGGGCAATTTCTGGGTGCTCTATTCGACCTCCGACGCCCTCTACGACGACATGTACGAGGTGCCCGATTCCAGCGGCGTTGCCCTCGTGCTGGGAACCAGCCGATCCGTGAACGGGCGTCTGGAAAACCTTTTTTTTACCTACCGCATCAACACGGCGGCCCGTTTGTACCACATCAAAAAAGTGCGCCACATCGTGGTAAGCGGCGACAATTCCAACCACCGCTACAACGAGCCGCTGGACATGAAAAAGGCCCTCAAGGCACTTGGCGTGCCCGACACTTGCATCACCATGGATTTCGGCGGCCGCCGGACCTTGGATTCGATCGTTCGGTTGCGCGACATTTTCGGACAAAAAAAATGCCTGATCGTCTCCCAAGGTTTCCATACGCCCAGGGCCGTTTTTCTGGCTCGTTGCTTTGGCTTGGAGGCAGCGGCCGTGAACGCATCGTTTCCGGAGCGAGGCGGTCAAATGACCATCGTGCGCGAATGGGGCGCGCGCATCAAGGCCATTCTCGATGTTTATCTGTTGAAGACCCGTCCCGCTATCATGGGCAAGCCCGAACCGCTGGAAACATCCTGAACGCTCACTGCGATTTGCGGTGGTCTTCCAAGAACTTGGCCAGCCCGATATCGGTCAAAGGATGGTTCAGCAGTCCCGTGATCGCCGATAGCGGACAAGTGACCACATCCGCGCCGGCTGCGGCGCATTTGACGATGTGCAGCGGATTGCGGATCGAAGCCGCCAGCACTTCCGTGGAATAACCCTGCACATTGTATATCCCCACGATCTGATCGATCAGGTCCAGCCCGTCGTAGGAAACATCGTCTAATCTCCCGATAAACGGGGAAATGTAAGTGGCCCCGGCCTTGGCGGCCAAAATGGCCTGTCCGGCCGAAAAAACCAGGGTGCAGTTCGTCCGTATGCCCCGATCGGCAAAATGCTTGATCGCTTGGATGCCGCTCTTGATCATCGGCACCTTCACCACGATGTTGGGGTGCAGACCGGCCAAACGGGTTCCCTCGGCCACGATGCCCTCAAAATCCGTGGCGATCACCTCGGCGCTCACATCGCCCTCCACCAGCTCGCAGATCGCCCGGTAATGGTCCAAGACCGCCTGTTCGCCCTTGATGCCCTCTTTGGCCATCAGAGAAGGGTTGGTGGTGACGCCGTCGAGGATGCCCAGGTCGCGGGCTTCGCGGATCTGGGAAAGATTGGCCGTATCGACAAAGAATTTCATACAGGAAGTTTTTCCGGTTACAAATGGGGTTCCGAACAATGGGACAAAAGTAAAACTTGACGGGCGGAAATCGCTACTTTTGTCTCGACCAAATACAGACGCTATCTTCGTCCACTTGACCGATCCCTGCTACATGTTGCGCCCCCGTCCGTTTTCGCTGTCCGCCTTCTGGGCATCTATGGCCCTGGTGGCCGTCCTTGCGTTCTCCTCGTGCGGTGATGCGCGTGGCACCCGCATGCGTGCTGGGGAAGGCGAATTGTTTTACGCCGACGGTTTCCCCGAGCCGGAGGCCCGTGCCTTGATGGAGTTTTTGCGCGACTCCCTTCGATTCTTTTCCGACAGGCCCATCACCGTGCTCATCGACCGTCAGGTCACCGTCGGAACCGGCGCGACCGAATCTTATGTGCTGAAAATGGTCTGCGAAAACGGAGTGGAAAACGACGCCGACACCCGCAAAAGCGCTCTCGCGGTGGCCCGAATGGTCTCCGAACAGGTGTTTTCCGATCTGCCGGTGCACTTCGTGTTCGTCAACGACCGTATGGAATCGAAAGGCAATGTCCCTTTCACAAGGGCAGGCAAAAGGTTCAGGGCCGGCGGAATGACCGTCTATGCTGCCGATGGAGTGGGAAAAACCTTGGCCGAAGCCTTCGGACAAAAAGCCTCGCAACAGACCTTTTTGTCGCGGGAGGCCATTTTTCGTCTCAGCACCGATTCCGTTTTTCACGTGGGGTACTTGGCCGCTCCGGACGAACTGGGCAGCCTGGAGTTCAAAAAACAACTTTCGGCCTTTGTGCTGGATTGCGCCCCGTTGTTCGGTGGAACCTCCGCCGTCCGTCTTGACTTGACGGATTATGTCTTCGACCCCATCGAAACCGTTCGCTTAACGCCTTTTTAACAAAAATTCGGGTGCGGGAATTTGAAATTTCACGGCGGTTCACTATTTTTGCGGTCCATTGACCACAACCTTTCATTTTTCACTTAACCTAATTCTTTTATGAAGCGTATTTTACTTGCCTTCTCCGGCCTGCTCTTGGCGGCCACCTCTTTCGGACAAGCCTGTGCCCCCGATCCGCAGTATGCGAACACGGGCGTTCCCGGCGTTTACCCGCAGGACACCACCTCCGATACCACGGTGATCGCCGTGTGCATCGGCGAGCCGTTCTCGTTCACCTTCACCGCAGTGGTCCCCAACGCCTTCAACGGCATTCCGTTGCAGACCATCAACATCACGGGCATCACCGGTTTCCCCAGCGGTGACTTCGTGTACACTTGCTTCTCGCCCGATGCCAACGGTCAGAACAGTGGCGACTGCATCTTCCACGGTGCCGCCACCGCCAACGATCCGGCCATCATCGGCTGCCTGATCGTCACGGCCCCGTCCACTGCCACCGCGAACTTGGCTCCCGGAACGGTGTATCCCTTGAACATCGCCGCCAGCATCAACGGCTTCCTGAACACGACCATCCCCGGTCCGCTGCTCGCCTACGCGTTCCACCTGCAGGCCCAAAACTGCACGGGTATCAACGAAACGGCCGCCAACCCCTTCCGCGTGGGCCACGTGATGCCCAACCCGGTGTCCGCTTTCGCCAATGTGTACGTGTATGCCCCTCGCACCATGGAAAACCACACGGTGACCATCGCCAACGCCTTCGGCCAAGTGGTCGAAATGCGCAACGCTCCGCTGATGGCCGGCAACAACCTGCTCTCCATCGACGCTTCCACGCTCGCCAACGGCGTGTACACGATCAGCTTCGGCGACGGAGCCGAGCTCGTGACCAAGAAGATCATCGTGGCCCACTGATCGCCATAGATCTTCCGACAAAAGCCCCGTCCGGATTTCCGGACGGGGCTTTTTTTGTCTCCACATCGCCGGCAGGCCGAATAAAATCCGAAAATGGATCAGAAATGCGCTCTTCGGTGAAATATAATTTTCCCTTAAAAAAAAAAATTGCAATTCCTTTTCGCTTTTGCTCAAAATAATATTCCGAGAAAATGCCGACCAGTATGCTCTTTTTTTTATTTGTTTCGCTTTTATTTTTTTACAAAAATCTTTTAGCCAAAAAATCATTCCGAAAAAAATAATATTCCTAATTTTGCTGCCCGAAGGCCAAATATCCGTTTGGCGGACTTTTTTCCTTCTCCTTATTTTATTTTTTGCAGCGATGAATGTCCTGCATTTTCTTTTGAAGTCTTTGATTTCGTATTTTTTTTCCACCATAAAATTTTCGTTATGTACCGCTTGGATCCGATCGACTTGAAAATCTTGAAAATCCTTCAGGAAAACAGCAAAATCACCAATCTCGAACTTTCCAAACAGATCGGTCTTTCCCCGGCTCCCACCTTGGAGCGCGTGAAAAAACTCGAATCTTTCGATGTGATCACGAGTTACCACGCCACGGTCAACGCCGTGGCCATCGGGCTTACCGTCAAGACCTTCATCCAGGTATCCTTGGCATGGCACAAGGAGAACGCGCTTAATAACTTCCTCGAAAAAATCCAAAAGATCGACGAAATCGTGGAGTGCTACATCATCACCGGCGAGGCCGATGTGCTGATGAAAGTGATCTGCAAAGACCTGCACACGTACGAACAGCTTCTGTTCAAGACCCTTTCGCAGATCGAAGAAATCGAGCGCTTGAAGACCTTGATGACCCTTTCTACGGTCAAGGAATCCAAAGTACTGCCCTTTTTCTACGATTGATGCTCGCGCGCTGGTTCCTTAGCGGACCACCGCGATCCTGAGCCATGGCCCGGTGCCAGAAGCATTCGCAAAGCGCTGATCGGTCCGGTGGCCGACCAACCAACAAATATCGTCGCCCGAACAAAGAACGAAGACCCGTTCTTTTTCGGGCGGCGATATTTTGGCGTTGGTGAGCCAATCGCTCACCTTTTGCGAACGCCCTTTCATTCCGTACGGACAAAAGCGGTCGCCCGACTTCCACCTACGCAGCGTCAGGGGAAACTGCAATTGGCCGAGGGGCAGCAGGACCACATCGGCTTGGGCGCGGTCGTTTTCGCCGAGCGAAAGGACCTTTTCTCCCCGGAGAAGTCCGTGGGCAAATTCCAGTTCGAAGGTGTTCTCTTCCCAGCGGTGTTCCGACGATAGAGGCTCGTCCGATTTGCGGACCAAGACCAGATGCGCCCGATCCCTGTACAGCCGGTGCGTGGCGTTTTCGACGAAGGCGCCGGTCTGTGAACGCAGCAGGTGTTCGGCCTGGACGCACAGATCGGAGCTGAAGCGGTCCGACAAAAAACCGTGCAATAGGGTCTTGCAGGCCGGATGGGCCAACAGCGGCTCTACCAGCAGGCGTCTTTCCCCGGCGGTTTCCTCGACGATTTCGCGCCGCCATTTTTCCACCGATTCGTCGAACAAATGAGCGGTTTCGCGCCAACGCGCCATGTTGTCGCGCATGGTCGCGTCGAGCGACGGATACAGTTCGCGCAGCAAGGGCACCAAGCGGTGGCGGATGGCGTTTCGGGCGTATTTTTCGGAAGCGTTGGAACTGTCTTCCCGCCAAACAAGGCCGCGATCTTCGGCATAGGCCCGGATTGCCGCGCGCGGCAGTTCGTTGAAGGGGCGCAAAACCGTGCCGCCCGATCCCGTCGGGATGCCGAGGAGGCCGTGGATGCCGGTGCCCCGGATCAAATGGAAGAGCAGGGTCTCGATATTGTCGTCCAAGTGGTGGGCCGTCGCCACACGGGCATACCCGTTCGTGCGGCACAGATCCTCGAACCATTGGTAGCGCAATTGCCGCGCGGCTCCCTGCGTGCCGAGTTTGCGAAGTTCCGCAAACTCGGGCCCGGTAAACCGGCGCAGGTACAGTTCCACGCACCATTGCGCGGCCAGACCGCGCACCAGCGCCTCGTCTCCGTCCGACTCGTCGCCGCGCAGCCCGAAATTGGCGTGGGCCAGTGCAAAATCGAGCCCCGATTCGTGAAACAGATGGGCCAACGCCACGGAATCCATCCCGCCGCTGATGGCTACCAGGGTTTTCCCCCTCCAAAGTTCGGGAAATCGGTCCAGAAAATCGGGCGTCAGCATGAGGGCCTGTTCAGTTACCGGCGACGAAAAAACGCTTCTGCGGAAGATAGCGCCAGCGATGCGACACCGGCGATCGGCGCCCGTCGCAGGATTTTTCGCCCATGGCGCGCAGATCCGGATACCCGTCGCCGTTCAAGTCCTCGAAAACCGCTTTCAGTTGGACCGGTTCGTAGGCACAGGGATCCGAAACATCGTCCAACCAGACGGGCTTTTGTTCCGACATCGGGTCCAAGAGATTGAACAATCCCTGGCGGTTGAACGACAGCAGCTCGGTTTCCTCCGGTGCTCGCCGAACGGCCAACAGAAGGGTTTCGGTCGTGCGCAGGGTGTCCCTTTCGGTTTTGGTCCACGGCAGGAGGCGAACGGATTCCGCTTCGAACGACTGTACCCAGCGCCCGTTTTGGTCCAAGAGTACCCACAAGCGGCAGGGAACTTCTGTCATAGTGGGGCAGTGGGGGTGCGAAAGGGCAAAAAGAAAGACCGAGTCGGTGCTTTCGAAGCAACGGGCCCCGCTGACCGAATCAATGGCCAAAAGGCTGTTTTCGGCGTTGGCGACTCCCCAGAGCATGTATCGCAGAAGGGTTCGGGCCGAATCGGCCATCGCGCCGGTCCGGGCGTATCGGGCCAGCACGGGATTGGCCCGTGAGCGCCACGGGCCCGAAAGGTGATCTGCGGGCAGGAAAAGGGAGGTGTCGGACAGCCCGATGAACGCCGGACGGGCTTCGGATTCCGGCGGGGCGGGGCGCCGACATGCCGACCCGAGCCCGAGGGCGAACAGCAGGGCGAGTGCCGCGCATCGAAAAAGCGGGCGCATGGGGCGAGTCAGTGCAGGGTTTGAAAATAACCGGTCTGGCGGTTTTTGGCCACATTGTCCCAGTCGAAATAGCGACCGTTCATGGCGATGTAAACGCCGGGCGGCAGTGTCTGGGCGAAGGCCAGCGCGCTGCCCATATTGAAAAAACCGTCGGAGGACATGCCGAAGTGGTAGGGGATCATGGCTCCCGTCAGCACGATGGTCTTGTCGGCGATTCCGCTTTCGGCGATCACCCGGGCGGTTTCGACCATCGTGTCGGTTCCGTGGGTGACGATGATGCGCGACTGGGGGGCTTTCAGGCAGTTGTGCGCGATCAGTTCGCGGTCCTCTGGCGTCATTTCCGTGCTATCGATCATCATCAGCGTTCGGACGGTGCAATCCAGCGTGCAGCGCCCCCGCTCCAACATCTCGGGCATGTGCGTATCCTTGAAATACAGCTCGCCCGTGATGTAGTTGTACTGCTTGTCGAAGGTACCTCCGGTGATAAAAACGATTATTTCTTCCATCCGAATTCGATTTGCGCCAAAGATACGCATTTCGGGCGTCAAGAGGAGAGGGATCGGAGGGATCAAGGCAGGGAAATCCTATCGGAGGCGGCTTCGACGGGCGAACGTTCGACGAACGGAACCGGTCTTTTTACAAACCGGATTCAAAGTTCAAGCCCTCCTTTCCCCTGACGAAAAATTCCTCCGGCAAAAACAAGTCAGGTCCCCAAACGCCGATCGTCTCATTGGGAGACCTGAATTGTTTTTGCCGGGGCCTACTGGGCTTCTTGGGCATCAATTTTTTCCTTTTCCGAAGGGATTGGGAACATTTTTGAGGATTTCCTTGGCTTTGTCCTCGGCCTCTTTTTTGGCCTTGTCCGCCGCTTCTTTGGCCTTGCGCTCGGCCTCTTTTTTGGCTTTGTCGGCTTCTTGGCGGGCGCGCTCTTCGGCTTGCTTTTTTATTTTTTCTGCCTCTGCCTTGGCGCGCTCTTCCTGTTTCTGCATTTCTTCTTTGGCTTTTGCCTCCAGTTCGGCGCGTTTCTTTTCGGCCTCTTCCTTGATCTTGTCTTCGGCTTGTTGGCGTAGATCCTTGACAGTTCCCGTTTCCAAGAATTTGAAGGTCAGTTTGGGATTGGCCAGGGTGCCTTTGAGATTGACATCGAACTTGATGGTCTCGGCTTGGTCGATGTTCATTCCTTTGGCGGCGGCTTCTTTGCGGAAGGCTCCGAACAGTTGGTCGGCCGCGGAGCCCACCGGGTTTTTGGTGAGCATGGCCCTGGGGGCGTTGACATGGATGTCGTAGTCCATCTCGGAGTCCAGCCCCTGCTGTCCGCCGATGTTGAGCGAGAGGTCGCCGATTTTGACGGTGAAGGGCTTGATTTCCAGTTTGCCGTCTTTGAGAGTGAAAAAGTTGACGGTATTTTTCAATTTCAATCCGTTGAATTCGCCGAGGCCGGTCTTGGTCGCTATATCGTTGAGCGGTTTCAGGCCGGATACCACGGCGTCCAGGGTTTCGAGCAGGCCGTCGGCGTACAGGCTGCCCAAATCGGGGGTCAGATCGGGCTTGAGGGTGCCTTTGACGGCGAGGTTGGTGTTGAAAATGCCCTCGATGTGCTTGAAGACGGGCGCGATTTTCTGTATGGTGACCACCTTTTGGAACACCTCCTGGAAGCGGAACCGGTTGATCTTGATCCCGAAGTCGAAACCGGGCTTGGACAGGTCGCGGGAGTCATAGGCTCCGTTCACGGCAAAACTGCCGCCGAGCATGTCCGCGCTGAGGTTTTCGAGGGCGGCCTTTTGGTTGGCCACGCGCACCTTGCCTTTCACATTTTGGAGGGTGTAAGTGTCGTACACGAGAGTTTTGACATCGGCCCTCAAATCGAGGTCTATGTTTTTGGGCACTTCCAGCGGCTCGGTCTTACCGGCGGGCGGGGCGGGCTGTCCGTTGGCCGGGGCGGTCTTTCCGTCGGACACCATGAACGGATTGAGGTCGAGCCGGTTGGAGAGCAAGTCCACATTGCCCTGCAGGAGTGCGTCGCCGAACAGGTAGTTCCACCAGTGGTTGAGTTCGCCCTTGACCGCCATGTCGGAGGCGCCGATCTTGAGCGACAGGTTTTGGAGGCGGGCTTTTTCGGGTGTGAAATTGCCCATGGCGCGCAGATCCGAAACGGTGTGCGTGCCGTACAGCAGTTTTCCGATCTCGAGGTCGCAGGAAAAATCGAATTTGTCGAAAAGTTCGCCCTCCGGTTGTGCGGCGGGAGCGGCCGCTGCAGGAGGGGCGGGGCTTGACGGGGAAGCGTTCTCGCCGGTCGTCCACTCGTTGGCGTCGAGCATGGCCGAACGCAGCGTCAGTTTGCCTTTCATCACCTTGTCGCGCGAGAAATAGGTCAACAGATTGTCCAGTTCGCCGCTGGCCCGGAAATCGCTTTTGCCGGCGATCAGTTCGAGGCCGTTGAGCAGGACTCGGTTGGGCGTGAAATTCGCGTCGAAGGTTTTGACAAGTATGGTAGGGCGGTCTTTCGCGCGGTATTTGACGTTTTGGACGATCAGTCGGCCTTCCATGTCCACCTTTTCGTACTCTTCGTTTTCAACAAAAGACATGCGCGTGCGGGCCCGCAGAGCAGCCTCGAGGCGCCCGGAAAGTTCGTTGACCCCTTCCATGGGGAAAGCCTTGGACAGATCCGTGAAATCCACGATCCCCTTCACATCGGCGTCCACAAGGGGGTCGCTGATGGGATTGCGGAGATTGAGCTTGGCATCGAACGGGTTTGCGCCGAGTTGGAAGTGCAGTTTGGAAACGTCCACGACCATCTCGTCCAGATCGGCGGACGGAGAATTGACATTGACCTTCAGGGCGATGTCTTTGACGGGCAACGGCAGATCCGGATATTGGAAGGAGGCGTTTTCCGCTGAAAGGTTGACGGCAAAAGCCGGCATGGCGGTTGCGCTGTAGGTGCCCTTTGCGAATCCATCGAAAGCGACCGTGCCCGAGGTCTTCACGTTTTTGAAGTCGGCTGTGTAAGCCGCCGGCACCAAGGAAAGCAGCCCGGCGAAATCGGTCTTGGACAGGCCGAATTTCAGATCGAGGTCCATGTTTTCATCGGGAAAGCCCACGGAGCCGTCGAGTTTCAGTTCCAAGTCGTTGATCTTGATGATGTTTTCTCGGAATTGGTAAAGCGGCTTGGCCATATCGGCGTGGAGGCTGACATCTGCGTCGAGGCGTACGCGGGTCAGGTAGTTGATCCCTCCCTGGCCGACCGTCAGGGTATCGGCTTCGGTGTGGGTATCCAGATCGTACACCGAAGCGGTGAGATCGCCGCTGCCGGTGTGCGTGAAACCGGCCAGAAAGGCATAGGTGCCGCCTTGTTGGTCGTCGTAGGTGATGCGCGCGTCGTGGATGCCGTACCGGCGCAATTTCAGACGCATCTCGCCTGGCTCCTCCGTGGGCGTGCTGTCGGGCAGCGCGATGTCGTAATTGGCCCGCCCGTCGGGCAGAACGCGAACATATACGATCGGATCCTGAAGGGCGAACCCGCGGACGTCGATGGGGCGGCTGCCCATGTTCAGCACCGACCAGAAATCCAGGGTCAGGTCGGTGCGGGGAATGTCCGCGAGGCGGACTCCTTCGAATGCTCCTCTTCCGTCAACGGTCAATCCGTACAGACTGAAACCGATGTGGGGGAAATTGCGGAAGATCGAAACCCCGACATCGGAAAAGTTGACCGTTGCGTTGAGGTTGTCGTTGATGCCTTTTTTGGCAGCCTCCATCAATTGCTTTTTGAACAAAACGGGCACCAGCACCGCAGTGGCCAAGAGGAGAACGACCACGGCGCCCAAGCCGATTAGAAAGCGCTTCAGATATTTGTTCATGGATAACGGGGAATGGGATTGTTTTTCTTGTAAAAAAATTTTTCGTCAAAAACCGTGCGGGAATTGCTTCGACCGTTCAAAGATGCAAAATTATCGGTTTTGGGCGGGTGTTTTGGGCGGAGGTGTGCAAAACTGTCTTTTGCAGTCGCCGGTGCCATACCATGGCAACAATCCGTTCTCTACCGGGTTTAGGTACTTGTGCCGATTTTGTCCCCAAAACCGATTAGTTTTGCAACAGCCAAACCTCATTTCACGGTTGTTTCGACTCGAGAAAACCTTTTTTTGCACACCTGAAACAGATTTGAAGCCATGTGGTCGAAACTTGAACTCTTGTACGGTTATACCAATCCGGTCCTGTACATCCTCCCGGGATTTGCTTTCATGATCGCCTTGGAATGGCTGATCGACCACGATCGGCATCCCGAGCGTTTTGATTTCAAGGAAGGCTTGGCCAGCATTTCCATGGGCGTCGGCGTGGTTTTTTTCGACCTGATCGGAAAAGGGTGGGCCTTCCTCGCATATTCCTTTTTGTGGGTCTGGTCGGAAGATTGGCACCTCATTTCGGACGCCACTCCCTTGTGGGCGGTGCTGCCGATGCTTTTGTTGGCCGATGATTTCAGTTTTTACTGGCATCATAGGATCTGCCACGAGGTGCGCATTTTGTGGGCGGCCCATGTGCAGCACCACTCTTCCGAACAGTACAACTTGGCCATTGCGCTGCGGCAGAGTTGGACCGAGATTTTGTTCAAATACGCCTTTTGGCTTTGGCTGCCCTTGATCGGCTTCACCCCGTTGATGATTTTCAGCATGATGGCCGTGAGCTTGGTCTATCAATACTGGGTACACACGCAGGTGGTGGCCTTGCTCCCGCGCTGGTTCGAGCTCTTTTTCAACACTCCTTCCCATCACCGCGTCCACCATGCATCCAACGTGCGCTACCTCGACATGAACTACGCCGGCATCCTGATCGTTTGGGACCGATTGTTCGGCTCTTTCGCGCCTGAGGATCCCAGGGAGCCCGTGGTATATGGCATCACCACCAACATCCGCACGCACAATCCTTTGCGCATAGCCACCCATGAGTACGCCGCTTTGTGGAAAGACCTGCAACGCGCTCCCGATTGGAGGGCGCGCTTGGGGTATCTGTTCAAGCGGCCCGGTTGGAGCCACGACGGGCGCACGCTGACCGCGCCGGAGATGCGCAAGCGGCTGTCGGAAAGGGGTTAACCCACCAATTTGGTCAGCAGGAAAAGGGCCACCAAAAACAGCCACAATCCGTCTAGAAAGTGCCAGTATAGGTTGAGCAGGCGCAGTTTCAATTTTTTCTCGGGATCCGAAAAATAAACCAGCACGCTGACCGGTTCGCGCATGCGGCGATTGGCCGTGTAGATGAAAAGCCCCAAAAAAGGAAGTCCGCCCACCACGTGTAGGAAGTGCATGATGGACAATGCTTTGACGTACTGTTCTCCGATTTTTCCTTTGGTGTCGAGCAGCTGCCAGCCGTAGAACTGGGCCGCCAAGAAAACCAGGGTGAGGGCCAATGTTCCCCAGAGCGCATTTTGGTATCGAGCCGTGTTGTCCTCGCTGTACGCTTTGTTGGCCAGCCACAGACAGGCGCTGGAGCCCAGCAGAAAAACGGAGTTGAACACGAACACCATCGGCAGCTCCACCGTTTGGCCGTGGTTTTGTACCCGCGAGTAAATATAGGCCCCCGAAAATCCGAGGAACAGGGCCGACAGCCCCAGCAGCAGCAGGGTCACGATGATGCTGCTGGGATGCAAGCGCAGGGCATTGTATTCACCGAATTGAGGAGGACGCGACATACGGTTTCGAATAGATATTTTCCATAAAAAATGCGGTTGGGACGCTGTATTTTTGCAAAAAAAATCGTTAAGTCTGAAAACGTTCCCGACGACTTTTGCTCAAACAATTTTTTTCTTGAAAAGTTAAACCGTTCGGACGCTCCGTTGCCGAAAAAAAACGCTACCGATTTCGATGAAACTTCGCTCGTTGCCCTGTCTTTTTTTCGCGGTGCTGTTCTTCGCCTTCTCGGCTCCGCTCCGTGCCGGCCACATCGTGGGGGGGGAGATGTTTTACGAATCGCTGGGCAACAACCAGTATCTTTTTTATCTGCACCTGTACCGCGATTGCAACGCCTCCGGGCCGAACGTTGCACAGAGTTTCGACGATCCCGCCAACATCACCGTTTATCGGGGCAACCAGTTGATAGACACCTTCCGGGTATCTCTTTTTCAAGAGGTCAACATCCCGCCCATCCTCAACGAGCCGTGCGTGACCCCGCCGTCCGGTATTTGCGTCAATCGGGGTATTTACCGGTTCACGCTCACCTTGCCTCCGGTGCCGGAGGGCTACACGGTGGTGCACCAGCGTTGTTGCCGCAACAACACCATCACGAACATCGTGAACCCCGGCGACATGGGCGCCAGTTTCTATGTCACGCTCACCCAGGCCGCGTTGTTGGCCGGCAACAGCAGTCCGCGGTTCAACGATTTTCCGCCCATCGTCATCTGCAATCAGTTGCCGATGACCTTCGACCATTCGGCCTCGGATGCCAACGGCAACACCTTGCGCTACGAACTGTGCGGCACTTTGACGGGCGGTGGCCCGGACATCACCTCGCCTGGCAACCTCACTTTTTTCGGGGTCACTCCTTTTCCCGCCTCACCGCCTCCATACACAGGGGTCACTTATCTGCCTCCATATAGTGCCGTTGCGCCTTTGGGCGGGGCTCCTCCGATCACGATCGATCCCGTCACCGGCGTTCTCAGCGGCAAGCCGAACGCCCTAGGGCAGTTTGTGGTGACCGTCTGCGTCAGCGAATTCAATGCGGCAGGCGTCCTGCTTTCCACCGTACGTCGCGATTTCCAGTTCAACGTGTACAGTTGCCAGATCAATGTTTTCGCCGACATTCTCGAGACCTCTGCCATCAATGCCGAGGAGCTGCTCCTGCAGCAGTGCGGCGATTCGACCAGCGTGACCTTCGTCAACCAGAGCGGTCAGCCCCAGAACATCAACGGCTACGAATGGCAGTTCGACCTCGGCAACGGCAATGTGGT
>JBEIJQ010000012.1:0-35767 GCA_040380145.1 Lewinellaceae bacterium | reverse complement strand
TCGTGTGGAGAAAAAAATGGGACGAAGTACTGTCGTACAACTTCGACGAACCACGCGTGCAATGGTTCTCCGGAGCCCGGCTCAACATCACCGAAAACTGTCTGGACCGGCACCTCGCCACCCGGGCCGACAAGACCGCGCTGATCTGGGAGCCCAACGATCCGAAGGAGCCTTTCCGCCGCTTCACCTTCCGCGAACTGCACGCGGAGGTCTGCCGGTTCGCCAATGTCCTGCGGGCCAACGGCGTGCAAAAGGGCGACCGCGTGTGCATCTACATGCCGATGATCCCCGAATTGGCGTTCGCCACCCTGGCCTGTGCCCGCGTGGGCGCGGTGCACTCGGTCGTATTCGCCGGGTTTTCGGCCCACGCCCTGTCCGACCGCATCCAAGACGCCGAGGCCAAGATCGTGCTCTGTTCGGACGGCCTGCACCGCGGCGCGAAGCAGATGCCCATCAAAAGCACGGTGGACGAGGCCCTCGAAAACTGTCCGACCGTGCAAACGGTGCTGGTGGTAAACCGCCTCGGCTGGCCCGTGCCGATGCACCAGGGCCGCGACCGCTGGTACCACGAGGAGGCGGCCAAGGTCGGCACCGACTGCCCGGCCGAGGAAATGGACTCGGAGGACATGCTTTTCATCCTCTACACCTCCGGTTCCACGGGCAAGCCCAAAGGCGTGGTGCACACCTGCGGCGGTTATATGGTGTATGCCGGATATTCTTTCCGCAATGTTTTCCGGTGCGACGAAAACGACATCCATTTCTGCACTGCCGACATCGGTTGGGTGACCGGCCACTCGTACATCCTGTACGGACCGCTGCTCAACGGCACCACCACCACCATGTTCGAGGGAATCCCCACTTTCCCCGATCCGGGGCGGTTCTGGCAGATCGTGGACAAGTACGGCGTGACCCACTTTTACACCGCCCCGACGGCCATCCGTTCGCTGATGCAGAGCGGCATCGACCATGTGCTGGCCTACGACCTCCATTCCCTGAAAGTGCTCGGATCGGTGGGCGAGCCCATCAACGAAGAAGCCTGGCGCTGGTACCACGAGCATGTGGGCAAATCCCGATGCCCGGTGGTGGACACTTGGTGGCAGACCGAAACGGGCGGTGTGATGATCTCCGGCCTGGCCGGCATCTCGCCCTTGAGGCCCGCCCACGCCGGACAGCCACTGCCCGGTATTCAACCGGTGCTGCTCGATACGGAGGGCCGCGAGATCGAAGGCAACGATGTGGAGGGGTACCTGTGCGTCAAGTTCCCGTGGCCGTCCATCCTGCGCACGACCTACGGCGACCACGAGCGGTGCCGCATCAATTATTTCGCCGCCTACAAGGGCTATTATTTCACCGGCGACGGTGCCCGGCGCGACGAAAACGGCCTGTACCGCATCATCGGCCGCGTGGACGACGTGATCAACGTGAGCGGGCACCGATTCGGCACCGCCGAGATCGAGAACGCCATCAACCAAAATAAACACGTGGTGGAGTCCGCCGTGGTGGGATACCCCCACGATATCAAGGGACAGGGCATTTACGCCTACGTCATCTGCGCGCAAAAACCCGGCGAGGAAGAGGCGGCCCGTCTGCGCGACGGCATCGCCGAAACCGTCTCCGAGCAGATCGGCCGCATCGCCAAGCCCGACAAGATCCAGTTCGTGAGCGGCCTGCCCAAGACCCGCTCCGGCAAGATCATGCGCCGGATCCTCCGCAAGGTGGCCGAGGGCGACACCTCCAACCTCGGCGACACCTCTACCCTGCTCGATCCCAACGTCGTGGAAGAAATCAAGGCCGGAGCCGTTTGATTGGGGAGGGGAAATTTTTGGGGGAAAAAATTTTTGCGGAGCATTTTTGGGACAAAAGATCTTTCCACAAGTGCGTCGGCAACTTTTTTCCCAAAAAAAACTTAACGAATGCTTAAAAATGGGCGCTTGCCGCCACATTTTGAACCAAAACGGCGTTTCAGGTTTTTTTTAGTGTGAAAAACCAAAGTCCTTACGAACGATAAAAGAAATTTCTCGATGAAAAAGTACCTTCCCATCGCGGGCATATCCGCCGGCACCGCACTGTTCACCGCCCTTATCTGTATTTTCCTGCTCGGCCCGAACCCACACCCCGAAGTGTTGCGCGGGCCGGGCAACAAAAAGGCCGGCACCAACCTCGGTCCGCGCGGTTCGGCCCAACTGACCGCCTTCGGCAACGACGGCGGCGGGGGCGACCTGCCCAATTTCCGAATGGCCGCCGAAATCGCCACGCCTTCCGTGGTGCACATCAAGGGCGAAGTCGAAATCCGCAACCGCTTCGGGTTCAACCTCGGCGAGAGCGGATCCAGCGGCTCCGGCGTGGTCTATTCCGTCGACGGCTATTTGATCACCAACAACCACGTCGTGGAAGACGCCAACAACATCGAAGTGACCTTCCACGACGGGCGCACCTTTCCCGCCACCATCGTCGGCCGCGACCCCAGCACCGATCTGGCCCTTTTGCAGGTCAAGGAGTTGGACGGCTACGAGCTGAGACCCATCGAATTCACCAATTCCGAAAACGTCCAAGTGGGCGACTGGGTGGTGGCCGTCGGCAACCCCTTCAACCTCACCTCGACCGTCACCGCCGGCATCGTGAGCGCCAAAGGCCGCAACATCGACATCCTCGAAGGCGATTTTTCCATCGAATCCTTCATCCAGACGGATGCCGCCGTGAATCCGGGCAACAGCGGCGGGGCCCTGGTGGATCCTTCCGGGCGCTTGGTGGGCATCAACACGGCCATCATGACCCAAAGCGGCCGCTACGAGGGATATTCCTTCGCCGTGCCCTCCAACCTCGTGCGCAAGGTCGTGACCGACCTCAAGGAATTCGGCGAAGTGCAGCGCGGTTTCCTCGGCATTTACATCAAGAACATCGACAACAGCATCGCCCGCGAACTCGGCCTGCCCAATCTCGAGGGCGTGTACCTCGATCGGGTGAAGCCGGGCGAAGCGGCCGCGGAAGGCGGCCTCCAAGACGGCGATGTGATCCTCCGCGTGAACGGCAACAAACTCAAGACCCACCCCGAGCTCCAAGAGTATGTCGGCCAGTTCCGGCCCGGCGACAAGTTGGACGTGGAGTACTTCCGCGACGGCAAAACCTACCAGACCTCCGTCGTGCTGCGCAATTCCTCCAACACCACCGCCCTCGGCGTGCGCCGCGACGATCGCCCCCAAACCCCCGACGAGGCCCTGCTCCGCCGCTTGGGCATCGAACTGCGCGAACTGACCGCCGACGAAAGCCGCCGCTTGGCCGAAAAAGGCGTCGTGGTGTCTCACATCCGCGAGGGCAGCGCGATCGCCAAAACCAATATGGAGCCCGGCTTCATCATCACCAAAGTGGACGAGGCCCCGGTCAAAAAAGCCGCCGACGTGCTCCGCCTGCTGCAACGCCCCGGACGCACCGTCACTTTGGAGGGCTACTACGAGGAATACCTCGACCAGGGCTACTTCAGCTACGTTTTCGAGAAGTAACCCCACCTTTGCCCCCTTCCCGATCGTCCCATCGCCCCAAAGGCGGTGGGACGATTTTTTTTACCCCAGAATTGTCATTGGAAAAAATCTCTGAAGGCCGCCATTAGAAAATGCTGATTGCAAAAACCTGAAATACAGATTTAAACACGCGCAAGATTACCTCAGAAATCGAAGATTGACTTGTAAGGAAATTTTACTGGTCAATGGGAGCGAAAAAAATCCTGTAAATCCTAAAATCCTGTAAATCCTGATTCTGACAAAATAGGTGAGCAGACGTTTCAAATGACAATTCTGGGTTTACAAAACGAAAAAAACAGCCCCGTTCGGTCCATTCGGGGCGTTCTGCCGACGGCCGTAGGGGCCTTGCAAAATATTGTAAAAAATACACTAAGTCTTTTTTGGTGTGCTATCTTTGCCCTCTTTCGAAATACCCTTTTATCCGGAAAACGCATCAGCAACCGTATTTTTATGGGAAAACATCTTTTTGCCGTGGCTTTGGCGACCCTATTGTTCAGCGGGCATTTGTCCTGCCAAAATCCCCGGGAGGGCGCACCTCTCGTCATGCCGGAATGGGCCAAAAACGCCACCATCTACGAAATCAACGTCCGGCAGTTTTCGCCGGAGGGCACCTTCGAAGGCGTGGCCAAACAGCTCAATCGGCTCAAGCAGATGGGCGTGGACATCATCTGGCTGATGCCCATCCACCCCATCAGCAAGGCCAAGCGCAAGGGCAGCGTCGGCAGCCACTACTCGGTGGCCGATTACACGGCCGTCAATCCCGATTACGGTACCTTGGACGACTTCAAAAGCCTGGTGCTGCGCGCCCACAACTCCGGCATCAAGGTGATCATCGACTGGGTGCCCAACCATACCGGCTGGGATCACCCTTGGATCCAGGCCCACCCCGAATGGTACACCCGGGTGAACGGACAGATCACGGAGCCGCTCAATCCCGACGGTACCTCCACCGGTTGGACCGATGTGGCCGACCTGAATTACGACAACCGCGAGATGCGCCGGGCCATGGTCGAGGCGCTGGATTTTTGGGTGCGCGAGGCCGACCTCGACGGCTATCGGATGGACGTGGCAGGGTTTGTGCCCTACGATTTTTGGTACGAGCTGCGTCCGGCCCTGCACCAGCGAAAGCAGCTCTTCATGCTCGCCGAATGGGAGGATCCCGCCCTGTTCAAGCACAACGCCTTCGATATGTGCTACGGCTGGGAGTTCCACCATGTGATGAAGCGCATCTACAAAGGCGAGGTGAATGCCAACCAGCTCGACACCCTCTTGGCCAAGGAGCGCCGCGAGTATGCGGTCAACCACCTCAAGATGCGCTTCACCAGCAACCACGACGAAAACTCTTGGAACGGCACCGAAAGCGAACTCTTCGGCGACGCAATCAACACTTTTTTCGTGCTGAGCGCCCTGATAGACGGCATGCCGTTGATGTACAACGGACAAGAATCCATGCTGGACCGTCGGCTGGCTTTTTTTGAAAAAGACCCCATCGATTGGAAAAAATACCAGCGCGAAACTTTTTTCCGGTTGCTGTTCGAGCTCAAGCACCAGCACGAAGCCCTGTGGAACGGCTCTTTCGGCGCCGTTTCGGAGCGCCTGAGGACCACCCGCGACGATGCCGTGTACGCGTTTGCACGCCGCAAAGGCAAAGACAAGGTTGTCGTAGTGCTGAACCTCAGCGCCGAAACACGGGAGTTCACCCTCAAGGCGGGCAAGTGCGCGGGCAACTATACCGACGCCTTCTTGGGTCGTCCCATCCAGCTCAAAGGAAAGACCAATTTCAAACTCGCCCCGTGGGAATATCGGGTGCTGGTGGTTAAGAAATAGCCCGACAGAGTTTCATCGTCCTCTCTTTTTTACCCTAAAAAAACCTTGTATGTCAGCAGGCAACAAGCCCCGGCTCGGCTTTTGGCAGATCTGGAACATGAGTTTCGGCTTTTTGGGCATCCAGTTCGGCTGGGGGCTCCAAATGGCCAACATGAGCGCCATCTACGAATTCCTCGGCGCCAGTCCCGACGAGATCCCCGCCCTTTGGTTGGCGGCTCCGCTCACCGGCCTGTTGGTGCAGCCCGTCATCGGCTACATGAGCGACCGTACCTGGCATCCCCGGTACGGCCGCCGCAAGCCCTATTTCCTGGTCGGGGCCGTGCTGGCCTCCGCGGCCCTGTTGTTCATGCCCAACTCCTCCGCGGTCTGGATGGCCGCCGGGCTTTTGTGGATCCTCGACGCGTCCATCAACGTCAGCATGGAGCCGTTCCGTGCTTTCGTGGCCGATATGCTGCCCGAAGAGCAGCAC
Organism: Lewinellaceae bacterium; assembly: GCA_040380145.1. Classification (GTDB taxonomy): domain Bacteria; phylum Bacteroidota; class Bacteroidia; order Chitinophagales; family Saprospiraceae; genus JBEIJQ01. The sequence goes on along the minus strand of JBEIJQ010000012.1, from coordinate 29,956 downwards.
ACCGAGGGCTACACGATGCAGAGCATGTTCATCGGCCTCGGAGCCGTGATCGCTTCGGCACTGCCTTTTTTGCTGACCAACGTGTTCGGACTGCAGGACGCACCGGGCGCCAACCTGATCCCCACCTCCGTCCGGTTGTCTTTCTACATCGGGGCGTTCGCCTTTCTCGGCGCCGTGCTGTACACCGTGCTCACGGTCAAGGAATATCCACCGTTGGACAGTCCGGAAGACATGCGCAAACGCGAGGAGAAAAAAGGCTTCGGCGCTGGCGTTCGCGAGATTTTCCATTGCATCGGCAACATGCCCGCCACGATGCGGCAATTGGCTCTGGTGCAGTTTTTCACTTGGCCGGGACTTTTCCTGATGTGGTTTTTCTTTGGCAGCGCCATCACGCGCAGTGTTTTCCACTACGACGACAGCCTCGGCAAGTTCGAGAAAATGCACGTGTACTACGAGCAGCACAAGGCAGATCCGGCCATTGCCGACCTGGCCTCGCTGGTCGAACAGTACCGTGCGGCGCAACCCAAAGAAACCGCAGAACTGCCCGATGCTGGCACGCGTTTCGCCAACTTGGACGTGTTCCAGTCCGAGATGTCGGCCAACCGCGAGCGTCGTAAGGACGGTACCGAATGGGGCGGTGTTTGTTTTGCATTTTACTCCCTAGTGACCTTCTTCTTCTCGTTCTTGTTGGCCTACATTGCCCATCGGACGAGCAAAAAAATGGCCCATGCCGTTTGCCTGTGCTTCGGTGCCGCGGGACTGCTCAGCCTGCCGCTGATGGGATCGCAATATGCCCTGTTCATCTCGATGTTCGGTGTCGGTATCGCCTGGGCCAGCATCCTTTCGATGCCCTACGCGATGCTCGCCCCCGCGCTTCCCACCGACAAAACGGGCATCTACATGGGAATCTTCAACTTCTTCATCGTCATACCGGAGATATTGGCTTCCCTGTTTTTTGGGAAAATCATGGAAAACGTGCTGCACAACGATCAAATGTCCGCCGTCATGATCGGGGGCGGCCTGTTGCTGCTCGCCGCCGTTTTGACCCTATTGGTGAAAGAAAAGACCGGCGTCGGGGCGCGTTAGTCGGCGACCGGATTTTTTCCAAAGAAAAACAAAATCATTTCCCTTGAGAAAAAACACGCCCGTCCGGCTCCTCGCCTTTTTTCTGCTGCTGATCGGCTGTTGGGGGCCTTCTACCGCCGCGGCCCAACAACCTCCCGGGGTCCATCGCGTGGACCCGCCCCACTGGTGGGTCGGGATGAAGACCGTGCGCACCGTCGAGCTGATGGTGCACCAGCCCGGAATCGCCGCCTATGCGCCCTCGCTGCAACATCCCGGCGTGAAAATCCGCGGGGTGTACCGAGGCGACAGCCCGAACTATCTTTTCGTCGAGATCGAGATTTCCGCCAAAGCCAAGCCGGGGACCGTGCCGTTCGTTTTTTCCCAAAAAGGGAAACCGGACCTTCGTCTGAACTACCTGCTCAAGGCGCGCAAAAAGGAAAGCGACCGGGCGCAGGGCATCCGCACCTCCGATGTGATGTACCTGCTTTTCCCGGATCGTTTCGCCAACGGCGACCCTTCCAACGACCTCGTGCGGGGCATGACGACCGAGCGCGTGGACCGCAAGGAAATGTACCTCCGGCACGGCGGCGATCTGAAAGGGGCCACCGAAAAACTGGATTACCTGCGCGATCTGGGCGTTTCGGCCCTGTGGCTGAACCCGGTTTTCGAGAACAACATGCCCGAAACCTCCTACCACGGCTATGCGATCACCGATTTCTATCGCGTGGACCGGCGTTTGGGTACCGGCGAGGAATACCGCCAACTCGTGGATTCCGCGCACGCCAAAGGAATCAAGATCGTCAAGGACATCGTGTACAACCATGTGGGCAACGAGTGTTTTTTCTTCAAGGACCAACCCGAAAAGTCGTGGTTCAACGAGTGGGACAGTTTCACCCGCACGACCTACCGGGAGCCTGTTCTGTTCGACCCGTATGCGGCCCAATCCGATGTGCGCCGGATGGCCGACGGATGGTTCGACCGCCACATGCCCGATCTCGACCAGCGCAACCCTCGGGTGGCGCGCTACCTGACGCAGGCAAGTTTCTGGTGGGTCGAGGAGTACGGCATCGACGCCTATCGCGTGGACACCTGGGTGTACCCCGACCAAAAGTTCATGGACGATCTGGCCCGCGCCCTCTTGGCCGAATATCCGAAGCTCGGATTCTTCGGTGAGACTTGGGTGCACGGCGTTTCCACCCAGGCCTTTTTCATGAAAAACCGTCTGCGGGGAGGCGAGCGGAAGGCCCTGCCCGCAGTGACAGATTTCCAACTGTACTACGGCATCAACGACGCCCTGACCCGCGAGCAGGGTTGGACCGACGGTGCCGCCAAACTGTATTACACCCTGGCCAAGGATTTCCTGTACGAAGACCCTTACCGCAACGTCACCTTTTTGGACAACCACGACCTGAGCCGCTTTTACAGTGTGGTGGGCGAAAATCCCGACAAATTCAAGCAGGGCATCGGCCTGTTGATGACCCTCCGTGGGATTCCTTGCTTGTATTACGGAACCGAGGTGCTGATGAAAAACTTTTCGAACCCCGACGGCCTCGTCCGCGAAGATTTCCCGGGCGGCTTCCCCGGCGATCCCGTGGACAAGTTTTCGGCCGCGGGCCGCTCCGCCTTGGAAAACGAGTGTTGGAACTATGTGCGCGCCTTGGCCCGCTACCGCCGCGCCACCCCGGCCCTCCAAGACGGAAAACTCGTGCAGTTCGTGCCCGAAGACGGCGTGTACGTATTTTTCCGCTACGATCGCGACAAGACCGTGATGGTGGTGCTCAACACTTCGGCCCAGGAGCGCACGATCGACCTGACCCGATTCGCCGAGCGCACCGCCGGCTTCAAACAGGGCGTGGACGCGGTCGGCGGCGGCGTGGCCGTACAAAACCTTTCGGAGCGGCGTTTTCCGGTCAAGGGCACTTCGATCGGGATATACGAACTTCGCTGAACTGCGCTATCTTTGCGGCGGCCGCCGATGGAGCGGCATTTTTTTCCCGAAACGATCACGGAGACGGCCCTCGGCCGCCCATCCAACACGCATTTCCCTATGTCATTACTCGTTGTGGGCACGATGGCCTTCGACACCATCGAAACTCCTTTCGGAAAAGCCGAGCGCATCATCGGCGGAGCGGCTACCTATATCTGCTGGGCCGCCAGCCAATTTGCCCGTGAACTGCACGCTGTTTCCGTCATCGGAGAGGATTTCCCAGAAAGCGAACTGGAAGCGCTCCGTGCACGGGGGGTGCGCACCGAAGGCGTACAGCGGCTGGTGGGGCAAAAATCCTTTTTCTGGGAAGGCCGCTACCACGACGACCTCAATTCCCGCGACACTTTGGTGACCGAGCTCAACGTGCTGGCCGATTTCGATCCCGTGCTGCCGGAAGCGGCTCGGCACTGCGATTTCGTGATGCTGGGCAACCTCACCCCGGCCGTCCAACGCCGCGTGCTCGAGCAGATGGCCGCGCGGCCCAAGCTCGTGGCGCTCGACACGATGAACTTTTGGATGGATGTGGCCCTGGGCGAACTCCTCGAAGTGCTGCGCATGATCGACGTGCTAACCATCAACGACGAGGAGGCCCGCCAGCTCTCCGGGGAACGCTCCCTGGCCAAGGCCGCCAAAAAAATCCTCACGATGGGACCCAAGTTTCTCGTGATCAAAAAAGGCGAGCACGGCGCCCTGCTTTTCCACCGGGAAGGCACCTTCTTCGCACCGGCCCTGCCCTTGGAGGAAGTGTTCGATCCGACCGGCGCGGGCGACAGTTTCGCGGGCGGATTCATGGGCTACATCGCCCACACCGGCGACACCTCTTACGAAGGAATGAAAAAAGCCATCATCTACGGTTCGGCAACCGCTTCCTTCTGCGTCGAACAGTTCGGCATCGAAAAGATCAAGTCCGTGCAGCCCGATCAAATGGCCGGCCGCGTGGCCGAATTCGAAAAACTCACCCGTTGGGGCTGATGCCCCCCGCGTTTTAGCCCCATGCCCCACTACAAACCCAACGCCCCCGACAACGACAACGACAAGGTCTTCTCGCGTTGGATCCCCCTGTTGATGGCCGCCATGCTCTCGACGGGCGTGGTTTTCGGCTACTTCCTTTGTGTCTTTGCAGGGGGAAAATCGGACCATCTCGGCAGCGGAGGCACCGTCGAAGAAGTGATCCGCTTCATCGAGTCGAGGTATGTGGACAGCACCGACGCGGGACGGCTGTCCAGACAGGCCATCGAAGCCATTCTCCGCGAACTGGACCCCCACTCTTCCTTCATCCCCGCCGACGAACTGGCTCGCGTGAACGAAGATCTGCAGGGGAACTTCCACGGCGTGGGCATCCGCTTCAACACCCTGCGCGACACCATCGTCGTGCTGAAAGTGGTGCCCGACGGTCCTTCTGCACGGGCAGGCATCCTGGCCGGAGACCGCATCCTGCGGGTCAACGATTCGTCGGTGGTCGGCAACCGATACAAAGACCAAGAAATCGTCCAAATGATGCGCGGCGAAGCGGGCACCAAAGTCAAAATCACGATCCAACGCCGCGGCGAAGAAGTGCGCGATTTCACCGTGACCAGGGGCGAGATCCCCATCGAAAGCGTGGAGGCCGCCTATATGCTCGACGCCCATACCGGCCTCATCAAGATCTCCCGTTTCAGCGGCACCACCTTCGAGGAATTCGGCAGAGCCCTCGAAAATCTGTGCGAAAAACAAGGGATGCGGAACTTGGTGATCGACCTGCGCGACAACCCCGGTGGGTACCTCAGCGCGGCCACCAAGATCCTCGACCAACTTTTCGAAGACCGCAAACTGCTGGTCTATACCAAAGGGCGCGCCTCCGACCGCCAAGACCACCATACCACCGGCAAACCGTTGTACAAGATCGACAAACTGGCCGTGCTGGTGGACGAAAACTCCGCCTCCGCCAGCGAGATCATAGCAGGAGCCGTCCAAGACCACGACCGCGGCGTGCTCATCGGTCGCCGCACCTTCGGCAAAGGACTGGTGCAGGAACAGTACGACCTCTCCGACGGCTCCGCACTCCGCCTCACCATTGCCCGCTATTACACGCCCTCGGACCGCTGCATACAAAAACCCTACGAAGCGGACAGGGACGATTACGCCCACGAACTGGCCGACAGGTACCTCCACGGCGAACTGTACCATCGCGACAGCGTGCGCATCGCCGATTCTACCGCTTACAAGACCGGAGCCGGGCGGACGGTCTTTGGCGGCGGAGGCATCATGCCCGATATCTTCGTGCCGCTCGATGCCTGCTTCCGCAACAATCTCTTCTTGGACGCATTGGGCGACTTGCCCGCCCGCGCGTTCGATTATTGGGACCGCCATCGCGAAAAACTGCTCAAGACCTACCCCGACGCGGAAAGCTTTTTTTCCGGCTTCCAATGGGAAACGACCGAAGCGAACGCCTTCGTTGCCGAACTGGCCGCCCGGAAAAATTATCGCAAAGACGCCGTACCCGAAACATTGGCCAACATCCTGCCCCGTTTCAAAGCCGAACTGGCCCGGTTGTTGTACGGCGAAAACGCCTATTACAGCTCGCTCGACCAAATCGACCGCTCCGTCCAAGAAGCGCTCAAAGCCATTAACGACGACGGCTACCGGATGCAGGCAATGGGACTGAAGTGAGATTTTCGGATCCGTCCGACTGTTTTTTCCCTCTTTTTTGTTTTTTTGGAAAAAAAATCGTCCGAAAGGGAGAGATTTTTTTCGAGAAAAATTTCCCTTTTTTGCCAAGAACCATTTTTTCGAACAGCGCATGAAACCTCGTACCGTCTTTCCGATCATCGCCTGGCTGTTCCTTTGTTCGCCGCTCGCCACTTGGGCGCAGCCGCGCATATACGGACAGGCCACCCACCTTCCCAGGGCCATTTGGCGGACCGTCCTGCTGGAGCACTATCGCGGCGACAGGTTCGAGTCCGTGGATTCGGCCAAACTGGCGGCGGACGGGCTCTTCGCCTTCGCGCCGAAAGAGTACGAGGACGGCCTGTACCGCCTCGGCTTCCGCAAGGAAGGCCACCCGGTGGAATTTTATGTGTCCCGCGCCGATACGGCCCTGGAATTTTCGTTCGATTACGAAATGTTGGCGGCGCGGGTGGTGCGCCCCACCCTTTCCGTGGAAAACCAAGCGTTTGCGGAGTTCAAGATCCTCCACCAACAACTCGACAAAGCCGTTTCGACCGCCTTGGGCAACTGGCGCGCGGCCGCTTCCCCGGCACGCGCCAAAACGGCTTGGCAGTCAGTGGACAGCCTGCTGGCCACCGGATCCGAAATCGCCGACAAACTCAAAAAAACCTATCCCGGCACCTATACCGCGGAGGTGTTGAGCGGTTTTTTGTGGAAAAAAACGCCCGGTAAAACGCCCCAAGACCCCGCGGAGGCTTTTGCGCGGTATGAGCTCGACAACCTCGCCTGGAAAAATCCGGCCCTCGCCAACAACAAATACCTGCAAGAGGCCCTATTGAAACTGTCGGCCCACCTTGCCGCCGAAAACCGTCCGCTGGAAAAATACATGGACGCCTCTATGCGCTACGCACCGCAGGCCGCCCCCCGTACCGCCACTTTCCTGTTCGCCTTTGCCCTACAACTGGCCGTCGATCAGCGCAACGATCCCGCCGCGACCTATCTGCTCAACAGTTACCAGCCCGGCTGCTCCGACGACGATCCCTTCAACCCGCGCCAATTGGTGGACGCGATGAAGGCAAGTGCCCCCGGCCAAACCGCCAAAGACATCCTCTTGGCCGACACGGCCGGACGAATGATCACTTTTGCGGAAGCCTACGGCCGCCACGAGGCCACCCTGCTGGTCTTTTGGCGGACCACCTGCGAGCATTGCCGCGACATGCTGCCCAAACTCGAGGCCCTGGTGAAAAAGTGGGGCGACGGGCGGTTCGGCGTGTTCGCCGTCTCCATCGACAAACGGCGCGAGGATTGGAGCGTGTACCTCAAACCGCTCGGCCACTCCCTCCTGCAGCACGTGTGGTGCCCCAAACCGTTTTTCCAAGATCTGCTCCAATTTTACCCGGTTTCCGGCACTCCCTACATAGCGCTGGTGGACCGGAACGGAAAGATCCTTCACCGGCTGGTTTCAGCCGACGAAGTGGGGCAGTTGGTCGAAAAAGCCTTCGGGAAATGATCTTTCCCGGCGCTCGTCACTGCTTGACGGCGAAGGAACGGAGCATACGATCAAAAACCGGCTCATAGACGGCCCGATCGCTCTGTTCGCACCAGATCACCAACCTGTAGAAGGCATCCGGTGATTCGTATGCGCCCAAACGCATGAAAATGCCGCCCTCCTCGAGGTCGCCCGTCACGGTGCCGAAACGCGCCGTCAGTCCGTTCACCTTTTCGTCGGCCGCTTGGGTAAAAGTACTGCCGTCCATGCCGTCTTGAAAAAAGGACGCCGTGTACTGCAGATAACCTTTCAAGTCGAAAGTATCTTCCTGCAACATCAGATCTTCCTTGGTCTCGCGGTAAGCCAAGCAAAAGATGCTTTTATCGAGATCCTCGTAATCCAACAGCGCGGCTTCGTCCAAGTCTTCTTTGGTGGGCACCAGCGATTCGGGCAATTCGACGGAAACGCCGCCGGACTCCAACACTCGGAATCGGACCGCGTCTTTGGATTGGCAGCCGGCCAACAAAAGCAGGCAAAACAGGGCGTTCAGAATTTTCATGGGTCGGTTTTTTTTCGGAATTTTCTAGATGAATTTTTTTTCAAAAAACTGCTAATCATTTTTTTATATAAAAAAAGAAAAAAAGGGCCCTCGGGATACGGGGAAGCGCCTCAATCCAAGCGAAACGAACGGATGGCCGTGAGAATGAAAGCCTTGTAGCGGTCGTGTTTGTCGCCGTCGTAGGTCATCACCACGGAGTAAAAGGCCGTGGGGGATTCGTACATGGCGAGGTGGAAATGGTACCAGCGGTCGTTGACGAGAGTTTTGACGAGCTCGTGGATCACCGGCAAACCACCCACCTCCTCGCGGATTTTGCCCGTATAGTCCAGTTCCGAATAACTTTTTTGGATGGAATTGGCCATGTTGTCGTACAGCGAATCCAGATCGGTCGAAAAACCCAATTCGGCCAATTCGGCTTTTTTGTCCCTGAATACATTGTAAATGAATCCGATATCCACATTGCCGAACGCCATCAGCGGACCTTGGTCGTATTCGGGGGCCACGCCGGGCCAATCGGGCAGTTCGACCGACAGTTCTTCGGCCCGCACGCGGTGCTGGGCCTCGGCCGTCGGGCAGGCCAGGAACAGAAAAAAGATCGGAAAAAAGAGTTGGCGCATGGCGATGTGTGGGAAGCCGTCGGGCGTCCGGCCACAAAAATAGGAATAACGCGGCAGAAACCTTACCTTTGCACGGAAACACAATCCTTGGAATGGCAGCCATTTCCCGTACCGACTTCCGTTTCCCCGGCCAGACCCATGTGTACCACGGCAAGGTGCGCGATGTGTACCACATAGGCGCCGAACTGCTGGTGGTGGTCGCCTCCGACCGCCTCTCGGCTTTTGACCATGTGCTGCCGGAGCCGATCCCCTACAAAGGGCAGGTGCTCAACCAATTGGCCGCCCATTTCCTGCGGGCCACCTCTGATATCGTGCCCAACTGGCTGCTCGACACGCCCGACCCCAATGTGAGCATCGGCAAGCGCTGCCAACCCGTGCCACTGGAAATGGTCGTGCGCGGCTACCTGGCGGGCCACGCTTGGCGCACTTACCGAGAAGGCGGACGCCTGCTGTGCGGGGCCGTTCTGCCGGATGGACTGCGCGAAGGCGACCGCCTGCCCCGCCCCATCGTCACTCCCACCACCAAAGCCCACGAAGGCCACGACGAGGACATCTCGCCCGAAGAGGCCATCGCCCAGGGCATCGTGACCCGAGAGGATTGGCAACAGCTCGAGAAATACGCCCTGGCGCTGTTTGAACGCGGCAGCGAAATGGCCCGCGCCCGCGGTCTGCTGCTCGTGGACACCAAGTACGAGTTCGGCCGCGACGCCCAAGGCCGGCTGATCCTGATCGACGAAGTGCACACGCCCGACAGTTCGCGCTACTACCTCGGCGAGGGCTATGCCGAGCGGCAAATACGCGGCGAGCCGCAAAAACAGCTCTCCAAGGAATTTGTCCGCGAATGGCTGATGGCCCAAGGATTCCAGGGCAAAGAAGGGCAAGCAATGCCCTCGATGCCCTCCTCTTTCGTGACCGAAGTTTCGCGGCGTTATATCGAACTGTACGAACTGGTCACCGGCGACACTTTCCGGCCCCAGAGCAGTTTCGATCCCCGGCCCCGTATTTTCGCGGCCGTCAACGGTTGGCTCTCCGCCAACGGAATCACCCCCTAATCGTCCGTTCCATGGTCTATCTCACCAGAAAAGAAACCTTCAACGCGGCCCATCAGCTGTGGGTGCCTTCTTGGAGCGAGGAGAAAAATTTCGCCGTGTTCGGAAAATGCGCCAACCGCAACTTCCACGGGCACAACTACAATCTGTTCGTCACCATCAAAGGCCGGCCAGATCCGGTGATCGGCTACATCATGGACGCCAAGGAACTCGGCAACATCATCCGCCGCGAAGTCACCGAGGTGCTCGACCATACCAACCTCAACAAAGACCCGAATTTCCTGCCCGAGGGCGTTTTGCCCACCACGGAAAACCTGGTCATCTATATTTGGCAACAGTTGGAGCCCTTCTTGCCGGCGGAAGTGGCGCTCCACTGCGTCAAACTCGAAGAAACCGAAAAGATCAGCTGTTCCTACTACGGCGAACCCATCTGAACGCTTTTAGCCCCTCGAAACATGTACAAACTCCTGGAACAATACGACGAACGGCGCATCGAAGCGATGTCCGAACAATACCGCGCCATCATCCAAGGACTCGGCGAGGACACCCAGCGGGAGGGCTTGCTCAAAACGCCCGAACGAGCCGCCAAGGCGATGAACTTTCTCACGCAGGGCTACCAGCAAGACGGCGAGGAAATCCTACGCGGGGCCATGTTCCACGAAGAATACCGCGACATGGTGATCGTCAAGGACATCGAGGTCTATTCGCTCTGCGAGCACCACCTGCTGCCATTTTTCGGAAAGGCGCACATCGCCTACATCCCCGACGGCACGATCGTCGGGCTCAGCAAATTGCCCCGCGTGGTGGATGTATATGCCCGCCGTCTGCAGGTGCAGGAACGGCTCACGCACCAGATATTGGACTGCATCGACAAGACGCTCAAGCCCCTGGGCGTGGCCATAGTAATTGAAGCCAGCCACATGTGCATGATGATGCGCGGGGTACAAAAACAAAACTCGATCACCACCACCTCGGCCTTCACCGGTGAATTCCAAAAGGTCGAGACCAGGAACGAGTTTTTGGCGCTGATCGGGAAGTGAATGCGGCCAAAACTCTAATAGGGGGGCTCAAATCAATTGCATTTGTTCGCTTGTCGCTGCTTTGCAAAAAGTCTGCAACAGAACTGAATCCCAAGTTTGAAAAAAACTTCCGGGGTTCGGACTCGGCGGGAGACAACCCGCGGATGCACGGCAGTGACCGTTTTCCATATCGGGCCCGGCATTCCCGATCGGCCTCCGGTTGAGCTCCATTTTATCCTTTCCCACAACCAATCCCTGCAAAAAAGCATCTTTGCAGTGGCCCGCAACCTTTCGGTTGTCCTTAAATTGTGGGCCGAAACGCCTTTTTTCGAATTTTTCTCAAAAAAACTAAACGAACCCATGTTGCTTTTTTCCATTTTGTTCAGCCTGGCCATCAGCGTCGGGTTGGAAGCGGGAAACCAGGCCATGTTTCCGCAGATCGGCCATGGCGACCTCTTGAAAACAACCATCCAGAACTCCCCCATGACGCCCGAAACCGACCACGACAGCACTTGGCGCGCCATTGATTCGCTCGCCGGGGAAGGGATGTACCGTGATGCGCTGAGCAGAACCGAGGCCCTGTTCGAAACCATCCGCCGGGAAAACGATCCCGCCCAATGGGTCAAGGCACAACTGTACCTCAACCGGTTCAAGTCCGAGCTCGAAGAGGACGGGCTGGCCAACAGCATCCTCCGATTGGAAAAAGACGCGCCGCTGGCGCCCGAGCCGGCGCGCTCGATCCTGTATTCCGTGCTCGGAGGATTGTACAGCGACTATCTTTCGCAGAACAATTGGCGCTTGACCGGGCGCACCGATGTGGTGGACACCCTGCCCGAATCGGATGTGCGCGTGTGGAGTGCGGAGCGTTTGGCGGCGCGGGCCTTTGCCTGTTTCGAAATTTCGCTGGCGGATCCCGCCCTCCGCACTTTTCCGGTGGAACGCTTGTCTGCCGTGCTGGAAAAAGATTTTTCGGGCTATGCCAAAAGGCCCTATTTGTACGATGTGTTGGCGTTTCGGGCCTTGGGCTTTTACGCGGATTCACGCATGTTTTTGACAGAGCCGGCCTATGCGTTCGTGATCTCCGAGCCGGTCGCACTGGCCTCCGCGGCGGAATTTGTCGGCCACCGTTTCACGGCCCGCGACAGCCTTTCGGGGCGGTTCCGGGCCATCCGCCTGTACCAATCGGTGATTTCGGCACATTTGAACGACAAAGACCCCGCCGCCCTGGTGGACGCCGATCTGTTGCGGTTGGATTTTGTGCGGGCCGAAAACGCAATTCCCGGGGCGGACAAACTGTACGAACAGGTCTTGGAAAAAATGCTCGCCCGATATGCCCGGCACGAATCCTTTGCCGAGATCGCCCATCGCCGGGCGGCCATTTGGGCGGAAAAAGCAGCGGCGTACGACCCCGAGGGCGGCTTGGACGATCCCGAAGCCATAGACGGCTACCGCAAAGCGCTGGAACTGTTGGAAAAAGGAATGGCCGCCTTTCCCAAGAGCCGGGGGGCGGAACTTTGTCTTTCCCTGAAAAACGAGATCCTCTACAAATCCATTTCGGTGGAAACCGAGGAGGCCTTTCCGCTGGGCGAGCCCGCACTGCTGCACGTATCGTTCCGCAACCTATCCAAGTTCCACGCGCGCCTGTACGCCATTTCTGACGAGGAGCACGAAAATCTGATTTCGCTTTGGGGAGAAAATTTCCACAGGGCACTTTCCTCCATGCGCCCGCTCCAAGATTGGAGCGTCGTGCTGCCACCTGAAAACGACCATCGCGCGCATCGCACGGAAATCGCCGCTCCCGCCCAAAAATCGGCCGGCCGGTACCTCTTGGTGCTGTCCGAAAAACCCAACTTCGCGTTCAACGCCAACGGTTTGGCGCATGTTTTTTACCACCATTCCGACCTGGCGTACATCCACCGCAAAACCGCCGAAGGCATTGACTTCCATGTGGTGGACCGCAAAACCGGGCAGCCGGTGGCGGGCGCAAAGGCCGAGGCTTTTGTCAGCAGGTACAACGGCCGCACCAGACGCTACGAACGCACCCTTCGCCAAAGCAGCTCTACGGATCCCAACGGCCTTTTCTCGGTCAAAAACCTTCAAAACGAAACCGTCCAGCTGAAAATAAGCAAGGGAAAGGATCGGCTTTCGCTGAACTCCTCGTATTACAATTACTACTATTCCCCGGACGAAAAGCCGAGCGTGCGGACGGATTTTTTCCTCGATCGGGGCATTTACCGTCCGGGGCAAACGGTTTTTTTCAAGGGGCTGGTGCTCCATGGCGCCAACGACCGCTGGGAGATCCAAAAAAACAGTGTCCGCAAGGTGCTCGTGTACGATGCCAACTACCAGGTCATCGCCGAAATCCCCGTGCGCACCAACGATTTCGGCACTTTCAACTCCTCTTTCGTGCTGCCCGTTTCGGGATCGCTGGGCTATTTCCAACTGGAAGACGGGCAAAGTCGCTGCGGTTTCCGAGTCGAGGAATACAAACGTCCCAAGTTCGAAGTGGTGTTCGAGAAACAAACGGGTGCCTACCGCTTGGACGATTCGGTGACGGTCAAAGGCGGTGCCGTGGCCTTCGCGGGCAACGCCATAGACGGGGCCGAGGTACGCTACCGGGTGGTCCGCAGCGTGTATTTTCCTTATTGGCGCTGGTGGGAATCCGGCTACCGCATCCCCTACCGCACCGAGGACATGGAAATCGCCCACGGCACGGCCACCACTTCACCGGACGGAAGTTTTTCGGTTTCCTTTGAATTGATCGGCGACGCGGCGGTGCCGAGATCTGCCAAGCCGCGGTACGAGTACCGGGTGATGGCCGACGTGACCGATGCCGCCGGAGAGACCCACAGCGGCAGCACCGCTCTTTCGGCGGGCACGGTTTCGATCGAACTGTCGCTGGGCATCCCTTCGACCGCAGTCGCCGACAGCCTGCGGGAGGTGGGCGTATTTGCGCGCAACCTGTCGGGCAACCCCGAGGCTGTCGATCTGCGGCTCGTGGTCGAAAGCCTGCGGGCGCCCGGGCGGGCTTTCCGCAACCGGTTCTGGGAAGTCCCCGACCGGCCCGTGATGGACGAAAAATCCTTCCGGGCCCTTTTCCCCCAATATCCCTTCGGAAAAGAAGACCGGATCGAGCGCTGGCCCGTCGCCGCGACCGTCTTTTCGGGTGCCATCAATACGGGCAAAACGGAATCCGTCGCGCTTGGCAAGCGCTTGGAAGCGGGCCATTACCGCGCCACACTGAGCGGCCAAGATCCTTACGGAGAAAACATCGAGATCGTCCGCTACTTTAGAGTCGCCGATCCGGGCAACGCCACGGCCCCTAAAAGCCCCGATCTGTTCGTCCTGGCTCCGGACCGGAATTTCGAACCGGGACAGGTCTGTTCGCTGTACGTGGAATGCCCATCCGGCAGCGGCAGCCTGTTTTTCCAGCTGGAGCACGGCGGAAAAACCCTTTCCCAACAACTGATCCCCGGCCAAAAAGGCCTGTACATTCCGATCCCGATCACGGAGGACCACCGCGGCAACGTGCACTTCACCCTCGCCCTGGTGCAGGACAACCGCCTGTTCAAACATTCCGGGATGGTTTTCGTGCCGTGGAGCAACAAAGAGCTGCGTTTCGAGTACCTGAGCTTCCGAGACAAACTGCGGCCCGGACAAGAGGAGGAATGGCGAATCAAGATCACCGGAAACAAGGCGGATGCCGTGGCGGCGGAGGTGGTCGCCGCCCTATACGACGCTTCCTTGGACGAGTTCGCCGTCAACCCGTGGTGGATGGACCTGTACCCGTGGAGCTATCAGACCTCCAATTTCGAGGGGGAAGACAACTTCAAGAATGCGACGGGCGATTCCTACGGCAACCTTTGGAACCCCGGCGGCTACCCGGAACCCTACCGATACCCCACCCTCAACTTGTACGGTCTGGGCTTTTCCGGCAACGGAATGTATGAATTGAGCGAAGAAGGCTTTGCCACCGCCATGCCGGCCCCTCCGGTGGAAGAGGCTGAGCCGGGGGCCGAAGACCAGACTGTCAACACCCGCGACAAACGAAAGGAAGCCGAGGAACAAAAGGACATACCCCATAAACAGGCAGGCAAAAACGACGCAATAGGCGGTCTGACCGATACCCTCCGGCGAGAAATGGACGGCCGAACGGGAGAAGCAGGAGGCCGGACAGGCCAAGTTTCGGTGCGAAAAAACCTGCGGGAAACCGTGTTTTTTTACCCCCAACTGATGACCGACGATTCGGGCAGCGTCGTGGTCAAATTCACGATGAACGAAGATCTGACCCGTTGGCACTTCAAGGCTTTCGCGCACACCCGGGACCTGAAACTGGGCTTTTCCGAAAAATTCGTGGTCACCCAAAAAGAACTGATGGTGACGCCCAACGCGCCGCGTTTCCTGCGCGAGGGCGACGCCATGACCTTCTCCGCCAAAACGGCCAACCTCAGCGAGCGCCCCTTGGAAGGAACCGCCCGCCTGGAACTCTTCGACCCGGCGACAGGCCTGTCCCTCGACGCGGCCTTCGGCAACACCTCGCCCTCCGTGGCCTTCCGTGCCGAGAGCGGGCAATCCGCCGCATTGGCCTGGAACATCGCCGTGCCGCTGGGCCGCACCGAGCCCGTTGGCTACCGCGTGGTGGCGACCGCCGGCGATTTCGGCGACGGCGAAGAAAATGTGCTGCCCGTGGTCACCAACCGCATGCTGGTCACCGAAACGATGCCCCTGCCCCTCCGCGGCAAGCAAAAACGCCGCTTCGATTTCGAGCGGATGCGCACCGCCGGTGCATCCCCCACCCTGCTCAACCACCGCTTCACGCTGGATTTCACCTCCAACCCGGCCTGGTACGCCGTGCAGGCCCTGCCCATGCTGATGGAATATCCGTACGAGTGCACCGAACAGCTCTTCAACCGCTTTTACGCCAACAGTCTCGCCCGAACGGTGGCCAACAGCCAGCCCCGTATCCGCGAAATTTTCGAGCGCTGGAAAAACACCGACGCCCTGGAATCCCCCCCTCGCCAAAAACGAGGCCCTGAAATCAGCCCTGTTGGAAGAAACCCCGTGGGTGTTGGAGTCCGGCGACGAAGCCCAGCAAAAACAGCGCATCGGACTGCTCTTCGACCTCAACCGCATGTCAGACGAACTCGGTCGGGCCGTTGACAAGCTCGTCGAGCGTCAACTGCCGAGCGGCGGCTTCAGCTGGTTTGCGGGCGGCCCCGACGACCCCTACATGACCCAGTACCTCGTGGAGGGCATCGGACACTTGGACCGCTTGGGCGTGCCCGTGCTCCAAGAACACCCCGCCCTGGCGCAACTGCTCGAAAAAGCGGTGCGCTACACCGACGATCGCATGGTCGAACGGTACAACGATATCCAGCCTCAAGATCTCGACAAAGACCAACTCGGCCACCTGGCCATCCATTGGTTGTACGCCCGCAGCTTTTTCCTCGAAGGCGCCAAGGGCGTTCAACAAATCATCCCCCTGTCGGCAGAAGCCCAAAAAGTACACACCTACTATCTCGGGCAGGCCGCCCAATGGTGGAACAAACGGGCCCCTTACGCACAAGGGCTGCTGGCGTTGTCCCTCCACCGGAACGGCCCGAAAGAAGTGGCGACCAAAATCGTGGCCTCCTTGAAGCAAAGGGCCCTCCAAGACGAGGAACAGGGCATGTACTGGAAGGCCGATTTCAGCTGGTACTGGTACGAAATGCCCATCGAAACGCAGTCGCTGATGATCGAGGTCTTTGACGAAGTGGCCCGGGACGACCAGAGCGTCGAGGCCATGAAAATCTGGCTGCTGAAAAACAAGCAGACCAACCGATGGGAAACCACCAAAGGAACCGCCGCAGCCGTCTATGCCCTGCTGCTGAAGGGCGACAACTGGCTCGCCGTGGATCTGCCGGTAGAGATCACCCTCGGCGGGGCCCCGCTCGATGTGGCCGCCATCCCCAAGGAAGCCGGGACCGGGCATTTCCAAAAAACCTGGAACGCCGGCGAAATCCGGACCGAACTCGGACAGATCACCGTACAAAACCCCAACAAAAACCCCGCATGGGGAGCCGTTTATTGGCAGTATTTCGAACAGCTCGACAAGATCACCCGCTTCAAGGAAACGCCCTTGCAATTGGACAAAAAACTGTTCAAGGAAATCAACACCGATCGGGGCCCACAGCTCGTGCCCTTGGATGCCAACACACCGCTCACGGTCGGCGATCTGGTGAAAGTGCGCATCGTGCTGCGCGTGGACCGCGAAATGGAATATGTACACCTGAAAGACATGCGCGGGGCCGGTTTCGAACCCTTGAACGTGCTCAGCCAGTACCAATGGCAGGGTGGCATGGGATATTTCGAAAGCACCCGCGACCTGTCGTCCAACTTCTTTATCGGCTACCTGCCCAAAGGGACCTTCGTTTTCGAATATCCGCTGCGCGTGACCCACGCCGGCGATTTTTCCACGGGCATCTGCACCATCCAGAGCATGTACGCACCGGAATTCACCGCCCACAGCGAAGGGATCCGGGTCAGGGTGGCCAAAAAGTAGCGGATTGGGAGGAAATTTCTCTTTACCACTGCACCGATCGGGCGTTCGTCTCGAACGCCCGATCGGTGCAGTGTTTGGTGATTGTTTTTTCCTTTTTTCTCAAAAAAAAGAAAATCCGTCAAAAGCAACAACAGGAATAAGGGGCGCACCTGACAGCCCTCTGGCGATCAGGCATATTTCGTGAAAAGTTCGGCCGCGATCTGCATAGAGCGATCGAAAGCGGGGCGATCGAGCCGGAGGTCTTCGCCTTTTTCTCGGAAAAAGGCCAACAGGTTTTCGGTGGGCATGTTGCCGGTGAGATCGTCTTTGGCCATGGGGCAGCCGCCGAAACCTTTGAGCGCGGCATCGAAGCGCTTGCAGCCATGGGCGTAGGCCGCCTCGATCTTTTCGCGCCAGTTCTCGGGGCGGGTGTGCAGGTGCGCGCCGAACTCCACCTCGGGATAGGGCGGGATCAGGTTGGCAAACAAATGGGCGACGGTTTCGGGGGTGGCCATGCCCACGGTATCGGACAGCGACAGGATCCGGATGCCCCGATCGGCGAAGCGATCCACCCAACTTTGGACGATGTCCACATTCCACGGATCGCCGTAGGGATTTCCGAAGCCCATCGAGAGGTACAGGACCATTTCTTTGCCGGAACGCTGGCAGATCGTCTGGATTTCGTCCACGAGGGCCAGCGATTCGGCGATGGTGGCGTTGGTGTTGCGCAACTGGAAAGTTTCGGAGATCGAGAACGGATAGCCGAGGCAACTGATTTGTTCGAAAGCCGCCGCTTCCTCTGCACCGCGCAGATTGGCCACGATAGCCAGCAGTCGTGTCTCGGATCCGTCGAGGTCGAGCCCGTCTAGCAGTTCGGCGGTATCGCGCATCTGCGGGATGGCTTTCGGGGAGACGAAACTGCCGAAGTCCAGCGTATCGAAACCCACTCTCAAGAGCGTGTTGAGATAGGCCGTTTTTTCTTCGGTCGGTATAAAGGACTTGATGCCTTGCATCGCGTCGCGCGGACATTCGACTATTTTGATCATACGGTTTTGCCAAGTTTTGCGCGGCGGCAAATGTACAGTTTTCGGGCGAGCATTTTGAGGTCTTTTCGATCAGTGCGAACGCAAAATATACTATCTTCGCACCTTTCTGGAAATGCACGGCCCGCTCTTGGGGCGCCCTTTTCGCACAACTTTTCTTATGAAACTCTCCAACGAAACCAAAGTCGGCCTGCTCGGGGTGGTAGCCTTGGCCATTTTGATCTACGGTTACAATTATCTCCGCGGACGCGACCTTTTCAACAAAAAAATGGTGGTGTACGCCGTCTATGAACGCAGCGACGGACTGACGGTCTCCTCTCCCGTTCGGATGAACGGTTTCCAGGTCGGAGTGGTGGCGGATCTGCAGCCCCAAGTGGTCAACGGGGCGATGACGGGCCGGCTGTTGGCCACTTTCAACCTCGACCGCACCACGAAAATCCCCCGTTCGGCGGTGGCACGCATCTACCAGCCCAGCATCATGATGGGCATGGAAGTGGCCCTATTGTTCCAAAAAGACTGTTCGGGCGGCGATTGCCTCGTCGAGGGCGACACCCTCAAGGGCGAGGCAGCAGGGGGCTTTTTCGGCGATGTGGGCAACGCCATCCGTCCCTTGCTGGGCGACCTGCGCAACCAGCTCACCATGGCCATGGACGCCGGAGCCTTGAAACTGGATTCCGTGGTGGCGGGAACCCTGCCCGAAGTGTCCGAGGCGGGCATCGGCGGCGTGATGCGCAACCTGCGCGGCAGTTTGGAGAACATCAACCGCATCACCGCCAAACTCGACCAGACCATCGCCAAGGCCTCTCCCGACCTGGTGACCGCACTCGACGATCTGGCCGTGCTTTCCAAACAGTTGCGCGACAACTCCGTCCGCATCGGCAGTATCATCGGCAGCACCGACAGCATCGCCAAGACGATCAACACCCAGACGATGGGCAAGGCCAATGCCGCCATCGACAACTTCAATGCCCTGTCGGCCAACCTGCAAGAAACGGTGGACAAAGTGAAAAAAGCCATCGACGGCATCCAGATCATCTTGGCCAAAGCGCAGACCGACGACAATACCTTGGGCAAACTGCTGAACGACAAACAGTTCGCCGAAGATCTCGATGCCACGATCACCCATGCCAAACTGCTTATCCAAGACATCCGGATGGCCCCTGAGCGTTACCGCACCGTGCTGAGCAAAAAGAAAAAACCGTACGCGCCCCATCCCGACGATCCGGGGCTGCGCGATGCCGGCGGGCAATGAAGACCCTAGTCAACATAAACCTTCCGATCCTGGTCGCCCTGTACACCGACGGCCGGACCTCTTTTTATTCGGTCCGACCCTTGTTCAGGCCCCTGCATTCGGTCAAAAACCGATTGTACGAACAGTCCAAGGCGAAGTTGCAGGAAACGATCAAAAACAGGTTGAAAGCGGCCCGGTTCGATAGGGACAATCTGGACCACCTGCTTTGGTTCATGTTCAACCCCGACAGCGAGTATCGCAAGATCCGTGTAAACAGGAACTTGGGCAAAACGATAGTGGACGGCGATTACGCAACCGTCGCTTTTTCAGTCAACGGCAATACCTTTGGGTACCTGCCGGCATTCGACCGTTTTTTTCTGCCCACCGATCCCACGAGCGGTCACGAGGGGATTTTCACCGATGCAGCGGAGCAGATCGCACGGTGCCTACAAACCGAAAAAGAGGAGCGAAAAGCCGATTTCGAACCCAAAAGGTATTGCGCCGCCGAGAAAGAGTTCGTGGATGTACTGACCTTTGAAGCGACCATCCAAACCCAGGAAATCCAACTGGCCGCCGACTTATCGGAAATGCTCGCAGGAATATCGGGAGATTCGAATTTTTCCGGCGAAACGGCCACCGAAGAGACCTGTTCGGACCTGTTCGAATCCTATCCCAAAGGACTTCTGCGGGCATTTTACCGGGAAGACCTCGTGGAAAAACTCTATGGGTTGCTGTACCACGGGTCGGTCCGGCCGATCGTCCTGCTGGGACCTTACGGAGTGGGCAAACATTCCCTGGTGCACGAGGCCGTTTACCGCTACCGGGACGGCCAAAAACAAACTGATACGGATCGCCTGTGCAAAATGTGGCATTTCGATCCCAATCGCCTGATCGCGGGCATGAGCATCATCGGACATTGGCAGAAACGCTTCGAGGCCATTTTGTCGTACGTGTCGGCCCGCCCCCTGTTCAGCGGCGGGGAAATGGCCGACAAAATGCTGATAGACAATCCGATGGCCATGCTTCGTGTCGGCAATTCGTCCCAAAACAACATGGCGCTGGCCGATGTGATGAGACCCTATTTGGAAAAAAGGCGTTTCCAAACGGTCGTTTTGGCCACCGACGAGGAGTGGAAAGTGGTGCGCGACCAAGACCGGCGCTTCGCCGATCTCTTCGAGGTGTTCCGCGTGCCCGAGCCGGACCTGCGCACTTCGGTCCGGATGCTGATCCAACTGCGCCGTCTCCTCGAACGGGAGCACCACTGCCACGTGGATCCGCAGGCCCTGTCGAAAATTTTCGAGCTCCACCGCAGTTTCTTCCGCCACCGGGCCCTGCCTGGCTCCCCGGCCGCCATTTTGCGCCAACTGGTTTCGGGCAAACAGTTCCGCTCCATCGGTGTGGCAGAGGTGCAGGACGAATTCGTCCGCTCCGTGGGGCTGAACCCATGCCTCGCCGATGTGAACGAAGAGCTGGATGCTGCGGATCTGCGCGCTTTCCTCGAAGTCCGTCTGGTCGGACAGCCCGATGCGGTGCGCTGCCTCGAAGAAATCGTCCACACCTTCAAGGCCCGTTTGAACGACCCCAACAAACCGCTGGGCTCGTTCCTGTTCATCGGTCCCACGGGCGTCGGCAAAACCCAGGCTGCCAAAGTGCTCAACGAGTTTTTGTTCACCGGCGAAGACCGGCTGCTGCGCCTCGACATGAACGAGTACCTCGACGAGGACGCCGTCGATCGGCTGATCGGCGGCGGCGCGAATCCCGAAGGCCTGCTCACCGGAAAAGTCAGATACAGCCCTTTCGGCGTGGTCTTGTTGGACGAGATCGAAAAGGCCCATCCCAAGGTGCACGACCTGCTCCTACAGGTCTTGGACGCCGGACGGTTGACCGACCGTTCGGGGCGGACCGTGGATTTTTCCAACACCGTGGTGATCATGACCTCCAATGTGGGGGCCCAAAAAGCCTCCTCTGGCATCGGTTTTTCCAAAAACGACGGCGCTCTGATGGAACAGACATACCGGTCGGCGGCGGAAAAGTTCTTCCGGCCCGAGTTCGTCAACCGCATCGGACGCATCGTGGTGTTCCGTCCGTTGGGAATGGAGCACATCCTCGACATCGCGTACCAGCAGATACGGGAATTGCTCGGCCGCGACGGGTTCGTGCGCCGCACCACGATGCTCAATGTGCTACCCGACGCAATCGAATGGGTGGCCCGCCGCGGCTTCGACGCCCAAATGGGCGGCAGGGCCCTCAAACGCCAGATCGAACGCGACCTGACCTCCCTGTCGGCCGCCCAATTGATCCGGGCCTATATCGACAAGCCCATCGTTTTCACCATCAAATTGGAAAACGACCGTTTGGTGCCCGAAATTGAAACCGTCTCTTTTGTGGAGCCCATCGGGAACGATTGGCTGCCCAACCTGCCAGACACGAGCGGACACAAGGCATTCTTGGAAAAACTGTTGGAAAAAACCGAGGCGCTCCGAGACCAGATGTTGCAGGTTTCCGACAACAGTTCACTGCCTTTGGACCACTGGCCATTGCTGGCCTTGCGCAACCGAGCCGACAAACTGATCGAGCAGTTGCAGAACATCATCCTCGGCACGGGACGTGATTTTTTGGACGATTACGCGCCAGTCCTGCTGCGCCTGTGCAGTTCTTTTTCCAAGGACATCACACACGACGGCGAGGAAGTGGACCGCGACCTGGCCTCCGCCCGCTTTTTTCTGGAAAACGCCGTGGAAGAGGTCCGTCAGAGTTACGCCCGCGACTTCCCCAAGTACAACAATGTCCAATCGGCCCTGATAGATGCTTTTGTGGAGGCCGAACTGCTCCGCATCCAGACCGCTGCCCTCGTCCGTTCGGATCTGCACGACCAAGTGGAGATCCGCTTCGAACCGGTGGTGGAGGATTTGGGGCAGGAGGAAATGGCCTACCTGAAAAAACATTGTCTGTCTTTTTTGGACGCCCTCGAGGCGCAAGTGGTGGACGAGGGCGAGCAATTCTTTGCCGAGGGTTATGGCCTGCTCGAGCTCCTGTCGGGCGAAGAAGGCTACCATCTTTTCTACCAGAACCACCGTTCGCCGCTGCTGGTGCGCATGGTAGTGGCCGACGCCAATGCTGCCTCCGCCGTCGCCCCGCGGAAAAAAGTCGTCCGCCTGTACGAGATCTGGCAGGGCGAACAACACCGTTCCTCGACCCTGACCGACCTGCGCACCGGATACGGCAACCTCGCGGCGATGAACGCCCCCGAATTCAAGCTCTTGGTCTGGGCCGGTTCGCAAGCCCCGGCCCACGCCCAAAACCCGTAACCGTTTTTTCCCATGCTGCTCGCCCCTTCGATCCTTTCCGCCGATTTCGCCCGCCTGGGCGAGGAAATAGCCCTGATCAACGACAGTGCCGCCGATTGGCTGCATGTGGATGTGATGGACGGACGGTTCGTGCCCAACTTTACCTTTGGGATGCCGTTGGTCGAGGCCATGTCGCGCCTGTGCACCAAGCCCCTCGATGTGCACCTGATGATGGTCGAACCCGAAAAATACCTGACCGCTTTCCGCGAAGCGGGGGCCTCCGTGATCACCGTGCACTACGAAGCGTGCACGCACCTGCACCGGACCCTCCAACAGATCCGCGAACTGGGAGCCAAGGCCGGAGTGGCCCTCAATCCGCACACGCCCGTATCGATGGTGGCCGATATCTTGGAAGATCTTGATCTGGTGTGCCTCATGTCGGTCAATCCCGGTTTCGGCGGACAAAAATTCATTTACGGCACCCTCCAGAAAATCCGCGACCTGCGCGAAATGGCCTTGGTGCGCAATCTGCCCACCCTGATCGAAGTGGACGGCGGAGTGGGCCTCCACAACGCCGAGGCGATCTTGGAAGCCGGCGCCGATGTGCTCGTGGC
The DNA here is from genome assembly GCA_040380145.1 of Lewinellaceae bacterium. GTDB lineage: Bacteria > Bacteroidota > Bacteroidia > Chitinophagales > Saprospiraceae > JBEIJQ01. Next base: position 6,830 of record JBEIJQ010000012.1, on the reverse strand, counting down.
CGGCAACGCCGTTTTTCGCGCCGAAGATCCCCGCGACGCCATCGAACGCTTCAAGCGCATACCGCTCGAAAAGCAGCTCTGACCTCCGATCCCGACTTTTTTTTCCAAACCTCTTGCCCCGAACTCCATGATCAACCGGTGCCTGCGACCGCTCGTTTTCTTTTTGGCCCTGATGGGGGCCGGGAACGCCCTTGGGCAAGCCACCGGCACCGTCGTCGGTACCGTCAGGGGCAGCGCGGGCGAGGGACTGCCGGGCGCCGTTGTATCGATTGACGGCACCGAGATCCGCGTGCTGACCGAAGACGACGGACGATACAGCATCGTCGTGCCTGCCAACCGCCCGATCGCGCTCGATTTCGAGTTCGTCGGCCATCAGTTGCTCCGAAAAAAACTGGAGCTCAAAAAGGACGAGGCGGTACAACTCGACGTACAACTCTCCGAACTCAACGAACTGATGGCCGTCGAAGTGGTGGATGTGATCTCCCGCTCCGAGATCGGCGGTCTGGTCATCACCCCCAAGGACATCGAGCGCTATCCCAGCACGACGGGCAGCCTCGAACAAGTGCTCCAGTACCTGGCGCCCGGCGTCAGTGCGGGCCCGGGCGGCGAACTCACTTCCCAGTATTCCGTCCGGGGAGGAAATTACGACGAAAACCTCGTGTATGTCAACGGTTTCGAAATTTATAGGCCTTTCTTGGTGCGTACCGGCCAACAAGAAGGACTCACCTTTCCCAATCCCAACCTGACCCGTGCCCTGACCTTTTCGTCGGGCGGTTTCCAAGCCCTTTACGGCGACAAGCTCTCGTCGGTGCTGGATGTCCGATACAAAAGGCCCGAAAAGTTCGGCGCCTCCGCCGAAGCCAGTTTTTTGGGCGCCTCCGCTCATTTGGAAGGTGCTTTCGTGAAAAAAAAGGAGCGCGGCAACGCCAATCCGCAGCGGTTCACCTACCTGTTGGGCGCCCGCTACAAAAGCACCCGCTACCTGCTCGGTTCCTTGGATCTGAAAGGCGAATATGTACCGGAATTTTGGGACCTGCAGGCCAACTTCACCTACGACCTCGGCCGCCGTTGGCAGTTGGAATACTTGGGCAACTACAACATCAGCCGCTTTTCGCTCCTGCCGCGCAACCTGAGCAGCACCACGGGACTTTTCAACTTCGCCCTCCAGCTCTTGGCCGATTTCGAGGGCGGCGAGGTCAGCGACTTCACCACCACCACCCATGGGGCCGCCCTCACCTGGCAGCCCCGGGAAAACCTCAGCATGCGCCTGATGGCATCGGGTTTCCGTTCCCGCGAAAACGAGCGCGTGGACATCATTTCCTACTATCGCCTCAACGAGCTCGAGACCGGGCTCGGCGATGAAGGATTCGGCGGCGTAGTGGGAACCCTCGGCTACGGCGAAACCCATCAGTTCATTCGCAACTACCTGACCGCCACGGTATTCAATGCCTCTTGGATCGGCTCTTTCGAGAAAAAAACAGATCTGCTGTACAGAAAAAAAAACGGGACCCTGGGCAACCGTACCCACGGCCATTTCCTGCAATGGGGCACCCGCTGGCAGCACGAGGACATCGACGACCGCCTCAAGGAATGGGAGCGCACCGACTCGTTGGGCTACACGCTGCCGTACACCACCGATTCACGATCTTCCCGAATGTGGTTAAAACCGATATCGCCCTGCGCTCGCAGCGCCTGTCGGCTTTCTTCCAAGATTCTTGGACCGTCAGCGACGACAAAAAAGAAATCCGCTTGGTCATGGGCCTCCGCGCCGGCTGGTGGGACCTCAACCGCGAGGTGTACGTCACTCCGAGAGCGCAGTTTTTTTACTCGCCCCGCATCCCGCGCGACAGCACCCGAAAACTCGAGGGCGTCACCTACAAATTGGCCGTCGGGGCCTATTACCAGCCGCCCTTTTATCGCGAACTGCGCAACCAGCTCGGGGTGATCAACCGCGATGTGCGCGCCCAGAAATCCATCCACGCCGTGGGCGGCGTGGCCTTGGATTTCAGCATGTGGGGAGGGCGCAAGTTCAAATTCATCGCTGAAGGCTACTACAAACACTTGTGGGACAATATTCCTTTCGATGTGGACAATGTGCGCGTCCGATATTACGGTGACAATTTGGCGCAGGGCTATGCCGCCGGTCTCGATCTGCGCCTCAACGGCGAGCTCGTACCCGAGGCGGAATCGTGGATCAACCTCGGATTCCTGCGCACCCGCGAGCGGTTCGACGGCGTGGACCACCGCGTGCGCTCCCTCGGCGACTCCCTCGGCACTCCCGTGGGCGACGTGGCCAGGCCCACCGACCAAGCGATGATCCTGTCCATGTTTTTCCAAGATTATCTCCCGAAGGCCAAATGGCTTCGCGTCAATTTGGCACTCACCCTTGGCACCGGACTGCCCTTCGGCGTGCCCGGCAACAATGTGGAGTACCGCAACACCTATCGGTTTTCGCCCTACCACCGCGTGGACATCGGCTTTTCCGCCTCGCTGTGGAACCGCGACCAGTGGGAAAAAAGACGTGCCGAAGGCAAAAAGACCCGGAACCCGGGACCTTTCCTTCGGCACATCAAGAAAATGTGGCTGAGCTTGGAGGTGTTCAACCTCCTGCAGGTGTCCAACGCGGCCTCGAACACATGGGTCAAGGATTTTTCCAACATCAGTTACGCGATCCCGAACTATCTGACATCGGGCCGTGTCAACCTCCGTTTCCGCGTGGACTTTTGACGGTTCACATCAGGCCAAAAGGCTTGGCGAACTTCATCATCTCCCCTAAGTTGCTGATTTTCAGCTTACCCGTGAAAACAGCCATCTGCGCATTGGCCTTGCCCGTCACGATGTCCACCAGCGTAGTATCCGAGGTGGTGACCACGCACTTGGGGTCGCCGTTGAGGCCCTCGGCCACTTGGCAAACGCCCTCCTTCACGCTGGCGGTAAAATCGCCGCCGCCGTCACCGGAAATCTTGAAATGGAAAACGGAATCTGCGTTGGGAACGGCCTCGGGATTGAAACGCGTGGCCAGGTTCATGATAAAATCGCGAGCGGTCATCGATGTAAAAAATTTTTGGATAAGGTGTGGATGATATCGCGGGCAAAAGTAACGCGATTTCCCCAAATTACCATTGCTACCCGTGTCCGAAAATTCCAAGCCCGACTGCCGTTCTGTCGCTTTTGCGATTGGCCCTTATTTTGCTCGACAAATCGCTTTTTATCCCCAAAATCAGCTTATTTTTGGGCCATTCTTGACACATCAAAACCCCGGCAGATGTTTGGTATCCTGAAAAAAATATTCGGCAGCAAAGAAGACCGTGAAAAAAAGGCCCTGGCGCCATTGATCAATGAAATCAACGCTTTCACCGAAGAACTCAAAAGACTCTCCAACGACGACCTGCGCAACAAGACCGTGGAGTTCAGGAAATTCCTCTCCGACCACTTGGCCGACATAGACCACGACATACGCTCGGCCGAAGAGGACGCAGCCAGAACGAGCGACGTGCAAGAAAAACAGCGCTTTTTCGACGAGGTGGACGAGCTGAAAAAGAAACGCGACAAACTCCTTGAGGAATTGCTGATGGAACTCCTGCCGGAGGCATTCGCCGTCGTGCGAGAAGCCGCCCGCCGTTTCTCGGAAAACACGGAAATCGTCGTTTCCGCCACCCAGCACGACCTTGTCCTGGCAGCCCAAAACAAGGATTTCGTGCGCATAGAAGGCGACAAGGCCGTCTGGTCCAACTCTTGGACCGCCGCCGGCACCCAAGTGACCTGGAACATGGTGCACTACGATGTCCAGCTCCACGGCGGCATCGTGCTCCACCAGGGCAAAATCGCCGAAATGGCCACGGGCGAAGGCAAAACCCTCGTCTCCACCCTGCCCGCCTACCTCAACGGCCTGTCCGGCCTCGGGGTGCACATCGTGACGGTCAACAACTACCTCGCCCGGCGCGACGCAGAATGGATGGGCCCCCTGCACCAGTTCCTCCTCCTCACCGTGGGTTGCATAGACCTTCACCAGCCCCATTCCCCGGGCAGAAAAGATGCTTACACCTGCGATATCGTGTACGGCACCAACAACGAATTCGGTTTCGATTACCTGCGCGACAACATGGCGCGCAGCATCGAGGAAACCGTCCAACGGAAGTTCCACTATGCCATGGTGGACGAAGTGGACTCGGTGCTCATCGACGATGCCCGAACCCCGCTGATCATTTCCGGCCCGGTCGGAAAAGACGACCAGACCCAGCTCTTTCAAGGGTTGAAGCCCCGTATCGAGCAACTGTACGAAAAACAAAAGCAACTGGCCATTCGATACATCCAAGAGGCCAAACAGCTCATCGCCGAAGGTAAAACGGGCAACGGCGAGGGTCAAGGCGGACTGGCGCTCCTGCGCGCCCACCGCGCACTGCCCAAATTCAAGCCCCTGATCAAATTCCTCAGCGAACCCGGCATGCGGGCACTGTTGGTAAAAACCGAAAACCATTACCTGCAGGAACAAGCCCGCAACATGCCCCTCGTGGACGAGCCGCTTTATTTCGTGATCGAAGAAAAACAGCGCAGCGTCCAATTCAAAAAAGTAGGATTGGATTTCATCACCCGCTCCGGCGAAGACCCCGAGCTCTTCGTGCTGCCCGATGTGGCAGGCAAAATGGCTGCAATCGAAAGCTCCGGAATGGAAAAAGCCCAGCAAGACGAAGAAAAAGCAAAACTCCTCCGCCACTTCCAAGAAAAAAGCGAACTCATCCACTCCCTCGACCAGCTGCTCAAAGCCTACACGCTCTTTGAAAAAGAGGACGAGTATGTGGTGATGGATGGACTGGTGAAGATCGTAGACGAACAGACGGGTCGCATACTCGAAGGCCGACGCTATTCCGACGGTCTGCACCAAGCCATAGAAGCCAAGGAAAATGTAAAAATCGAAAAGGCCACCCAGACCTACGCGACCATTACTCTGCAGAATTTTTTCCGCATGTACCACAAACTCGCGGGCATGACCGGAACGGCGGAAACCGAGGCTCAGGAATTTTGGGACATCTACAAACTGGATGTATCAGTTATTCCAACACACCGGCAGATTATCCGCAAAGATCTCGATGACAAGGTGTACAAAACGGAAAGGGAAAAGATCAACGCCATCGTGGACGAAATCGACGGACTCCAGCAAAAAGGCCGTCCGGTGCTCGTTGGAACCACCTCGGTCGAAAAGTCCGAACTGATCAGCCGCGTGCTGATCATGCGGAAAATCCCCCACAATGTACTCAACGCCAAACACCACCAACGGGACGCCGACATTGTGGCAGAAGCTGGACGCACTGGACAGGTGACCATAGCTACCAACATGGCAGGCCGCGGAACCGACATCAAACTCGGCCCCGGCGTGAAAGAAGCCGGCGGATTGGCCATCATCGGCACCGAGCGTCACGATTCCCGCCGCGTGGACCGTCAGCTCCGTGGTCGCGCCGGCCGTCAAGGCGACCCCGGCAGTTCCCAGTTCTTCGTATCACTCGAAGACCGCCTCATGCGCCTGTTCGGCTCCGAACGGATCGCCGGGGTGATGGACAAGCTCGGCCACCAAGAAGGCGATGTCATCCAGGCCGGAATGGTGACGAGCTCCATCGAAAGGGCACAGAAAAAAGTCGAGGAAAACAATTTCGGGGTCCGCAAACGCCTGCTCGACTACGACAATGTGATGAATGTCCAGCGCGAAGCCATCTACCGTATGCGCAACAACGCACTCAACGGAATCCGTCTGAGCGTCGATATCAGCGACATGTTCTTCCAACTCGGGTCAGAACTCATAGAGAAAAACCGCTCCGGCAATTTCGACGATTTCAGCAACGATCTGCTGCTCCTTTTCGGGATAGACCCTCCATTCGACAAAGCGACCTACATGGCGCCCTCGGTCAAATCCAGCGATCTGTACGAGCGGCTGTACGAAGCCCTCATGCATCGCTACGATGCCGTTTGGCAAGAAAGGACCGGGTTGCTCATGCCCGTGATCGAGCATGTTTTCAGTACTCAGGGCAATCAATTCGAACGAATAGCAGTACCGTTCGCCGAAGGAAAAAAAGGACTGGAAGTGGCTTTGGACATGCGGGAAGCACTCGAATCGCAGGGGGCCAACCTGCGCAGCTCCGTGGAGAAAAACATCGTGCTGGCCCTCATCGACCACGAATGGAAAGACCACCTGCGCCTGCTCGACGAATTGAAGGACTCCGTCCAGACCTCCGCCTACACAGAGCAAAAAGATCCGCTGGTGATCTACAAAAAAGAAGCCTACCTCCAGTTCGAATATCTCATCGGACACCTGCGCCGCGACATAGCCTCCTTTTTGTTCAACGGCAAAATACCCATCGCCCAAGAAAGCGATGTTCGCCAAGCCCGACAAGCGCCCAAACAACGGACGCAGAACGTGCCCACCGCCACCAACCGCGCCGCGGAACCGGATGAAGATCCCAATGGCGACGGCCAAGAACAGCCGGCCAAGCCACGGCCGGTGCCGGTGGTCAACGCCGATCCCAAAGTGGGCCGAAACGATCCTTGCCCCTGCGGCAGCGGCAAAAAATTCAAGGCCTGCCACGGTAGATAGACCAAACCAAGATCGTGGGCCACGGTAGTTGCGAGCGGGTGAAATGATTGTTTCACCCGCTCGTTTTCAACCCAAAATTGTCATTAGACTTTTTCCGATCTGCTCAATGTGGGTCTTTATAGACTTTTTCAGCGGTAGCGTTTGGGCAGTTCGCAAGGTGTTTTGTTCCTGAATGGCCTTTCTTTTTCTTTTTCTTCTTGGGAAGAAGAAAAAGAAACCAAAGTAAATCCCGATCAAATCCGGCGCC
>JBEIJQ010000011.1:0-37019 GCA_040380145.1 Lewinellaceae bacterium | reverse complement strand
TTGCCCAAACGCTACCGCTGAAAAAGTCTAATAAAGTCCCAAATTGGGCAGATCAAAGAAGTCTAATGACAATTTTGGGTTGAAAGGTCGGAGCGAGGGTTTAGCCGCGATTTGCTATTTTTGGGCCGCGGACCGTTTTTGGTCCGAAACCGAATTTCCCCGAAGATTTCCCTTGGAGACCTCCGATCTGCTGCGCAAGGTGCGCAAAATCGAAATCAAGACCAAAGGCCTGAGCAACCACCTGTTCTCGGGCGAATACCACGCCGTGTTCAAGGGCCGCGGCATGTCGTTCAGCGAGGTGCGGGAATACCAGTACGGCGACGATGTGCGGTCCATCGACTGGAATGTGACCGCTCGAACCGGCACGCCGCACATCAAGGTGTTCGAAGAGGAGCGGGAATTGACGATGATGTTGGTGGTGGATGCCAGCGGTTCATCTTTTTTCGGCACGGGGCGTCAGTTCAAAAACGAACTGATCGCCGAGATAGCCGCCGTTTTGGCTTTTTCGGCCACGACCAACAACGACAAGGTCGGGGTGCTGTTTTTTTCGGACTGCATCGAAAAGTTCGTGCCCCGCAAAAAGGGCGCACCCAGGTGCTGCGGATCATCCGGGAGCTGCTCGACCTGCGGCCCACGGGAAAAGGCACCGATCTGACGGGGGCTTTGGAGTATCTGAACAGGGTGTTGAAAAAACACAGCATCTGTTTCGTGCTGTCGGACTTCCGGACTTCCGGCTACGAGCGCGCGTTGCGGCAGGCGGCCCGCAAGCACGACCTCATCGGCATCCGCCTGACCGATCCGGGCGAAGAAATACTCCCCGCCGCGGGCCTCGCCCTGCTCACCGACGCAGAAACCGGCCGGACGCATTGGACCGATCTGGGCGACCCGGCGACCCGTTCGGACTGGGAAAAAAAGCAGCGCGAACGCCGGGTGTATTTTTCAAAATCTTTCGCGGAAGCAGGCGCCTCCCAGTTGAGCCTCTATACCGATCGGCCATACACCAACGCGCTGCTGGCTTTTTTCAAAAACCGGCGCTGATCACCCGCCGGCCAAGATGGCCCGGATCTCGGGAATGCACTTGCGCTGGGTCCGCAGCAGCTCCACTTCGGCGCGATCGAGCGATATCCACTGGAAATCCTCCATTTCGGGGTACCCGCCCGGGGTCATGGAATGGCAGCACAGATCGAAGCGGCCCCAATCGAGTAGTGGATTTTCGCTTTCCAGCACCAAGAAAGTGATCAACAACTGTACCTGGCCTTCTTGGTGCGCCAACGCGTGATGGGCCACATCGTGCGGGATACGGATGTTCGTTTCCTCGAAAGTTTCCCGGATAGCAGTCTGCAGATGGGACTCGCCCGCGTCGGGGCGGCCCTTCGGGATGCTCCAACGGTCGGGCCGTTGTTTCGTGGGATGGGCCACCAAGAGGCGATGCTCTTTGTCGAGCAAAAAAATACCGGCCGATTCCTGTAGCATGGGTTGTTTGTTTTGTTTGGAAAAATAGTTGCTCTTTTTGTTTGGAAACTCCTCTAAAAGCGATTCGCACTGGCCGCGGTTCCTTATTTTTTTTCGTAGCTCTGGAAAAAACTCCGCCACTTCATTTTCAGCACCCCGAAGAACGCCTCGTTGAAGATACGGGTACTCATTTTGGAGACGCCCACGAGGCGGTCTTTGAAGGTGATGGGCACCTCGCGGATCCGGAATCCAAGGCAGCGGGCGGCGAATTTCATTTCGATCTGGAAAGCGTATCCCACGAAACGGATCCGGTCCAAATCCAATTTTTCGAGGACTTCCCGGCGGTAGCAGATGAAACCGGCTGTGGGATCCTTTACCGGCATGCAGGTGACAAGGCGCACATAAACCGAGGCACCGCGGGAAATCAATACCCGGATCAGAGGCCAGTTCTGCAGTCGGCCGCCCTTGACATAGCGCGAGCCGATGGCCAATCCGACCTTGGGTTCTTGACAGGCCTCGAGAAGTCTGGGAAGATCGTTGGGATCGTGCGAAAAATCGGCGTCCATTTCGAAAACGAAATCGTAGCCGTGCGCCAAGGCCCAGCGGAACCCATGTATGTACGCCGTTCCAAGGCCCAACTTGCCCTTTCTTTCCTCGAGAAAAAGCCGGTTCGCAAAAACCGTCTGCAGCTTGCGTACCACATCTGCGGTCCCGTCGGGCGAACCGTCGTCCACGACCAGCACATCGAGCGAACAAGGCTGGGCCATCACGGCGCCGACGATGCGCTCGATGTTCTCTAACTCATTGTAAGTGGGTATAATAACGACACTTTTCATCGATGGTGCGGTTCGCGGTCTTCCCGATAAGGTGTGCAGGAACAAAAATCGGTCATTGCCGAAGTGTAAACAGAGGTGCAAAAGTAGCCTTTTTCCGTCAAGAGAGGGACTTTTGGGCGAAGCTCTGGCAAAGGCTTCGAAAATCCCTTCTAAGTCGGTCCGGGCACGCACCGCAAGAGCGCGATTTCGGCCAAAAGGTCGCTTTTTTCCGTGGCGGTGCTATTTCGCCCCCAGCCTCCGAACCTGTATTTTTTATCCCAAAATTGTCATTGGGAAAAATTTCTAATGGCGGCCATTAGAAATAGTAGAGCATAAATATTTGAAATTCAATTATAAAAGTACGAAAAGGATTGGCGAAAATCAAAGAACGACCTGTAAGAATTTCTTACGGCCCAGCCGGCCTTCGAGCAAATCCCGACAGCGCGGCTTTTGGTAGCGGGCCTGAGCGAAAAACCTGTTGGATGATCTGCGGCAAACGAGGTCGATCCGAGGCCGAAACATTGCCCCGCAAATCGAGTTTTTTTTCGCGTCCGCGAACAAAAGACTCGCGCTGGCGCCGGATTTGATCGGGATTTACTTTGGTTTCTTTTTCTTTTTGGGAAGAAGAAAAAGAAAAAGTAAGTCCAACAAGGAACAAATCATCCAACGAACAGCCCAAACGCTACCGATGAAAAAGTCTAAAAAAGGCCTAAATTGAGCAGATCAAAAAATTATAATGACAATTTTGGGATAATGACAATTTTGAGTTTACCGATCTCCGATCGCGTTGCGCCCGATCGGATCAGCCGTCTCATTTTTTCCGCTGGCGGTTGTACAGGTGGAAAATCGGGATGTCCACACCGATAAAGGCCGACCAGCGGAGCAGGTTTCCGGCGCCCGGCGCCTGCCCGACGGATTTCAGCGTGGGGCAGTATTGCAGCCCGCCGCCCAGGGAGATCGGCGCGCCGGGCAGCCCGAGGACCAAGAATGCGCCGGGCGACAAGATGTCGCCGAGTTTGATGGCTGGCAGTTCTTGGGCCGTGCTGTCGCGGAAACGATAGGCCGTCACCGCGCCGATGTCGATGGCCGAAAACAGGGCGCTGACCGAGGCGCAGATGGGTTTGTCAGAACGGGTCTTGCCCCATTGCCAGCCCCAGTTGAACGAGAGTCCGACGGGAGAATTCAGGCCCAGGGCGCCGTTTTGCGGAGCGGAGCCCGGCACGAACTCTTGCCCGTAATAAGCACCGACATAACTGTTGAGGCCGATGCTGAAAGCCGTCTGTTTTTTCAGGGTAGCGCTGCCGGGCGGCAGGGCGAAAGCCTCGATGGCGGCCGCCACCTGATCGGAACTTTCTGCATCGGCGAGGGCGGCCAAAAAAGATCCGAGGCGCAGGATGGGCTGTTGGGCCGCCGTGTTTTTCAGCCACAGCCGCGCCACATCGAGCACCGTCACCACGGACGAAGCGTATCGTTTTTGCCGTACCTGCGTTTCGAGGGACGCGGCGAGGCGCAGCGTGGCGACGGCTTTTTGCAGAAGGCTTTTGTCGGCCGTGCCCGGCGCTTTGCCGGCGCGCAGCAGGCCGTGCAGGTCTTCGGAAACGGCGAGCACCTCCAAACAGGTTTCCAGGGCGGTGGATTCCGACGACAGGTCCGCTTCCTCGGGGGCCGCCTTGCGCAGGAGCTCCCGGCGGGCCGCGGTCTGTCCTTGGGCACGGTCGGAGAGTTCGGCCAACCGCAACAGCAAGCCCTTCAGCGCCGTCAGATCGGCTTGTTTGTCGGACAGCAGTTGGCCGAAAGTGCGCCCGCCACCGACGGGCGTCTCGGCGTATCGCTGGTACAGCAGGCCCAGGAAAAGTTGGTAGCCGCGGTTGTCGCCTTCGTCCAGCATCGCCCGCACGCGGTCGAAAGGGAGCCAGTGGGATCCCTCCGGTGCGGTCGAACTGCGGAATCCTTCGGAAAATGAGCGGAGGGTCCGGAAGGCGCCGCTGAGTTCCGGATCTTGGACCAGCCGTCCGTCTGCGAGGCGGTCGATCAGTTCGGGCAGGGGGCGTCCTTCCACTAGCAATTGCGCGGAGGCGAACATTCCCACGGCCACGGTACGGGCCGTGGAATCCGCTATCCAATCTCGGTTGGCCAGCACGCCCGACAGACGTCCGGGCAGCTTCCGGAAATCGCTGCGGGCCGCTTCGCGCAGCATCCCGATATAGCCGTCGAGCTGCGATATCTGTCCTCCTATGGTGGTCAGCGCGTGCCGCGTGTCGGGGAAAATGGCCCCGAACTCCGCATGGTCGCCCAAGGCGCGGTGGAGCTGGCGGAAGAACATTTCGTTGAGTTCCTGCTTGGTGCGCTTGACCAGAAACTTGGCCAGTCCGTCGGCGAGTCCGGTCACCGACATGCCGAGCATCCCGCCGCCGAGGAGTGGCGCGGGCGATTTGACAGCCAGCCCTTCGATGCCCCTTTGCCCCTTGACCAATCGGATCCGCGCGCTCGGACGGTCGTTCACAAAAGGATTTCGGTCATACCGCGCGAAAATGTCCACATACGTGACCGATCGGGCGGGCAGGGCCGACAGGCTGTCGTCGAACGCCACCAAAATGGCCGCGGCCGTTTCGTCGAGCGTCAGTTCGGCGACGGGCTTGGCGCCTTCTTCGTTGACCGACAGGAGTTCCAACAGCGTTTCTGCCGATTCAAGAGCGAACTGTGCCCGGGAAACGATCGGGAGAAAAACCAAGAGCATAGCCGCAATGCATCTGTACATATAAGTAGGTCGGTAGCGATCGTGAGCCGATCAGGTTTGGGGGTTGATGAACAGCATTTTTTGCTGGTCGAGGGCGGATTGGGCCGCCGTATCGTACGGCAGCATGGCTTCGGAAAGTTTTTGGAAAAGAGCCGACAGGGGAGGAGATGTGCTGTCGCCGCCCGAGGCCATCGCGGAGGCGCCGAGGCCGACCATGCCGCAGAGGAAGGCAGCGGCGTAGCTGCTGGAGTGGCGCGCATCGCGGATCTTCCCGCCCGGGGCCGCCACCGGAAAGGGGCGTTGATAGACTGTCAGCACGTCGAGGGCGGGCGAGAGGGCCGGCTTTCGGGGGTATTTCGACAAAAAATTCCGGTCAACGGCTCCCACGGCCAGCGAAACCGGTTTCCAACACGCCGGGAAAGGCACATCGTTGAGGACTTCCAAGTGGGATTCCGGGTTGTTGACGGAGGAGAGCAGCAATGTATCGCCGCCCATTTTCTGCTGCTGGGCCGTGAAAAGCCTCCGTAGCTCGGCGTAGTCCTCGCCGAGCCGAAACACGTCGTCGTAGGCCAGGCTGACCGAGATCAGGCGGATGCCCTTGGCCGAGGCGATGGAGAGCGCTTCCAGCAGTTGCAGCAGCCGGTTTTCGCGGACCTTGAAAAAATACAGATCTGCCTCCGGGGCCAGGCCGGCCAAGATCCCGGCGCATTCCGTGCCGTGGTAATCGTCGGGGCGGTCGGGAGCCACGCTGTCGGAGCCGTTGCCGGAGTATCCCTGCGTGCGCGTCATGGCGGAAAGATCGAAACAGCGGCCCGCCCTGCGGAAGCCCGCCAACCCGGGGTGCCCGAGATCGAAGCCCGTGTCCACCACCGCGATCTTAATGCCGCGGCCGTTGCCCCGGTACCAAGAGCCCGGCAGCGGGAAGACCGTCCGATAATCGGGCAATTTCGGAGCTTGGGCATCCGGCTCCAAAGGCCGCACGCTGCCCGCCCAGTAGTACCAGTCGCGGTAGGCGTCCTTGTACCAGCGGTTTTCGGGCGCGCCGTTGCTGTACGAGGGCTCTTGGCCCGTCACGGGATGTTGCTCCGCCTCGACGACGGCCCCGGAATACAGCACGCCCAGCGGTTCGCCCACATCGTAGGGGTTTGAACGGATGTAAGTGTTTTCCAAGATGTCCAGGCGCATAAGGCAAAAAATTGGAAAGGGAAAAAAGGCTCCGGATCGGCCTCCGGGTCAGATCACGCCCACCTTGTCGGCCTCGACATAGGGTTCTTCTCCGTTGGGCAGCGCCACTTGGTAGTATCCGCCGAAGCGGTCGAGCAGGGGTAGTTTGGCGGCTTCCCGCAAGGTGTCCAAGGGGGTGGCAGCGGCATCGGGGGCGGTGAGCAGGACCGCACGGGGGGCCACCACCACCACATACCGGCCCTCGCCGCGGAGGCTCTGCGCGCGGGCCAGCCAAAAACAGCACAGGGCCAACAGCAGCGCCGCGCTGCCGGCCGTTCCGGCCCAAAGCCGTTTTTTGTCAGGGGGCAAGTACAGGAAACCCGCCAGCCCGGCCGCGCCCGCAAAGGCGAGCAACAGGGCGGCCCAACCCCAACCGTCGGCCCCGGCCAAATCGCGCAGGCGGATCCAGGCCGTGTCCTCCGGATCTTGCAGGCCGTCTTTGGCCCGGGCGTAGGCCACGCGCAGGTTGTGCCGCACATCGGCATCGGCCGGACGCAAGCGGCGGGCCCGCTCCCAGTGCAGGGCGGCCAGGCCCGATCGTCCGGTGCGATAGGCCGCCACGCCGGTGTTGTACGACAGATCGAAGCCCGCGCCGCCCGACAAAGCGGCCGAATCATAGGCGACCAACGCATCGGCATATCGTTTTTCGGCCATCAGGGCATCGCCCCGCGAAAAATAATCCTTGGCCGCGTCGGACTGCGCGGAGCAGATCGCGCTCCGCAACAAGATCAGGCAGAAAAAAAGGAGCCGTGCGTGTTTCATGGTGCCCACTCGGTCGAAATTTTTTTTCGCTAAGGTATTCTTTTTTGTAAAAAAAATCGCCCCCGACGGTCATCCTTGAACGGACGCCCTTTCCATACTCTTTTTTCTTTTTTCTCAATAAATGGCCCAAAAAAGAAACTTCACTATATTTGCAGGCGCTTTTTCAAAAGCGTGTAGTGTATCTTATTGTAAATGAATCCATAACTACAATCCATGCAAGGCAAAGGTATTGTCCGCTTTTTTACGATACTGTTCCTGATCGTCAGCCTTTATCAATTGTTGCTGTTGATTCCCACGAACAACGTGGAGCGGGAAGTGGCCCAAAAAGCCGAACAGAAAGTGGCCGCCATGGGCGCCACCGGAGGCCAACGGGACTCGCTGTACAATTATTACCACCAGGTCTATTTGGACTCTGCTTTCTCGAAGCCGACCAAGTTCCTGTTTTTCAACTGGCTCTCTTACAAAGACCTGAAAAAACAGCAGATGGATTTGGGCCTCGACCTCAAAGGCGGGATGAACATTACGCTCCAAGTGGATCTGCGCGACCTGATCATCCGCAAGGCGCTCAACGAGAAGAGCAACCAAAAAGAGCCCGCCAAGGCCGTTTTGGACGCTCTGAACAAAGTCCGCCAGTTGCAGCGCAACTCCACGGCCGGTTATATTTCGCTGTTTGCGCAAGCCTATAGCGAAGTGACCGGCGGCCAAAAATTGGCCGTGGATTTCTGTTGCAAGAACGACAACGGTCTCAATGAGAACTCCTCCGACCAGGATGTAATCAATTACTTGACGACGGAGGCCAACAAAACCATCGAGACGACCTACGAAAAGCTCAAGCAACGCATCGACAAGTTCGGCGTGACCTCGCCGAACGTGACCCTCGACAAGCGTACCGAGCGCATTTCCGTCGAACTGGCCGGCGTGCGCAACCCCGAGCGTGCCCGCAACATGCTCCAAGCATCGGCCAAGTTGGAATTCCTCGAGGTGTTCACGCCGCAGGAGGCTTCCGCCGAAATGAAAAAAATCGACCAGACGCTGCGCCGCATCAGTTTGGGCGTGGCGGTGGACACTGCCGGCAAGCCCGATTCCGTCAAAACGGCCATCATGGATTCTTTGGCCAAGGTTCCTTCCGACAACTCGGGACCGTTGTTCGCCATGTTCAAGACCAATTTCGTGTCCGACTCCACGATGGGCTTCGCATCCCTCGCCTTGGTGGATGTGGGCGACACGCTCGAGGTGGGCCGCATGCTGGCCCGTCCCGAAGTTCGCCAGATCATGTCCAAGCCTTTCCGCTTCGCGTGGGGCAAGCAGGCCGTGGAAGGAACGGGGCAATACGAACTTTATGCGCTCAAACCGGTGGCCGAGGGTGAAGAACCCCTCGACGGCCGCTATGTGACGGATGCCGACAACCAGCCCAACCAGCAGGGCGGCGGCTATGAGGTGACCCTCGACTTCAAAGATAAAGGCGCCGATCTGTGGGCCGCCATGACGGGCCGCAACGTCGGCCGTCCCGTGGCTGTGGTGCTCGACAACCAAGTCTGTTCCGCTCCGCGCGTGATCAACGCCATCACCGGCGGCAATACCTCCATCACCGGCAACTTCTCGTCCGAGGACGCCGCCGACCTGGCCAACATCCTTCGCATCGGCGAACTGCCCGCCCGCACCGAGATCGTCGAACAGGCGGTCGTCGGCGCTTCTTTGGGCCAAGAAACGATCAATGCCGGCTTGATGTCGATGCTCGTCGCCCTGTTGGTGATCGTCGTCTTCATGGCTATTTACTACAACACGGCCGGTGTGGTGGCGGTCATCGCCCTGCTGGCCAACTTGTTCTTCCTGCTCGCCACCCTGTCTTCGCTCGGCGTGGTGCTCACGCTGCCCGGCATTGCCGGTATCGTGCTCACGATGGGCATGGCCGTGGACGCCAACGTCGTTATTTACGAACGGGTGCGCGAAGAGCTTCGAGAGGGCAAAGACATGCTCTCGTCCATCCGAGACGGTTTCACCCATTCCTATTCGGCCCTGATCGACGCCAACCTCACCACCCTGTTGACCGCCGTGGTGCTAGCGGTGATGGGCCTCGGCCCCATCAAGGGCTTCGGGATCGTTTTGGGCGTGGGCATTCTCACCACGATGTTCACCGCCATCTTGATCTCCCACTTGATCTTTGACTGGTGGACCGACAAGGGCAACTCGTTCAAGTTCTGGATCCCCGCCACGGAAAAAATCCTGGTCGGCAAGAACTACGACTTCGTGGGCATGCGCAAATACGCGTACTTCTTCTCCATCGCCGTGTTGCTGATCGGCGCTGCCTCTTACTTCGTGCGCGGCTTCGAACTGGGCATCGATTTCACGGGCGGCCGTACCTACACGGTGTCGTTCGACAACGCCGTCAACACGGACGAACTGGCGGGCACCTTGGCCAAGAATTTCGTGGACGGATCCGGCCGCGAGTTCCGCCCCATCGTGAAATCCTTCGGCTCGGGCAACCAGTACAAGATCACCACGGGCTACATGATCGACAGCGAAAGCGCCCAAACGGATTCCATCGTGCGCGAAAAACTGCGCACTGGACTGGGCACTTTTGTTGGAAAAAATCTCGGCCCTGCGGATTTCTCCAGCATGGTCACCTCTGAAAACGTGGTCGGCCCGACGGTCGCGGACGATATTCAGAAAAGCGCCTTCTACACGGCCATCATCGGCCTGTTGGGCATCTTCCTGTACATCTTCATCCGTTTCCGCCGCTGGCAGTACTCGCTGGGCGCCGTGGCTGCCACGGTGCACGACATGAGCATCGTGATCATGCTCTTCACCTTGTTGCACGGCATCGTGCCCTTCTCGCTGGAAATCGACCAAGCCTTTATCGCGGTGATCCTGACCATCATCGGTTACTCGGTGAACGACACGGTGATCGTGTTCGACCGCTTGCGCGAATACCGCAACCTCTACCACGACCGCCCGATGGCCGAAACGGTCAATCTTGCGATCAACTCCACTCTCAGCCGTACCATCATCACCTCGGCAACAGTGTTCTTCGTGGCCGTCGTGCTGTTCCTGTTCGGCGGAGACGGCATCAAAGCGTTCTCGTTCGCGATGACGATCGGTGTCATATTCGGTGCTTATTCCTCGATCTTTGTCGCCACGCCCATCATGATGGACTTGATGAAGGACGAAGCGCCCCAAGCCGTCGGCGGATTGGCCAACAATGCTGCCAACACTGTTGCCAACGCTCCGGCAGCCAACAATCCCTGATCGGCCCGATCGGGGAAAATCCCCCGGCAGCCGAACATATCCCGCTCGATTGGGGACAAGGTCAGCCTTGTCCCCAATTTTTTTAGCGAAAAAAGGCCCCCGTGAAGACATTCCTTTTCCTCAAACAGCCAAAAAAACAGGGTATTTTTGACGGATGAAAAAAATCGTCTTCTTTCTGTTCGCTCTTTGTCCGATAGCCCGATCGGCTGCCCAAGCACCCGTTCAGGCCACGTTGTTGTCACACTGGCACGACCCTTCGCTGCCCGGGTCGGCTTTTTACGCCAATGTGTACAACGATGTCTGGGGGCTTTCCATCAACGGCCGCGAATATGGGATCATCGGTTCCACGATGGGCACGCATTTCATCGATATCACTGATCCCGCCCAAGTTTTCGAGGCTTTCTTTGTGCCGGGGTCAGCGCAGGGCACGGCTATCATCCACCGTGATTTCGCGGAATACCGCGGGCGCCTGTACATCGTGTGCGACGAAATGCCCCAGCAGAGCACCGTGCAGATCGTAGATTTTCGAAGTCTGCCCGATTCGGTCACGGTAGTGTACGACAGCCGGGCGCTTTTCAGCCTTGCTCATACCGTCGTGGTGGACACCCTGAACGCCAAGATGTACGCCGGCATTCCGCGCAACAACCAGTTTTTCCACTCCCTCGGGGTGTTTTCGCTGGCAGATCCCGATCAGCCTTCGCTGCTCGGCTTTCACGACCAGATCGGCGGGGTGGGTTTTTCGCAGGTGCACGACCTGTTTGTGCGCGACGACACGGTCTATCTCAATTGCGGCCCGGATGCGCTCGTGGTGGCCGATTTCAGCGACGGCGCGGCCCCTGTTTTGTTGGGCAACCTGGTCAATTACCCCCAGCGCGGCTACAACCACTCTGGCTGGCTGAGCGACGACGGCCGCACCTATTACATGGCCGACGAAGACCACGATTTCGACATCAAGGCCTGCGACGTGCACGACCTGCAGAACATATCGGTGGAGGGCCTCTTCGACGCCGGTCTGCCCAACGGCTCCCTGTCGATCCCCCACAATCCCGTGGTGCGCGGCCACTACCTGTATGTCAGTTATTACTACGAAGGACTGGTGGTGTACGACATTTCAGATCCCTTTCAGCCCGTGCAAGTGGCTTATTACGACACATATCCGGGTCCCAACCGCAACAGTTACGAAGGTGCTTGGGGCGTGTATCCTTTTTTGCCCTCCGGAAAAATACTGGTTTCGGACATGCAGACGGGCCTGTATGTGTTCGCCCCGGTGGATCCCGCTCTGCAGGCGGTGGAAGCTGCGGCCGAAAACGGTTTTTCCGCGACGGTTTTTCCGCAGCCCGCATCGGATGGTTTCACCCTGTCGTGGGACGCGCCACGGCCCGTAGCCGCCCATTTCGGGCTTTGGGACGCCGCTGGGCGCCAAGTGGCCGATTGGGGCGTGTGCGAAATGCCCGCCGGCAACGCTTCCCGTCCTTTTGCGCTGCCTTCCGAGTTGTGCTCCGGGGTGTATGTGCTTCGCGGTTTCACGGCCGAGGGGGAGGTGTTCGCGGAAAAAGTGGTCGTCGCCCGGTTTTGATTTTTCGAAAAAAACTCCGCCAATGGGGGCCGGATTTTCATGGCTTCCGCTGACCGTTGGAAGGGGAAGCCCATTGCGGGATCCGGGAGTATTTTTTTCGAAAAAAAATAGGAAAAAGCGGCCGATCGTCCGATGCGCGGTGCTTCAAGAGCGGCGGCGCGCTTCCTTTTCGAGGGAATCGAGATATTCTTGGAAATGCACCTCGACGGTGTGGCGGGATTCTTTGAGGAATCGCCGGGCGATTCGGTCGGCATCCTTTTCAGCGCGTTCGCGGAGATCGTCGGGCAACTTCCACTTTCCGGTCATATAGCGGGCGGCCAATCTGCCCTGGGCGTTGCTCAGGGGCCAGATCGCGCCTTGGGGCTGCACCAAGCCGATGAACACGAGGGTCGGGTGTTCGGGGTGGAACATGCGCAGGTACAACGACACCCGTTGCCGGGTCTCGAAATCCAGTCCGGACAATTCGGGCCCAAAGAAGGGGAAATTCAGTTTGTACCCGGTGGCGGCCACCACGGTATCGTATTCTTCGGCCCTGCCGTCGGCGAAGCGGACCGTTTTTCCGTCCCAGCCCACGATACCGGGGCGTGGATGCACCTTGCCGTGCTTGATCTTGTACAACAGTTCGGAATTGACCGTGGGATGGGCCGACAGGAGCGGATGCTCGGGTTTGGGCAGGCCGTAATCGCGGTAATCGCCCACTTGGAGCCAGAGGCTGAAGCGCCGCAGGGGATCGGCCAAAAAGCCCGGCAGCCAACGCATCGAACGATTGAAGGTATCGGTGGGGCGCCCGAGAAAAAACTTGGGCACGATGTACTGTCCTTTGCGCAGCGAAATGGCCACGAAAGCGGCCGTCCGGCTGATTTCGACCGAGCAGTCGCAGCCCGAATTGCCCGCACCGATGACCAGCACGCGCTTGCCCTCGAAACGCCTGTCGCGGGGATGTTTGAAACCGTGGGCGTGCAGGTAATCACCAGTGAACGCCCCCGGATATTCCGGGTGCCGCGGCTCGCTGTGGTGGCCATTGGCGACGAGCAGAAAATCGAACTCCCCGGTCTGTCCGTCGTCGAGCGTCAGCCGCCAACGCCCTCCGGCGATTTTCTCGGCGCGCGACACCCCGCTCCGGAAACGGATGTGGGGCAACAGTCCGAAATGGTCGGCATAATCCTCGAAGTAGCGCAGTACTTGTTCGTGCGAGGGATAATCCGGATAATCCTCGGGCATGGGGAAGTCCGGGAATTCCGACATTTTTTTTGAACTGATGATGTGGGTGGTCTCGCAGACGCTGGAGTGCCCTTCCTCGGGAGAATAGCGCCAGTTGCCTCCGAGGGCAGCGTTTTTTTCGAAACAGACCACATCTTGCAAACCGGCGTCGAGGCAGTTTTTGAGGGCTGCCAGTCCAGAGCAGCCCGCACCTATGATGGCTATTCTCGGTTGCATGTCGTCGGTTTTTGGTTGTTCAGGGAAGAGCGCCGGATTTCGGCTGCGATCAATCGTCCAACGCTTTTTCGATCTTGAGTGTTTCGCGCTTGGCCACGAGAATGCTCAATTCGTACAGGCCGTACAGGGGGACGAACACGAGCAATTGACTGAAAAGGTCGGGCGACGGGGTGATCACGCCGGCGGCGATCATGAGCACCACGATGGCGTGGCGACGGTATTGCCGCATGAACCGATGCGTAATCAGGCCCAATTTTGACAAAAAGTACACGACCACCGGCAATTCGAAGATCAGTCCGATGGGCAGGGTCATCATCAGCACGAAATTGACGAAGGAGTCCACCGTGGGTTTGTTTTCGGTGAGCGGCAACGTGTAGTTGATCAAAAAATTGGCTGCCAACGGCATCGCCACAAAATAACCGAAGGCCGTGCCCAACATGAACAGCAGGGTGCAGGCGAAAACGACCCCGCGGGTGCTGTACTGCTCTTTTTCGTGCAGGCCTGGCCGCACGAACCGCCAAAACTCCCAAAGGATGTACGGAAAGGCCACCAAAATGCCCATGAAAATGGAGGCTTTCAGGTGGATCATGAAGGTTTCGCCGACTCCGATCGCTTGGAAAAACGTGTCTTTGAACGGTGGATGGATGCACAGCGCATCGGAGTCCGAGGTGGTCCGGGAGAGCCAGCACATCAGACGGTATGTCGGGAAATCGGCGTTCATCGGACCGAAAATGATCTGGCCGAACAAAAAATCCTTGAAATAGAGCCAAGCTCCGGCGCAGGCCACAACGGCGAGCACGGCGCGGAACAGATGCCCCCGCAAAGCATCCAAATGCTCGAAAAAACTCATTTCTTGGGGGCCTTTGGACATATCGTGGCAGGGGTGTTTCGGGGCGCAAAGGTATTTCCCCGCGATGGAAATCGGTTATTATTTGACCCGCAGTTTTTGTCCGGGCCGTATCTGGTCGGCATCGGCCAGTCCGTTGAGTTTGACCAGGGCCGCGGCGGATGTCCCGTGTTTTCGTGCGATCCCGTTCAGGAATTCCCCTTTTTGCACCACATGATAGACGGGTTGGGACGGAGCGGTCTTTTCGGGGCGATCGTCTTCGACGGGCACGGGCAGTTTTTTTACTGCTTCCTTGGGTGGCTGCGCCGCCGATCCCCGGCTCGGGACTATCAATTGCTGTCCGATTTTGACGGCGTCTCCTTCGAGGCCATTGAGGCGTTTGAGTTCATCGACCGTGGAGCCGTACAGCTGGGCGATCCGGAAAAGGTTTTGGCCTTTTTCCACGGTATGCCTTCCGGTGGCCGCGGTCGGGTTGCTGCCGCCCGGCAACGGAGGAAAAGGCTCTGCCGCGGTCGGATTTCCTGTCGCAGGGGCGGAGGGGTTGGGTCGTTGGACCCTGAGTTCTTGGCCAATCCGGAGATTCTTGGCGTCGGTCAAACGGTTCCATTCGATGAGTTCTTGGACGGTCGTGCTGTAGCGTTCTGCGATCGAGCCGAGGGTTTCGCTCTTTTGCACGATGTGGAATCCGAGCCGTGCCGCCTGAGCGGTAGGGGCGGTTTTGACGGCACCTGCTTTGTAAACGATTTGTTGGCCCGGCACCAGATCAAAGGTGTTGAGTTGGTTCAATTCGATCAAGGTGCCGATCGGCACGCCGTATTTTTCGGCTACTGTGTAAACGGTCTCGTTTTTTTGGACGATGTGCACGCCATTGGCCGCCGCCGGAGGTGCAGCAGGAGTCTCCGGGGTGGGCGTTGGAGGAGGCGTATAGCCGGTGGTCGCTCGGACCAACAGTCTTTGGCCTGCTTTCAACTGAGCGCCGTCGAGTCGGTTCTGGCCCATGATCGTTTCTACCGAGACATTGAATTGTTTGGCGATCGCAGAAAGGTAGTCGCCCGATTGAACGGTATAGTATCCTCCCGGATCAAGTTGGCCGCCCAATAGGACGGGCGGTGTTTTTTGGGTGGGCTCGGGCTTTTGGGGTTGTTCCTGGGATACGGGCTGCACGGGTTTTTCGTCGGGGCGATCGACCGCGGGGTCGGTTCCGTTGGGTACATTGGTCGCAACGGGATTTTCTGCTGGCTTGGCCGTTTCTTGCGACGGTAGTACGGGTATCTTGCCGCGCAATTTTTGCTTGCCGACGGCAAAGTCTTGAAGGAAACTTTCCACATTTTGGCCGTTGACCATCAGCAAAACACAGGTATCGCTCGGGGAATCGGTTCTGTATTGACCTATGCCCGGAATAAAATAAACCTGCGCGGTCGGGGATTTGCCATCTAAGTCAAACTCCGTCCAAGAGTAGCCATAGAGGTCCTTTCCGCCCACATCCATCGAAAAGGCTTCATTGTAAGTTGCCTGCAACCGGGAACCCGACAAGCTGATGTCTGTCTCCGGAGCCGCTTGCGTGATGAGATCGAAATACAGGCCGTATCCCGGACACACATATTTGAAATACCGGTCTGTTTCGATGATCAGCGACAGTTGGTTGATCGGATACTGCTTGCCGTCCGGTTCGAGGAACCGGGCGTTGAGCGTCCCTGAATTGATGTCGCGTATCTCGGCAAGGGTGATGTTCCGGTTTTCGCAGCCGAGGGTCTTTGTGGGCCGGGCTGCGGCTTCGATGCGGGAATCCGGAGAAAGCACCACCCGTGCCACGAGCACGGTCGTATCGTCGAGTTGCAGGTGGAAATCGGAAAAACCGGAAGGTCCCGCGCCGATGTGCCCGTAAAAAAGATGGTGCGTGCATGGGCCTTTTTCGAAGCCGATGATCGTTTGGGCCTTGGCGGCAACAGCCCACATAAGGGCCGCCGCCAGAGAAACGGAAATGACAGTCGTTCTCATGGCAACTTGTGTGTAATTTTGTGCCCTTTAGGCTAGTTGTATATTTTCAACCGCAAAATTATTGTTTTTTTCCCAATGTTCGTGAAAATGCCCCACACAAGGATGATGTCGGCTCTGGGCCGAGCGGCCGAGGGGCTGCTGAATTTTTGCCGCACCGCCCTTTTCCTGTTGTGCTGGGCTTCGGCCCACGCCCCCGCAAAGGCACAGTCCGTACCCATCGGACAATGGAGCGCCTATCTGCCGCACAATTACTGCGTGGGGGTGACCCAAAGCGACGAGTCGGTTTTTTTTGCCACGCCTTGGGCCGTTTTTGCCGTTGACAAAGCCGATTACGCCTATACCTTCCTTCACAAAGTGTCGGGACTGTCCGATGCCGGTGTGCGGCTGATCCGCTTCAACCGCAACAACGGCACGCTGCTGATCGCCTACGAAAACGGCAACCTCGACCTGTGGAAGGACGGGGCGGTCCGCAATGTGCCCGACCTGTTGCAAAGTTTGGTCCCGGGGGACAAGACGATCAACCATGTGGCTTTCGATGGGGAAAACGCTTTGTTGGCCACCAACCTCGGCGTACTGCTTCTCGACATGGCTCGGGCCGAAATCCGTTTCACCGCCTTCTCCCCGGATCCCGTGCTGTCCGTGGCCGTTTTCGGCGACCACTACTATGCCGCCTCCGGTCAGAAGATCCGGCGAATGGAACGAAGCCAGCTGCTGCCCAACGATTGGGCGAACTGGCAGCCGTTGGGCGGTATCGGCCTGCCGGCCAACTACGACACGCGATGCATCGAACCCTTCGACGGCCGCTTGTTCGCCGACTTCGACGATACGGTGAGGTTCAGTTCCGACGGTTGGAACTGGCAGGACTTTGCCGTTCAGGACGGTTTCAGCGGACAAACTTCGGCGTTTTATGCACCCGGCACAACCGTTCGGAGCCTCGACACCGATCCCAACGGTGAGCGGATGGTCCTCGTCGCGGGCGGACTGGTGGCGATGATCGAACCGGGCGGCAGGTACTGGAACATGTTCAACCCGGCGCTGATCAGTTCGCCCTATCGCGCCGTGCACGCTGGCAACGGGCAGATCTGGATCGCCGACTACTTTTACGGCGCCTTGCAAATGGACGCTTACACGTCCGCACAGCAGCGCTTCGTGCCCAATGCGCCGGCCTGGATCACGGCTTTCGACATGGAAGTGGCCCCCAACGGAGATCTCTGGGTGGCCTCCGGCGGTACGGATTACATCCAGCCGGCCTTCAACGGCAACGGCGTGTACAGGCTCCACAACGGAGCCTGGATCAATTACAATCTGCAGACCGACAGCGTGTTGTTGGACTCCACGGTGTTCGATTTTTTGTCCGTGGCGGCCGATCCGATCACCGAAGAGGTTTTTTTCGCCACTTTCGGCGATGGCCCCATTCGGTTCGACGGAGATGGATTTCAAACCTTCACCGGTGGCGGAACTCCCCTTCGCGGCCCCGGCGTCGTCGGCCCGGCCCGTAGTTTCGGCGTGGATTTCGACCGTGAGGGAAACCTTTGGGTGGGCGCTTCCCTTTCTCCCACCGCCCCGGTGTGCGTCCGCAAGCGCGACGGCACCTGGCGGGGGTTCGCATGCCCCTTCAACAATGTGGCCAAATTGGCCGTTGACCGCAACGGCTACAAGTGGTTTACCCTCAATCCCTCCAATTTGTTGGTGTACGACAGCGGGGCCGATCTCGACAATCCCAACGACGATCGCTATGTGACTCTCTCGCCGGCCAATACCGAACTGCCCACCGGCGAGGCGAATTGCTTGGCCGTGGACCTCAACGGCGATGTATGGGTGGGCACCCAGCAGGGCATCACCATCTTCCAGTGCGGCTCCAACCTCTTCGACGGTTCCTGCCCCGGCTATCGCCCGGTCGTCACCCGCGACGATTTCAACCGCTACCTCCTCGAAAGCGAAAATGTGCGCTGCATCCAAGTGGACGGGGCCAACCGAAAATGGATCGGTACCGACAACGGCCTGTTCCTTGTTTCCTCCGACGGCGAAGAGCAGATCGAGCACTTCACCGTGCAGAACAGTCCGCTTTTCGACAATTCCATCGCCTGTCTTGCCCTGAACGGGCGCACGGGCGAACTCTTCATCGGCACCGAAAAGGGCATTCTATCGTATCGGACAACCGCCACCACCGGCGGGGAAACCCATGTTGCCAACCAGGCCTACGCTTTCCCCAACCCCGTGCGCCCCGATTATACCGGGCCGATCGCTATCCGCGGACTGGTCCGGGACGCTTGGATCAAGATCACCGATATCAGCGGCACTTTGGTGTACGAAACCCAAGCGCTCGGCGGACAAATGGTCTGGGACGGAAACGACTACAACGGCCGTCGGGCCAATTCCGGGGTCTATCTCGTGTTCAGCTCCAGCACCGACGGACAGGAAACCTTCGTCACGAAACTGGTGCTGTTGAAGTGACGGCACAGCCGCGACACAAAATCGGACTTGATCTTTTGGTGGATTTTCGTTCGGTCGGCATTGGCATGTGCGATCCGTTCAGGGATAAGTCAAAAACATAATTTTTCGAATTTCGTTATTTTTCTTGTTTATTTAAAAAACAAAATTTTTTTATAAAAAAATACTATATTTGCAGAGACCTTTTTTTCAAGAGACTCCCTGGAAACACAAAAAACCATGACCCTGTTTTTTTTAGCGTGGCTCTTTGGGGCTGCGCCGGCGCCCTCCGATGTGTCCGTGTACGATGGCCGGTTGAATGGCCTCGCGCGGGAATTTCGGTCCGTCGCGACGGACCGGGCGGCCTGTCGGCGTTTGTATCTCGACATAGGCGCGTTGGCGGGGGAATTGAGAGCGCTGCTGCGTTCGTCGGACCTGTCGCCGACAGAGGGCGAACCGTACCGTGAAATGCTCCGGGAGGCCCTCGCGTTGGAGAACTATGTTTCCTGCGTGGGCGATTGTGCCGACGAAAACCCCTCGGTAGAGCAGTTTTACCGGGCCAATCGGCGGGTGGGCGGACATATTTTTCCCTTGGAAAAAAGCGGTTTCTGCGTGGAGGTCTTTTATGTTTCCGTGGACGGTTACACCGCCCTGATGGTCCAGAACGGTTCGTTCCGAAAGTTCCGCGTGGATTTCGGCTGGTGCATCTCCACCGAGGACGGAAACGAGCGGGGCGTCGGTCACCGCGGGGTGTTCGAACGCGAGGTCAACGCGATTTGGAACAACCGCGGTCGGCCCGAACGGAAAGCTGTCGAATTGGAGCGGTTGGTCTGCACCGACTTGGGCTATTGAGCGGCAGCCCGTGGATTTCTTTCCGGCCGAAGCTCACTGCACCCCGTAGGTATCGAGCAGCCAGACCAGCGAGAGCATGGCCGCCGCGCCCAGTTCGAGTTCCCTTTTGTGGACATTTTCGAACACATCGGTGCGGGCGTGGTGGTAATCGAAGTAGCGTTGCGAGTCGGGCCGAAAGCCGAAGAGCAGCACATCCTGCGGGCGCAGGGGGCCGATGTCCGCACCGGAGTAGCCCCGATCGAGGTCGGCCGCTCCGAAGGGAGCCAAGAGGTTGCGCCATTCCAGAGTCCGCTTGAAATTGCGCCCGAGCAACTGTTCCGTCCCGTCCACTGAAAAACCGCGGGGCGTGTGTCCGCCGCCGTCGGATTCGATGGCGGCGATGTGGCGGCGGGTCTTGTCGGCGGCCGCCGCTTCGGCGTAGCGTTTGGCGCCGCGCAGACCGAATTCCTCGTTGGCGAAGAGCACGCAGCGCAGGGTGCGTTGGGGCCGCATGCCCATCCGCCGGAAAGCGTGGAGCACTTCCATGGACTGGACACAGCCCGTGCCGTCGTCGTGGGCGCCCTCGCCGATGTCCCAAGAGTCCAAGTGGCCGCCCACGGCGATGATCTCGTTGGGGAATCGGGAGCCGAAGATCTCGCCGATCACATTGTAGGCCAGTACATCGGGCATGCGGTGGCAATCGAGCTGCAGGTTGACTGTCACTTTGGCTTCTTTTTTCAACAGGGCGCTGAGCATTTCGGCGCTTTGGATGCCCAAGCCCGCGGCGGGGATCGGCGCTACACCGTCCTCGAAATTCGTGGCGCCCGAGTGGGGCACATCGTCGAATTTCAGCGTCATCGAGCGGGTCAGGCAGGCGATGGCGCCCATCTTGGCGGCCAGATTGGGCCCCGATCCGCGCTGATCGACGGCACCTCCGTAGGCCGCAAAGGCCGAAATCTGCTTGGGATCCATCGGACGGTTGAAAAACACGATCTTGCCTTTGACCTGCTCGGGGCGCATCGCTTCCAGTTCGTCCAAACTGTGCACCTCGATCACTTCACCGGTGACGCCGAGCACCGGCGTGGCGGCGGAACCGCCCAGAGCGGCCACCGACAGTTCCTGTGTACCGATCTGGCGGGATTGCACGATACGGGCCTTTTCCACCGAGCCCCTATCCCAGTGGGGCACCATCACCGGTTGCAGCCAAACGGTGTCGCAGCCGATGGAGTCGAGCATCTGGCGGGTGTATTCTACGGCCGACAGGTAAGCGCCGGTGCCAGAAGCCCGATGCCCGATCCGCTTGCAGAGATGCCGGAGCCATTCATGGCAGGAGGATCGGGTGAGCACATCGTCGTATAGTCCGCGGATAGCGAACGCATCGTCGTCGGATGCTTGGGCAGATACGGGGCCGATCGCGCCGAGGCAAGACAGGGCCAGCAAAAAAAACAATCGGCTCATGGGCGCATATCGGTCTGAGGGAAAAAAGAATCAGATCAGGCCGAGCTGTCGGCCGACCTTTGCGTAGGTATCGATGATGTAGTCGAGGTGCCTGTCTTCGTGCGTGGCCATGAAGGAATTGCGCATCATCGCCTTGCCGGGAGGGGTGGCCGGCGAAATGAACACGTTGACGAAGATGCCCGCATCGAAAAGCCCTTTCCACAATTGGAAAGCCTTGGTGTCGTCGCCCACGATCACGGGCACGATGGCCGTACGGCCGGGCAGCACGTGGTAGCCGAGATCGATGAGGCCCTGGCGCACCCGTTGGGCGTTGTACACCAGTCGGTCCACCAGTTCAGGCCGCTCGATCAGTATTTCGAGGGCCGCCGTGGCCGCCGCCACGCTGGGCGGGGTCGGCGATGCCGAAAAGATCAGGGCCGGCGAATGGTGGCGCAGATAATTGATGACCCGCTCTGGGCCGGCCACGAAGCCGCCCAGGGAAGCCAGTGTCTTGGAAAAAGTGCACATCGTGAGGTCCACCTCCTCTTCCAGGCCGAACTCGGAGGCCGTTCCTCGGCCGCCCTTGCCTATCACGCCGAACGCATGGGCGTCGTCCACGAGGATCTGGGCGCCGTATTCTTTGGCCAAGCGGTTGATCTCGTCCATCGGCGGGATGTTGCCGAACGTGCTGAACACGCCGTCGGTGACGATCAGTTTGCCCACATCCTCGCCGGATTTGGCGCGGAGTTTCCTTTCGAGGTCTTCCACATCGCAGTGGCCGTACCGCACCACTTCCGTGCCCGTCCAGCCCTTGGTGAGGGCATTGCCCGCTTGGATGGAGGCGTGGTTGTCTTTGTCGCTGAACAAATAATCCTTGCGGCCCATCAGCGGTTGGATCACGCCCTGTCCGGTCTGGTAGCCGGTGCTGAACAGCAGAGCGGCCTCTTTGCCCACGAAATCGGCCAGTTTGCGCTCCAGTTCTTCGTGGAGGTCGATCGTGCCGGTGAGGTACCGCGAGCCCGAGCAGCTCGTGCCGTATTTGTCGAGAGCGGCCGCGGCGGCTTCTTTCACCCTCGGGTGCGTGGTGAGTCCGAGATAGTTGTTGGAGCCGGCCATCACGACCATGCGCCCGTCCATCATCACCTCGGGGCCTTCGCTTTCCTGGATGGGGCGGAAATAGGGATAAATGCCCGCGGCCTTCACCTCGTCGGCACGGGTATAAGCCACGCATTTTTCGAAGAGTTTGGGATACTTCTGCTGCATCTGGTTTGATTTTTTACCTTTGTCGGTGTTTGGTTAGATTTTGCTGAGAGTTGGTCTGCTGCACGCTGCAAAACTACATTTTTATTTAGTTTCCCATGGAAATGGAACCCATCCGACCCATTGTCGTAGTGACCGGCGCCAACGGCTTCGTGGGCAGCCATCTGATCGATTTTTTGTTGGAAAAAAATTACGAGGTGCACGCCGTCGTGCGGGGCAACGCCAATCTGCGCTGGCTGGAAGGCCGCGAGGTGCGCCTTTGGAAATGCGGCCTCGACGACGCGGAGGCGCTCCGTCCCATCCTGCGCCCCGCCCACTATGTGTACCACATCGCCGGCACCGTCAAATCGCGCGACGCCGAAGGCTTCCGGCGCGGCAATGTGGCCCCCACCCGCAATGTCCTGGAAGCTGCCTTGGGCGCCCCCGACCTGCGCCGCATCGTGGTCACCAGCAGCCTCGCCGCCGCCTCGCCCTCGCGGCCCGGAAGCCCCGTGCACGAGGCCGTACCCTCCGCACCGCTGACGGCTTACGGGCGTTCCAAGGTCGAACAGGAGCAGCTCTGCCACGCTTATATGGACCGCCTGCCGATCACCATCGTGCGCCCGCCCGTCGTGTTCGGCGAACGCGACACGGAGGTACTGCTGTTTTTCAAGACCATCCGTCGAGGGCTGCTGCCGATGATCGGTTTCGACGACAAGACGCTGAGCCTCGTGTATGTGCGCGATCTGGTGCGCGGCATGGAACAGGCCGCCACCGCCGAAATTGCCCGTGGCGAAACATATTTCCTGGGCTCCGAGCGCGAATATACCTGGGCGGAACTCGGACGGGCCGTGGGCGCAGCCATCGGCAAAAAAGCCGTTCCCCTGCGGGTGCCCCACGCCGTGGTGCACATCGCCGCCGCCCTGTCGGAATTCGTCGCCGGGCTGCGCCGCGAGGCGGCCACGCTCAACCGCGAAAAAGGCCGCGAAATGGTCCAACCCTCATGGGCCTGCTCCTCCGCCAAGGCCCAAGCGCATTTCGGCTACCGCGAGGAACATTCCCTCGAGGAAAACATGCGCCGCACCGCCGAATGGTACCGTTCGGAAAAATGGCTTTGATCCCTCTTTTTTTGCAAAAAATTTCCCCTATCCCTTTTTCTTTTTTCCCATGAACAAAATCCTGTGCCTGTTCCTCTCGGCCGCCCTGCTGGCCACGGCCTGTCGGCCCAAAAGCCAGCTCTCCCGCAACGGGAACGACGAACAAGAAGTCGAGATCGAAGTGACGACCGCGGTCTCGGGCGATGCCCCGACGGCCTTTCGGGCGCACGCCGACAACTACCGCACCACCGTCGCGCGCCGAAACGATCTTTTGCACACCAAGCTCGAAGTCAGTTTCGATTGGAGCCGGTCGCGCCTCAACGGTAAGGCCACCCTGCGCCTGCGGCCGTATTTCTATCCCACCGATTCGCTCACGCTCGACGCCAAGGGTTTCGATATCAAGCAAGTGGCCCTGCTCGAAAAAGGCGTGGCCAAGCCGCTGAACTATACCTACGATAAACTCCAAATGACGATCCGGCTCGGGCGCACCTTCGCCCGCAACGAGGAGTACGAGGTGTTCATCGAATATGTCGCCAAACCCGAAGAACTGGATTTCGAGGGCAGCGATGCCATCCAAGGTGCCAAGGGGCTGTATTTCATCAACCCGACCGGCGACGACATGGGCAAGCCCCGCCAGATCTGGACCCAGGGCGAAACCGAATCCTCCTCGTGCTGGTTTCCGACCATCGACAAGCCCAACGAGCGCACCACGCAGGAAATCTACATCACCGTGGAAGACCGCTTCAAGACCCTTTCCAACGGACTTTTGCTCTCGCAAAAGCAAAATCCCGACGGTACCCGCACCGATTACTGGAAAATGGACAAGCCCCACGCGCCCTACCTCTTCATGATGGCCGTCGGGGAGTTTGCCGTCGTGGAAGACAAGTGGCGCGACATCCCGGTGTATTACTATGTGGAGCCGGCGTATGAGAAATATGCCCAGCAGATCTACAACAACACCCCCGAAATGCTCACGTTCTTCTCCGAGCGGCTCGGCGTGCCCTATCCGTGGCCCAAAATGGCCCACGTCATCGTCCGCGATTATGTGTCGGGCGCCATGGAAAACACCACCGCCATCATTTACGGGGATTTTTGCCAAAAAGACGACCGCGAACTGTTGGACGACAACAACGACGGCATCGTGGCCCACGAAATGTTCCACCACTGGTTCGGCGACCTCGTGACCTGCGAAAGTTGGTCCAACCTGTCGCTCAACGAATCCTTCGCCAACTATTCCGAATACCTCTGGTTCGAGCATCGGTATGGCAAAGACGAGGCCGACCGGCACCTGCAGACCGACCTCAACGGCTACCTCGGCGAGGCGCGCGGCTCTACGCACCCGCTGATCCACTTCTACTACGACGACAAAGAGGACATGTTCGACGCCCACAGTTACAACAAGGGCGGGGCCATCTTGCACCAGTTGCGGGGCATCCTGGGCGACGACGCTTTCTTCGGCGGTCTCCAAAAGTATTTGACCGACCACGCCTATTCCGCTGCGGAGGCCCATCAGCTCCGATTGGCCTTCGAAGAGGTGTCGGGCGAGGACCTGAACTGGTATTTCGACCAGTGGTATTACAGTCCGGGCCATCCCAAGCTCGACATCTCGTATTCGTACGACGCGGCCAAAAAGAAAATCAATGTCACGATCCTGCAAACGCAGGAGCCCGGCGAAGCGCCTATTTTTCGGTTGCCCTTGGATGTGGATGTATATGTGGGGCGACCAACCGGTTCGCCACCGCATACTGGTCACCAAGGCGGCGGAGGTATTCGCGTTCGATGCCGCTGCCGAGCCGCAGCTCGTCGTGGTGGACGCGCAAAAGACCTTGGTGGGCGAGAAAAAAGACCGCAAAAACACCCGGCAGTGGATCGCCCAGTACCGATTGGGCAAAAACTACCTCGACCGCTACGAGGCCCTCGATGCGCTGCGCGCCCAGCAGTCTGATGCGGAGGTGCGCCGATTGTTCGTGGACGCCCTTTCGGATCCCTTCTGGAGCCTGCGCCGCTTGGCCCTCAATCAGCTGAAGATCGACCCGAAAAAAGACGGGGCCCTCGTGGCTCGTTTGGCCGAAATGGCCGAAAAAGACCCCAAGCCGTCGGTCCGTTCGGCTGCATTCGAGGCTTTGGACCGGCTGGAGGTGAAAACATACGCCGACCTGGCCATCCGCGCCCTCGAGCAGGAAAGGCCCTATTCGGTGGTTTTTGCCGCCCTGGAATACCTGTACCGCGCCGACGAGGCCAAGGGCCTGCAATACGCCGAGCGGTTGGCCGAAATCGACAACAACAGCATCTTGGTCAGCGTCTCGCAACTGTACGCGAAGGCCGGCGATCCGAAATATCTGTCTTTCTTCGACAAGGCACTGATGAAAACGACCGGTTACCCGCAGATCTCCGTTTTTTCCAACTACGCCGATCTGCTCATCAAGTCGGACGAGGCCGCGCGCAAGGCAGCAGAGGCCAAATTGGCCGGCATGGCAGCGAATGTGAAGGGCGGTCTTTCGCCTTTCGGGCGCTTCGGGGCCACCAACGCGCTGGCCAGCTTGTTCCGCCACTGCCAGAGCACCGGCCTGAAGGCCGAGGCCGCCGAGCTCCGCAAGATGCTCGACAAGATCAAGGCGGAAGAGACCGATCCGACCCTGTTGCGCTATTACGGCGATTTCTGACCCCGATGCCCGATCCCATTTTTTTTCGATGAAATATCTCATTGCCGGCTTGGGCAACATCGGTCCGGAGTACGCCAACACCCGGCACAACATCGGTTTCAAGATCGTCGAGGCGCTCGCCGCCGAATCCGGCGCCGCTTGGAAATCCGAACGCTACGGCGATGTGGCGGAGGTGCGGGCCAAAAACAAGACCCTGCTCCTGCTCAAGCCCAACACCTACATGAACCTCAGCGGCAAATCCGTCCGCTATTGGATGCAGCAGGAAAAAATCCCCGTGGACAACCTGCTCGTGCTGCTCGACGACCTGAGCCTGGCCTTCGGCAAGCTGCGCATCAAGGGCAAGGGCAGCGACGGCGGCCACAACGGACTGAAAAGCATCCAGGAACTGCTCGGCTCTGCGGCCTATCCCCGCCTGCGCTTCGGCATCGGCGCGGAGTTCCACAAGGGCCAGCAGGTGGATTATGTGCTCGGCGAATGGACGGCGGCCGAATCGGAAAGCCTCCCCGCCGCCATCAAACGCTCCTGCGACGCGGTCAAAAGTTTTGCCCTCGCCGGCTTGGAACGCACCATGAACCAATTCAACACCAAAGACTGAACGCCCACAGAGCGCGTCAATCGTCGCCCTCGTCCCACCAGGCGGAGTCCTTGAACTCGTCTATCTCGCGGCGGTCGCGCTTGGTGGGGCGCCCGGAGCCTTTTTCCCTGAATTCCGAAACGGTTTCGGAGAGGAACCAGGATTTGTACTTGTTGAGCTCCGATTCAGGGGTCTGGTTTTCGTAGCAGCCCTGCGCGATCGGTGCGCCGACCCGTTTTTCGATCGTTTGCGATACCTTGAAAGTGAGGCTGAAACCGTCCTTTTTCACGACGACGGTATCGGCAACGCCCACCAAAGAAGAAGCCTTCACCAACTGGTCGTTGATTTTCACCTTGCCCGCTTTGGCGGCGTCCGCGGCGAGCGTGCGCGATTTGAAGATGCGCACGGCCCAGAGCCACTTGTCTATGCGTACTTTTTGCATGTATTTTTTCTAAAAAAAAGTTCGGCCAACGGCCGTTTTCATGGCGATCTTTTACCCCGGAAGTGCATGGGAAAAATACCGTCTCCGCTGCCCTTTGTTTTTTTACAAAAAAATTATTTTCTAAAAAAAAATGGGCAAAAACGGGCTTTCCTCTAACGACTTCGATCGTATAGGCTGAACATCTATCGAGCCGTTCGGGTTCGAAGGGAAGCCCCAAACGAAGTTGGCCGATCGTGCGAAGAAACGATCGGCGTTGCATTTTACCGCGTCAGGTACATGCTGGCCTCCTTCGTCAGTTTGCGGAAGTAGGGATCCTGGAGGTCTTTGATGAAATGGATGGCCTCGCCGGTGGATTTCATTTCCGGACCGAGCTTTTTGGTCACATTGGGGAATTTCTCGAACGAGAAAACGGGGATCTTGATGGCGTACCCCTCCAATTTCTGTGTGATCTGGAAATCGCGCAGCATGTGCGTGCCCATCATCACCTTGGTGGCGATGTTGAGGTAGGGCACGCCGTACGCTTTGGCGATGAAGGGCGTAGTGCGGGAAGCGCGCGGATTGGCCTCGATCACGAAGACCTTTTCGTCGCGGGAGATGGCGAACTGGATGTTGATCAGCCCGCGGATGCGCAGGGCGAAGGCCAGGCGGCGCGTGTAGGCCACCATCTGGTCGATCACCGCTTGGGAGAGGCTGTGCGGGGGCAGGACGGCGGACGAATCGCCGGAGTGGATGCCCGCCGGTTCGATGTGCTCCATGATGCCCATGATGTGCACTTCCTCGCCGTCGCAAATGGCGTCTATTTCGGCCTCTTTGGCCCGTTCGAGGAACTGGTCGATGAGGATCTGGTTTTCGGGGATGTGCTTGAGGATGTCGATGACCGAGCGTTCGAGCTCGTCGTCGTTGATGACGATCTTCATCCGTTGGCCGCCGAGCACATAACTGGGGCGCACCAGCACGGGATAGCCCACGCGCCGGGCAATGGCGAGCGCCTCGTCGGCATCGGTGGCCACGCCGTACTTCGGGTAGGGTATGTTGAGATCGCGGAGCATGTCCGAAAAGCGGCCCCGGTCCTCGGCCATATCGAGGGCATCGTAACTGGTGCCCATGATCTTGATCCCTTTTTCGTGCAGCGTCTGGGCCAGTTTGAGCGCCGTTTGTCCGCCCAGCTGCACGATCACGCCCTCGGGCTTTTCCAGTTCGATGATCTCTTCGAGGTGCTCCCAGTACACGGGTTCGAAATACAGCTTGCTGGCCATATCGAAGTCGGTGGACACCGTTTCGGGGTTGCAGTTCACCATGATGGCGTCGAAGCCGAGTTCTTTGAGGGCCAACAGGCCGTGCACGCAGCAATAGTCGAACTCGATGCCCTGCCCGATGCGGTTGGGGCCGGATCCCAGCACGACGACCTTGCGGTTGGCGGAGGGGATGCTCTCGTTTTCTTGGTCGAAGGTGGAGTAGAAGTACGGGGTCCGCGCCTCGAACTCCGCGGCGCAGGTGTCCACCATTTTGTAGGTGCGGCGGATGCCGAGGCTTTTGCGGTAGGCCCGCACATGTTCTTCTTCGGTTTTGAGCAGCCAGGCCAGTTGCGCGTCGGAGTAGCCGAGCTGTTTGAGTTCCAGCAGGAAATCGGCCGGCACATCGGTCACCTCCCGGTAGCGCATGATCTTGTTTTCCAGTTTCACCAGGCGTTCGAACTGCTTGATGAACCACGGATCGATGTGGGTGAGTTTTTGGATGGTGCTTTTGGGCACGCCCAGCGTGAGGGCGTCCTTGAGGCGGAAGATGCGATCGTCGGAGGCGGTCTCGAGGCGCTCGAGGATGTCTTGGGTCTTCATCCAATCCTTGCCGTCGGCGCCGAGGCCGTGGCGGTTGTTTTCGAGTGATTGGCAGGCTTTCTGCATGGCCTCCACGAAATTGCGTCCGATGGCCATCACCTCGCCGACGGATTTCATCTGGAGGCCGAGGCGCGTGTCGGCGCCGGGGAATTTTTCGAAGTTCCAGCGCGGGAACTTGACGATCACATAATCGAGGGTGGGTTCGAAATAGGCGGAGGTGGTGCCGGTGATCTGATTTTTGAGCTCGTCGAGGCGATATCCGATGGCCAGTTTGGCGGCGATCTTGGCGATGGGGTAGCCGGTGGCCTTGGAGGCCAGGGCCGAGGAACGCGACACGCGCGGGTTGACCTCGATGGGGATGAGCGCTTCGGTTTCGGGGTGCTGGGCAAACTGCACATTGCAGCCGCCGGCGAAGTTGCCGAGGGCGCGCATGATGCGGATGGCATCGTCGCGCATCTGTTGGAAGGCCGTGTCGGAGAGGGTCATGGCCGGGGCCACGGTGATGGAGTCGCCGGTGTGGATGCCCATCGGGTCGAGATTTTCGACCGTGCAGATGATGGCCACATTGTCGGCGCTGTCGCGCAGCAGTTCCAATTCGTATTCTTTCCAACCGAGAACGGCTTTTTCCACGAGCACCTCGTGGGTGGGCGACGCGTCGAGGCCGCGGGTGAGTGCCTCGTCGAAATCTTCGGGGCGCATCACGAAACCGCCGCCCGAGCCGCCGAGGGTGTAGGAGGGGCGGATGACCAGCGGAAAGCCGATCTCTTGGGCGGCCTCTTTGCCCTCGAGGAAAGAGTTGGCGATGGCGGATTGGGCCACCTGCATGCCGAGGCGCAGCACCATTTTTTTGAACTCTTCGCGATTTTCGGTGATCTCGATGGCGTCTATGTCCACGCCGATCAGCCGCACGCCGAATTTTTCCCAGACGCCGCGTTCTTGGGCCTCTTTGGCCAGGTTGAGGGCCGTTTGTCCGCCCATCGTGGGCAGCACCGCGTCGATCTGCCTTTCCTGGAGGATCTCGACGATGCTCTCGACGGTCAACGCTTTGAGGTAGATGTGGTCGGCGGTGACGGGATCCGTCATGATCGTCGCCGGATTGGAGTTGATGAGGCTGACCTCGATGCCCTCTTCGCGGAGAGAGCGGGCGGCTTGGGAGCCGGAGTAGTCGAATTCACAGGCCTGTCCGATGACGATGGGACCAGAGCCGATGATCAGGACGGAACGAATGGCGTGATCGCGGGGCATAAGCGTGGGTTCGGGCAAATTTCGCTGTTTTTTGCGTGTTTTTCTCCATGCCCGGGCAAATATCGATCGAAGGGAGGGGTGCGTTTTTTTATTCTTTTTTGCAAACGATGGACTTTCGGCCTACGCTTTCCCGATAAACGGATCCACTGTAGGATAGCATCGATCAAAACTTCCGCTGTGCCTCCCGCAAAAACTCGGAAAAGAGCACGAGCAGGTCGGGAAACTCCTCGAGTGTGAGGGTTTCGGGCCGATCCAAGATATTGTGGTATTCGCCGATGCCGCCCATGGTGTACACATAAAAACTGGGGACGTTGGCCCGGTGGAAAAAGCAATGGTCGCTGATGCAGGCCTCGCCGCGCACCTGTACCTTTTTGAGCAGGCCGCCGCGGTCGTTGAGCGCTACCAGCCGCTCGAACCGTTCGCGGTGGACGGTGCCGTTGACCACGGTGATGCCCTCGATGCCGGTGCCGAGTATGTCGAGATTGAGCAGGAAAGCGATGTTTTCCAAGGGCAAAAGCGGGTTTTCCACAAAGTGCCGCGAACCGAGCAGACCGATTTCTTCGGAGCCGAAACAAGCGAACACCAGGGTGTAGTCGGGCCGGTTTTCGGGCCGCGAAAAATACTCGGCGAGGCACAAGAGCATCGCCACGCCGCTGGCGTTGTCGTTGGCCCCCGGAAAAAACACCCCGGCGCCCATCCGGCCCAAGTGGTCGTAATGGGCCGTGACCATCAGGACCGAATCCGGGCACCGACGGCCGGTGATCTTGCCGAGGACATTCTGCGAGGGGTGGTTTTGGAAAAAAACGGCCTCGACCCGCAAACGGGCACGCCGGGGCCGTTTTTCACCGAAAAACTTTTTGTCAATCAGTACAATGGGCCGATTGGCCTGCTGGGGTGCGGGAAACCAGACCAACTTGTCGGGCACGATCCACAGCACCGCCTTCGCGGGCACATTGGGGAAATAAGCCAACAGTTGTTCCAGTCCTTCCAGCGCAAGTTTCTCCGCGGCGTTTTTTTTCCGGTCGAAAAGCCGCTCGTCCACCACCAAAAAACGACCATTTGCCTCGGCCAGCCGTTTGGAGAGCATTTTGCCGTCCATGATGTCGCTTTTTTCCAAGAAAAAAAGTTCTCCCTTGCCGTCGAAAGTGGGGGCATCGGGGTGCACGAGATAGTCCCGTCCCGGAACCAGCGTCTTGTTGTCGAGCGAAAAACGCAGTTTGCCCGGCAGGGTGTTGCAGGAAAGTTCGAACCGCTGGAGATACCCTTCCGCGCCCGGCAGGGGTTCCAATCCGATCTTTTGGTACTGCCGGGCCAAATACCCGGCGGCGAGCATTTCGCCCCGCTCCACATAGCCCCGGCCGTGGAAGGACTTTCCGCATAGGGAATCCAATATCGGACGGGCGAATTGGAGGGGCGATTGGGCCGTCAGCCACAAAGGCAAAACCAACGGAAGGATCGTAAAAAGGCGCATGTACAGCTACTGAAAAGTTCAATGATGCCGAGAAACCGGATTTTTTTCCGGACCGTCCAGATCGGCGCGAAGGGCGCGGCAAAGCGTGCCGGTGATCAGGTTGTGGCCCTCGGGAAGAATCCGCAGTTTCGCGCCCGGCACTTGCTGCACGAACACCTCGCCATCGGAAACGGGCACGGCCGTGTCCTGTTCGCCCATGTACACATAAGTGGGGATCCTGCAGCGGCGGATGAGGCGCGCGTGGCGATTGGGATTGATCTCGAAGCCGAACATGGACACCCAGGTGTTGAGCAGGCGCTTGCGCCGGCGCAAGGTGGTGAAATGCACTTCGAGCAGCCCCGCAGCATAGCGCGGCATCAGGCGCAGGGATTTAAGCCAGTAAAACCAGAACGGCGGCTTTTTCAAGCGGATCAGTCGCCAGCGCATCCAACGCCGGAACATCAGCGGAAGCCAGTCGCGCTGCAACAGCAGGTGCGATCGGAGACCGGCCGAGGCAAACAGGTACAGCCCCTCTATCCGGTCGCGGAAGACCGGTACCAGGTTGAGCGCGATCCGCCCGCCCATGCTGTGGCCCATCAGCGAAAACCGCTCGTGGCCCGTTTGGGACAAGATGTGCTCGATAAGCTGCACCAGGTCGGACCGGCCGAAATCGCTGCCCCGCCATTTGGTCTCGCCGTGAAAGGGCAGGTCCAGGCAAAATACCGTGTACCGATCTTTCAGGGCGTTGCTCAACGGCAAAAAAGCCGTGGCCCGATCGGCAAACCCGTGCACGCCGATCATCAGCTTCGGCCCGTTGCCGAAACGGACGCCGCTGACGACGGACTGCTTGAACGGGATCTCGAAACGGGTGGGCATGTTTTCGGGCGATTTCTTGCCGCAGAAGGGTTCCCTTCGGCAAGACAGGTTTTTTTGCAAGGATAAACAAAATTATCCGAACCCACAACAAACAATCGGGAACGGGCGGTTTGTTCACAAGGCCAAGGCAAGGGCGGCCACGCTCACGGTGGTGCCCGGCAGGGACAGCAGGGCATGGGCGCAGGCCTCGACGGTGGCACCGGTGGTGATGACGTCGTCCACGAGCAGGAGGTGGCGGCCGCGCAGTGCCTCCGGATCCGCTACGGCGAAGGCGTCCGAAACATTGCCGAATCGTTCGTGCCGGGCCATTCGGGTCTGGGTCCGGGTGGCGGCCACGCGCCGCAGCGCACCTGCCGCCAAAGGCCGATCCAACGCGGCGGCGATGCCCTCGGCGATCACGGCAGCTTGGTTGTAGCCCCGCGCCCGCTCGCGCTCGGGATGCAACGGCGCGGGCACCAGCGCGTCCACCGGCGGCAGGTAAGGGGAGGCCAGCAGTTCCTCGCCCAACAGGCGGCCCAAGTAATGCCCGACATCCCGACGGCCCTCGTATTTGAGCCGGTGCAACAGGCGTTGGGCCTGCCCTTCTTTGACGAAATACAGCAGCGCAGAGGCGTACCTAACATCGACGCGGCCCCAAAAACGACCGAGGACGGGGTTGTCGTCCATCTGCGAAAAACCTGTCCGGGGCAACCGGAGCCGGCATCCCACGCACAGGGTGTCGTGGCGGGGCGGCAAGTGCCGGTCGCAGGCCCGACAGGTCTTCGGAAAAAAAAGCCCGACGGCATCATAGGCCGCTCGGCGCAGCACGGGAATCGCTTTCATGGTCTCGTTTTTTTTGAAAAAATCACCTTTAATGACAGAAAAAGAATAATTGTACCCGTTTCAACTCCTTTTTTTACCTAAAAAAGCAAATTCAACTCCTGTTTGGGGCAACAACCGCCCTTGGAAAGGGAAAATACCGATCGAAAAAATCTTTTTTTACCACAAAAAAATCGGAAAAAGCCTCGATCACCTGCGCTTCCCGCAAATTCCCGTGAAAGCCTTTTTCCAAAAACATCTCAATGCATTTTTTTGCCTGCGGTATTGTTTGCTTTTTCCAATGGGTACATACTTCTTGGACGGGAATAAAAACTTGCTATTTTTGTCCCAATGAAGAAATTGTTCCTCGTCACCGGCGGCACCGGATTCCTCGGCGCGCACCTGCTCCACTGCTTGGTGGACAACGGTGAGCGGGTGCGTGCCCTGCGCAGGCCCGACAGCCCGATGGACCTCGTCGATTCGATCCGCGACAAGATCGAGTGGGTGGAAGGCGATGTGCTGGATGTGGTTTCGCTCGAAGAGGCGCTCCAAGGAGTGGACTATGTGATGCACTGCGCGGCCATGGTCTCGTTCGATCCGGCCGACCGCAAGCGGATGGCCAAGATCAATGTCGATGGAACCGCCAATGTCGTCAACGCCGCCCTGGAGGCCAAGGTCAAAAAACTGCTTTTCGTCAGTTCCATCGCCGCGCTGAGCCGCCAGGCCAACCGCCCCCATGTGAACGAAGAGGCTCGCTGGGAAAACAGTCCTCTGAACACCGCTTACGGCCACACCAAGTTCCTCGCCGAATGCGAAGTGTGGCGCGGACAGGAAGAGGGCCTCGACGTGGTGATCGTCAATCCCGCCATCATCATCGGCGCCGGGCGCTGGGACCAGGCATCGGGGCGTTTTTTCCGACAGGTGCACAAAGGAATGGATTTTTATCCCACCGGCGTGACCGGCTTCGTGGATGTGCGCGATGTGGTGGCGGCCATGCTCCGACTGATCGAATCCGACATTTCGGGAGAACGCTTCATCCTCAGCGGGGAAAATCTTTCGTACAAATCCTTTTTGTCGAAAATAGCCGCGGCGCTCGACCAAAAGCCGCCTCAGCGCCAGGCCACGCCCTTGCTCACGGCCCTTGCTTGGAGGGCCGATTGGCTGCGCTCCAAATGGACCGGCGAAAAACCCCTGCTGACCGAGGAAACCGCCCGGTCTTCAACGGCCAAATGCTATTACGACAACAGCAAGATCGTCGAGGCGCTCGAGGATTTCGTGTTCACGCCCCTCGATGTTTCCATCCGCGGAACGGCACGCCGCTATCTGGAAGCCGTCAAGGCCGGCCGAAATTTCACGGAACCCGAGCCGTAGCAGCGATTTCCCCCTTTTACAGCCCCATGGCCCGCCGCATGTCGTCGGGGAGTTTTCCGCCGGCCTCCAAAACGGCGCGCCCGTCGCGGACAGCTTCTTCCTGGCGCTTGAGCATCAGGTAACTGTAGGCCCGGTTGATCCATACGGACACTTTTTTGTCGGTCAGCGGCAAGGCTTGGGCAAAAGACTCCAACGACGCCTCGTACTCGCCTTTTTGCTGCTGCGCCACCCCGATGGTGTTGAGGATGTCGCCCTTGTCGATGGCCCCACTCTCGATGTATTTCCGCATGTCGGCGATGCATTCGTCGAATCGGCGCAGCTCGAAATAGGCCATTCCCCGGTTTTTCAACGCGCGGACGTAGGTGGGATCCACCGTGATGGCCCGATCGAAATCGGGCAGCGCCTTGGCAAATTCGTTGAGGCCCATGTAGGCGATACCGCGGTTGTTGAGCGCGATCACGAAGTCCGGTTTCAACTCGATGGCCTTGTTCGCTTCTTCGACGGCCTTGGCGTATTGCTTGCGGTCGTAAAAGATCAATCCCCGCTGGGTGTACGCCTCGTGCTGTTTGAGATCTATCTGCAGACAGCGGTCGTAGCATTCGAGCG
Source organism: Lewinellaceae bacterium (assembly GCA_040380145.1). GTDB lineage: Bacteria > Bacteroidota > Bacteroidia > Chitinophagales > Saprospiraceae > JBEIJQ01. Next base: position 2,031 of record JBEIJQ010000011.1, on the reverse strand, counting down.
CCTTGTTGCGAAGGTCCTCCATTATTTTGGAATTTTTTTTCGCCGCTTCCGCTGCCGCCGCTTTCGCTGCCGGCGCTTCCGCTTTCGCCGCTTCCACTTTCGCCGCTTCCGCCGCTGCCTCCGCCGCCGCCGCGGCTTCCAAGTACAGCAGCGCCCGGTTTTTGTAGGCCGTGGGCGAGGGCAGGTGGCGGATGGCATGGTCCCAGAGCGTCTCGCCGTTTTTCCAGAATTGCACCTGCTTAAAGGCCATGGCGGCAAACAACAGCCCGAGCACCCATGCGGCAACCGCGGCGCCACGCCGGCCCGCAGCGGATTCCGACAACAGGGCCATGGCCCCAAAGAACACCCCGAAGTGGGGCATGTAACTGTATCGGTCGGAAATGATGGCGCTGCCCACGGGAACCAGCTGGATCACCAACAGCAGGTTGAACAGGTAAAAAAGCAGTCCGAACGACAGTTCGCGACGGGCCCTCCCCCAATAAAAGCCTGCAAATGCAAGGGCGCCCACGAAAACAGGGGCCACCAGGTAGGGCCACGGCAAGGGCGTGTTCATCCCCGGCAACGGGTAGAATGTGACCAAGGGGTAGGGCACCACGGTCTTGACCAGGTACATCATCAGGCCGTAACAGGCATACAGGATCCGCCGGCCCCAGCCGAGCTTTTCCACAAGATCCGTGGCCCCGACCTCGCCTTGGGTGTTGAGCGTGATGTAGGCAAAAACACCGGATACCAACAGCAGCGGCAGTTTGTCCAACCAGAAACGCAGGTCAAAAGTCCGTTTTTGGTACCAGTCTATGGCGGCCACGGCCAACGGAAACACGACCGCGGCCGGCTTGGCCAAGGCCGACAGCACGAAAAACACCATCGCCAGCGCATAGGCGAACCAGTTGTTTTTCTCGGTATAGCGCAGCCACTGCGCCAGCCCCAACAAGAAGAAAAACCCGTACAGCACGTCTTTGCGCTCGGCGATCCAGGCCACCGACTCCACGTGCAGCGGGTGCACCCCGAACAGCAGGGCCGTGCCGAAGGCCACCGCGGCATTTCCTTTGGACAAGCGGTGGGCCAAGTGCCAAACGAGGAAAACGTTGCCCAAGTGCAGCAGAATGTTCAACAGGTGGTACGACCACGGCGAAATCCCCGAGATCTGGAAGTTGATCCACAGGCTCAGCATCGTGAGCGGGTGCCAGTTGCCCGCGAAAGGTTTGGAAAGCAGCTCGCCCAATTTGCCCGGCGTCTGCAGCACCGTATTTTCGTACACGTAGTGCTGGTCGTCCCAGTTCGTAAAATCGGCGCCCAAGTTGGGCAAATAGACCGCGAACGTGATCGTCAAGGCGATCCAGGGATACCAAGGGTCGAGAGAAAAAGACCGACCGAGCGGCTGTCCGGGCGCGTGTTTGGTTTCAGCTGGTTTCTTGGGGGCGGGGGTATGTTTTTTGTCCATGTTCCTGAACGATTGGATGCGCAAATTTTACCCAAGTTCATGAAATATTTTCTTTTGAAGGGAAGAAAATAAAAAACAAAAGCCCCGCGCAATGATGCGCCGGGGCTTTTTACTATAATAAAGAGACTCTACACCCGTACCTGGTAAACGGAACCGTATCCGTCCTCGATCATTGCCTTCAGTTCCTTGCGGGCGAAGAAAATGCGGCTTTTGACGGTTCCGAGGGGAAGCGACAAGTGTTCGGCGATCTCTTGATACTTGTATCCGTAGTAGTGCATCAGAAAAGGCACCCGGATACTGTCTTCCAAAGAATCGATCAACACTTGCAGTTCTTTCATCAACATGCCCGTTTCTGCCTCGTTGCCCACGCTCTTGTCGGCCGAATTGAGGTAAAACTGGTTTTCGGTGGTATCCGCTACCGTGTTGGCCTTGAGGCGCTTGCGGTAGTTGTTGATGAAAATGTTCTTCATGATCGTGAACAACCACGCTTTGAAATTCGTGCCGGGACGGAACTTGTCTTGATTCGTGATGGCACGAAAAGCAGTTTCCTGGCAGAGATCCTTGGCATCCTCCGTGTTCTTGGTCAGGTT
>JBEIJQ010000010.1:0-37071 GCA_040380145.1 Lewinellaceae bacterium | reverse complement strand
TGATGCGGATATCCGGCGTGCCGCCGTGGATGCTGGCATTGGTAAGAATGGGGCGCTCACAAACTGTGATGTAGTTGTCCTCGATGCGCACTACGTTCACCATGGAGGCTGCGTCCATCTGAATGCCGTAGCGAAAACCGCTGATCTTGTTGCGCTTGAAGGTAAAGCTCATGTTCGCCGCCGGAGAAGGTGCCCCCGTGCTGATGCCATTGTTGCTTGGCGAAGGGCCCGTTGTCCAGCTGCCGGTCATGATGCAGTTTTGGATGCCGCCACCGTTGAGACGCACCGCGAAAGCATTGCTGCTGGACGCCTGTACTTTGAAACCGTCCACCAAGATATTGGAAACGACGGACGAAGTGCTGAAGGTCACCGTGCCCACGATGGTGGATTCCGTAGTGCCGCGCGATCCGTCGTTGCCGTGCACACCCACTTGACGGCCCAAGAGGGTTACACCAGACTTGCCGAAAAGGCTGATGTTTTCAGTGTAGGTTCCGGCATCGACATAAATCGTGTCGCCGGAGATGACCTGGGTCAACGCGTAGGTGATGGTCAGGTATGGGCAGGAGGGCAAGCCGGCATTGGAGTTGCTGCCCACGGCGGTGGTATAGGTGTCGCCGGTAAGACTGTTGTCGTTCACATAAAATTTGCGGTTGGTGCGCACCGGAGCAGTCAGCGTCGCCGAAGCCGTGGCGGTGCAGCCGTTCGCGTCGGTCACCGTCACAGAATACGAGCCGGCACCGATTCCCGAGCGGTCCTCGGTGGTCGCGCCGCCCGTCCAGGCAAATGTGTAAGGAGAAGTACCACCGGAAACCGTCAAGTCAACGGAGCCGTTCGTAGCGCCGGGGCACAAAGGATTGGTGCCCGTGGCAGAGGCAGAAAGCGCAGCCGGTTCAGTGACCGAAGCAGTCGCCGTGGCCGTGCAACCGTAGGCATCCGTCACCGTCACCGTATAGGTGCCCGCGGAAAGGCCCGTGCGGTCTTCGGTGGTCGCACCGCCCGTCCAACTGAAGGTGTAAGGAGCTGTGCCGCCGCTGGGCGTCAAGTTGATAGAACCATTCGATCCGCCGAAACAGGAAACGTTCGTGGCAGAAACCGAAGCTCCCAGACCGTTCGTAACCGTAACCGTAAATGAACAAGTGGAGGAATTGCCCGAGGGGTCCGTGGCCGTGGCCGTCACCGTGGTGGTTCCCAAGGAGAAGGTGGATCCGGAGGCTGTCGAGTAGGTGATCGTGGCCGAACAACCGTCGGTCGCCGTTGCAGCAAAGGTGACCACTGCGGTACAACCGGCACCGGAAGCAGCCACGGAGATGTTGCTCGGACAGGTCAGCGAGGGAGCGGTCACATCGGATGCAACCGTATAACCATCGCCCGAGCTGAAATTCAGAGCGCTTAAATCGTGCGGTGTCTGACGGTTGATAGTGGACACTTCATTGTCGATCTGGCTCTTGGTCCGAGGGGTGCTGTAAGCATAAAAACTCACGCTGGTGCCGGCCGTTTGGGCCGGAATGGTCGCTGTTGCGGTCGAGCCCGAAACGGTCATCGCCAAGATGGTGGAAGTCGAGTAGTTGTTGGTTGTGTAGCGCAACATGATGTTCTCGCCGGCACTGATCGAAGAGTTCATGGTCACCGTAACGGTCACAGAGTTGCAAGCCAACACTGCACCCGAAGGTGAACGGCTGATCGAGCTGAAAGTTGCGGGTGCAAAAGAGGTTTCCAACACCGCCATGTCTTGGTTGGTGTTGTTGTTCTCCGTGATGTTGAACGTGTAATAATTTCCGTTGACAATGGCCGGAAGCACACCGGAGCAGCCGCCGAAACCCGTGTTGAGGGTGGCACTTCCGTACGGGGCGGGATAGCCATTGGCCGGAGCGATCGTCTGGTTATAGCCAGGGATAAAGCTGTTGGCATTGCCGTTGCAGGGGCCGCTGTACGGGCGCCAGTTGGTGCTGTAATCCGGCGAGCCGCCGCCGACGGTGAACTCCCAGTTGCGGGTTCCGGAAGCACCGCCCGAAGTGGCTTGGAAGCGCACCTGCTTAAAGACGCCCAAATCGTTGAGCTGATACGTCTGGTAGTTGCCATTGGCCGCGGAAGAACCTAGCCAACTGGGGGTTTGGCCAAAGGCCTCTGCCCCACACAACAGGATCATCGTGGACAATAACCACAAAGTAAAGTGTGAACGCATGAAAAAAAAGTTTAGATGAACAAATGAAAGGAAACGAGTTACTTGCTAACGCAAAATTTAGCGCATAAATAAATAATCAATTTCAAATTGGGTTCATCTTCTCCATTTTTTTTCCAAATTTTTTTCCCAAAATAAGGAAGAAAAAAGACAAAACACCCTCAAATCCGAGGAGGAGCCAAATGAAATTTTTATTATTATTTTTATTTTTTAAAAAATTAAAATTTTTTTAAGGAAAAGCGAAAATTTAACATAAATTTAGAAAATCCTTTGCGTGGCACAGACTCCAGCATTTTACATCCAAAATGAATACGGCTAAACCAAGCGCCATTCGGAGCAACAGACGATCTCAACCACGGAGCAACCCTCGAAGACCCCAAAACGGCCTTTGTACCACCTTCCGTTGTTGATTTCCGGTCGATGATATATTGTATACGATTTCCCCAAAAACAGATTTTTTTCTACAAAATCCGGAACAATGCCTATTTTTACTTTTGCTAAAGAGCCTTCGCACCATCCTTTTTTCAACGCATGAAACAATTTTTCACCCTAATCCTGTCGGTCTTTGCCTTTGCCGGCCAAGCCCAAAACGCCGATCAATACCCCGGCGACTTGGCACGCTTCTGGTTTGAACTGGAACTGAAGTTCATCAAAACCACGCCTGGTTTCACCCCGCCCGTGGCATCTCGCGCGTTGGGCTATGCGGGTCTTTGTCTGTACGAAGCGGTGCAACCGGGGATGCCAGGATACCTGTCCACCGCCGGTCGCTTGGACGGGCTTACATCCGTTCCGCAGCCCGATCCGGGTCTCGTGTACCACTGGCCTACGGTCGTGAACAACGCCTTGGCGCTGATGATGGACAGTTTGTTCCACAACGCCCCGGCCGCCCAGTTGGATACCTTGCACCTGTTGCGCGACACTTGGAACACTGCGTTGCAGGCCATGCAGCCGGCCGATGTGTTCCAGCGTTCGCGGTTGCACGGCGAGGCCGTGGCCGCTGCCATTTTTGCCTATTCGGCCACCGACGGCGGTTATCGGGCACAATTAAGCAATTTCCCTGCCGGCTATGTGCCGCCCGTGGGCGACGGATTCTGGGTTCCCCAGACCGGACAGATGGCCCTCCAGCCCTATTGGGGGCAAAAAAGGCCGTTTTTGTCCGTGGACACCTCCCAAGGCGTGGCACCCTTCGTGCATCCGCCGTTCGACACGACTGCCCAGTCCGATTTTCACGACTTCGCGTTCGAGGTCTATGCGACCGGTCTCGGCTTGGACCAAGCGCAGACCGACATCGCCCTGTTTTATGCCGACGGCTCCGGCACGATCACGCCTCCGGGCCACAGCGTGCAGGTGCTCACGCAGGTGTTGGCCCGCGAAAACACCGATCTGGGGGCCACGGCCCGTGCGTATGCCCGTGTCGGCATGGCCTTGGCCGATGCTTTCGTGATGTGCTGGAAAGTGAAGTACCAATACAATCTGCTGCGCCCCATCACATATATCCGCAACTACATTTCGCCGTCCTGGACGCCGCTGATCGGCACGCCGCCTTTCCCCGAATATATGTCGGGCCACTCCACGCAGTCGGGCGCCTTTGCCGAGACGATGGAAGCAGTTTTCGGGCAGAACTACTCTTTTGCCGACTCCACTTACCTGCAATTCGGCGGTGCGCGACAGTTGGCTTCCTTCGACGATTGGGCGGCCGAGGCGGCCGTTTCGCGCCTGTACGGCGGCATCCACTATCGCTTTGCCAACGAGGACGGGCTTTCCTGCGGCACGGCCATCGGGCAGAACGTGAACGACTTTTTCGACGGCCTGTTGACCGGCGTGGCCGCAGCGCCGGCCGTCGGACAATTGGCCTGCCATCCGAATCCCACTGTCGGGCCCGTTTGGTTGGACGGCGAAACGGATCGGCTCTCTCGTATTCACGTATACGATGCAGCCGGACGCCAGGTATCGGAATTTGCGGCCGGTCCGCAACTCGACCTTTCGGCGCTGCCCAACGGCTGGTACATCCTGAGGGCTTTCGACCAAGAAGGGCGAACGGCCGCGGTGGCCCGCTTGGTCAAGCAGTGATCATTGTGAGCGGGATTCCCGTTCCAAACGCTTCCGATAAGCTCGGATGCCCCAATAAGCCAACAACGCCAGGACTGCCAAGACGCAGGCCACCACGGCATAATTGGTGCGCTCCCGAAACACCGCCGGCATTACGATGGCCGCCAAGAAAAGGGTGGCCACCTCGTTCCACGCGCGAAGTTGCGACGAACTCCAGGGAGTCCGACCCGCTTGGAAGCCCTTCATGAGCACCTTGCACCAATGGTGATAGCCGGTGAGCAGCACCAGCAGCAGCAATTTGAAGTGCAACCAGCCCTGCAGTGCAAACCAAGGCCCATCGGCCATTTCGCGGTACACGATCATCGCCGTACCACCCGACCAGGTGATGACCATCGCGGGCGTGGCGATGATGCCGTACAGGCGCGATTCCATCAGCGAATACTGGTCGTGCAACACACCACGATCCGGTTCGGACAGATCTCGTGACTCGGCGTGGTAAACGAACAGGCGCACGAGGTAGAAAAGCCCGGCGAACCAGCTCACGAAGCCGATCACGTGCAGGGTCTTGAATGCAAGGTAAATGTTGGGATCCATATGTTGGAAATGTGCTGGGCGAGCGCAAAAGTAGGGGGATTTGTACGGGAAAAGTTACCTTTGCGGCCTGATTTGAACGAACAACCGCCTATTGACATGACATTTCTACTAGAGCTCATCAAGATCACCGTTCCCTCCCTGATCGTGTTCCTCACGGTCTGGTTCCTGATGCGGGAATATTTCCAACGCGAATACCGCCTGAGGTTGATGGATGTGCAGCGCAAAGCGGGCGAGACCACCCTTCCCCTTCGCCTGCAGGCCTACGAGCGCATGTCCATTTTCACCGAGCGCATTTCTCTGCCCAAGCTCATCCTCCGCATCCGGACCGAAGGCATGACGGCCCAAGACCTGCAAGCGGCCCTGATGATCACGGTCGAACAGGAATTCGACCACAACGTATCGCAACAGATCTACATGTCGGGCGAACTTTGGCTACTGCTGGAAATGACCAAAAACGAGGCGATCGGCCTCTTGGCGCAAGCCGGCAAAGACCTGCCCGACAACGCCACCGGACAGGATTTCAGCAATGCCGTCTTCCGGCAGCTGGACGAACAGGGCCAAGTAGCGCTCCGCCAATGCCAGATCGGCCTACGCAAGGAAGTCCACCTGTTGCTTTGAAACTCCTGCCGATGAACTGGCTATATCTTTTCGTGGCTTCGCTGATGGAAATCTGCTGGATGTACAGCCTGAAATCCCTCGACTTCGGCCGCATCCGCTCGGCGCCCTGGGCCGAAGCCCTTTCCGATGCTTCTCCGTGGCAGGCCCTCGTGCCGCTCTTGGGCTATGTGGGTTTCGGGGTCGCGAACGTGTACTTCTTTTCCCTGGCCACCAAGACCATTCCGATGGCCGTGGCCTTTGCCGTTTGGACCGGCACCGCGTTGATGGGCGCTGTATTGGTGGACACCTTTTTTTTCAAAGAGCCTTCCTCTTGGAAACAGCTCTTTTTCATGGCGCTGATCGTGGTCGGAGTCATCGGTCTGCGCACAGCCGAGGGGAAAAACTAATTTTTTTCCGGCAACGGTTTGTAAGAAACCGTTCCGCGCCACAGGGCTTCCCATCCGATGAGAACATGCGCCCAAAGCGTGTGCAACAGCCCGAAACGCTCCAATCCGATCTGCCAGCGCTCCGTGAGCGCGCGCTTGCGGCGTTGGTTGGACAGCCCCCCGTACAGAAAACGCGCCAAGGGACGATGCGTGTAATACTTGGTGCGGCAGTTGCGGAGCGTGGCGATGCTCCAGTCGATGTCGCCGGCGATTTTCCAGCGCAGGTCGTAGCGGGCCGCGCAGGTCCGGCGCACGAGCATGGCCTGGTGACAGACCACCATGCCCCGCAGAAAACTGGCCGCTTGGAGGTGTTCGGCATCGGGCGTGCGCTTGTGCCATTGCATGGGCCGGCCCTCTTCGGTGAACACCTCTGCATCGCCGTAGATAAAATCCGCTCCTCCCCCACCCCGCATCGCTTCTTCGAGGGCGGTCGGCGAGGCAAACAGATCGCCGGCGTTCATGAAACACACATAATCGCCGGTGGCGCGATCGAGGCCTTTGTTCATGGCATCGTACAAACCCTTGTCGGGCTCGCTGACCACCACGGCCAAGCGGTCGCGGTAGCGCTCCGCGATCTCGAGGGTACGGTCCCTGGATCCGCCGTCGATGATCAGGTACTCGATGTCCTTCCAAGTCTGTCCGAGCACATTGTCGAGCGTGGCCTGCAGGACGGACTCTGCGTTGTAGGTAACGGTGATGATGGAAACGGTCATGGAGGCAGAGTTTTACGAAACGGTCAGCCCGTCGTAGGCAAGGGAAACCGATGGCGGCAGTACCGCGCAGACCTCTTCGTGCCGACCGATCGAATGGGCCATGTGGACGAAGTAGGTGAGCTCGGGCGCCAAACGATCCACCATTTCAAGTGCTTCCGTCAGGGTGAAGTGCGAATAATGCTGGCCGTGCTGCAGCGCATTGAGCACCAGCAGGCGGGCGTTCTTCATTTTTTCGAGTTCCGTGGGAGCGATGGTTTTGGCATCGGTCATATAGACCCAGTCGTCCACCCGAAAGCCGAGCACGGTACCGGGCCCATGCTGTGCCTCGATGGGGACGAACATTTTTCCGCACACGGAAAAGGGTTCGTCCCGGTGGATTTCCCGAAAATCGATCCGGGGCCGCCCGCCGTAACTTTCGTCCAAAATATAGGGGAAAGAGCGCAGCAGTTCGGCAATGACCTCGCGGGTGGCGTACACGGGCATGGGCCTTTCCTGCCGAAAGTTGATCGGACGGATGTCGTCGAGCCCCCCGATGTGGTCGCGGTGCCCGTGGGTGAGTACGATCGCATCCAAATCGGCGATTTTTTCGCGGAGCATCTGTTCGCGGAAATCCGGTCCGATGTCGATCAGCACCCGGTGCTCTTCCCAAGCCAACAAGGCCGAGGTGCGCAGGCGCCGGTCGCGGGGATCGGTCGAAGTACAGGTAGCACAACCGCACCCGATGATCGGCACGCCTTGGGAGGTGCCGGTACCGAGGAAGGTCAATTTCATCAAAGGTCGAACTTGATGCCCTGGGCCAACGGGAGTTGCTTGGAGTAATTTATGGTGTTGGTCTGGCGGCGCATGTAGGCCTTCCAAGAATCGGAGCCCGATTCGCGGCCACCGCCGGTTTCCTTTTCGCCGCCGAAGGCCCCGCCGATCTCGGCGCCGCTGGTGCCGATGTTCACATTGGCGATGCCGCAATCCGAGCCGAAGCAGCTCAGGAAGCGTTCGGCCTCGCGGAGGCTGTCGGTCATGATGGCCGAGGAGAGCCCCTGCGGCACAGCGTTCTGCAGTTCGATGGCCTCGTCGAGGTTTTTGTATTTCATCAGGTACAGGATCGGCGCGAAGGTTTCGTGGCGCACCACTTCGTACTGGGCGTCCACTTCGGCGATGCAGGGCTTCACATAGCAGCCGCTTTCGAAACCGGGTCCGGACAGCACGCCACCTTCCACGGCGAAGCGTCCGCCGACCGCCTTGATCTGTTCGATCGTGTGCAGGTATTGCTCCACCGCACCCCGGTCGATCAGCGGCCCCACATGGTTGGCCGAATCCAACGGATTGCCGATTCGCAGTTGTCCGTAGGCGCGCACGAGTTTGTCGCGCATCTGGTCGTAGATGCTTTCGTGCAGGATCAGGCGGCGGGTGGTGGTACAGCGCTGCCCGCAGGTGCCCACGGCCCCGAACAACGAGGCCAGCAGGGCGAGATCGAGGTCGGCGTTGGGGGTGACGATGATGGCGTTGTTGCCGCCGAGTTCGAGAATGGTGCGGCCCAAGCGGCCGGCCACGCGGGCGGCCACGATCTTGCCCATGCGGGTAGAGCCCGTGGCCGAGACCAAGGGAATGCGGGCGTCGTCCACCATTGTTTCGCCGATTTGGGCGGCGCTGCCGTTGATCACGCAGAGAACGCCTTCGGGGACGTTGTTGGCGACCAACACCTCGCGCAGGACATTCATGCAGGCTATCGAGCACAACGGGGTCTTTTCGGAAGGCTTCCACACGCACACGTCGCCACAGACGAGGGCCAACATGCTGTTCCACGACCAAACGGCCACGGGGAAGTTGAAGGCCGAGATGATGCCCACCACGCCGAGCGGATGCCATTGTTCGTACATCCGGTGACCGGGGCGCTCGGAGTGCATGGTCAGTCCATACAGCTGACGCGAAAGGCCCACGGCAAAGTCGCAGATATCGATCATTTCCTGCACTTCGCCGAGCCCTTCTTGGAGGCTTTTGCCCATTTCATAAGAAACCAATTGGCCCAACGGCTCTTTGTATTGGCGGAGGGCTTCGCCGAACTGGCGCACGATCTCGCCGCGCTTGGGCGCCGGGATCTCGCCCCAGGCCTTGTAGGCCGAAAGAGCGGTCCGCATCACCTGCTCGTACTCTTGGGGCGTGGTCACGCTCACCTTGCCGATGAGGCGGCCGTCCACGGGAGAGTAGGATTCGACGGTTTCGGAACCGCCGCTCCAGAATTGGGTGCCCGTACAGGTGCCAGGATTAATGGGGCCGAGGCCGAGTTTGGCGAGAAATTCCATGGTAGTAATGGGTAGATGGTGGGTTTGTGGGTTGGATGGGTGGACAAATGTAGGGCTTTTGGCCCGAATTGAAAAAGCGAAAGGCCACGCAACCCGCGTGGCCTTTCGTCCTGATCGAGCCGCGATGACGTACGATCAAAGGGTGGCCGAACCAACCGCGGCCTGGACTGGAGCTTGCGGTGCTCCCGGAGCTTCGATCGGCCGAGGGGCGGTCTGCTTGTAACCGTTGCCCTTGGGCACCCAAACGTTGAACTGAAAAGATTCCGCAACGGCTTTGCCGCCGACCACGGCATTGCGGGCAACTCTAGGGCAGGAAACCACCAACTGGTTGTCCTCCACGAGACTCGCCAACCGGTACCGGCCCGCTTCCGCCAACTGGGTCAAAGTGTAAGCCGTGAAGTTGGACAAGGAAACGGTCATTTCCACGCGCACATGGTCTTGGTCCCACTCCGCAAAAGAAACTTGTCCGTCGGTGGCCAACACCACCTCAGTGGCGCCGTCCATCGAGAAAGTCTTCAAAAACGTCTTCGTGGCCTGGGCTTGGGCCTGCATGGTCATCAGCCCGCAGAACAATACAGAAAGATAAAAACGGATCATGGCAAAAAATATTATTTTAAAAAGATCGATTTTCAAGAACCTTTAAGGCCTATCCCCTCGTTAATTTATAGAAAAAACAAAATTTCGTTCGGAAAAGTTCATTTTTTGTTGGCCGCCCGATGGATATCGGAGAGTTTTTCCAGCATAGCCCTCAATTCCCCGAGCGGCACCATGTTCGCGGCATCGGAGAGGGCCTTTTCGGGCCTGGGATGGGTTTCGATGAACAGGCCATCCACGCCCACGGCCACGGCAGCCCGCGCGATGGTTTCCACAAATCGGCGTTGGCCCCCCGTCACGCCCGACGGATCGTTGGGCCGCTGAACGGCGTGGGTACAATCCATCACCACGGGCGCCGAGCAGGCCTCGCGCATCAGGGGCAGGTTGCGGAAGTCGACCACCAGATCGTGGTATCCAAAAAGATTGCCGCGCTCGGTGACCAACACGTTGGGGTTGCCCGTGGAACGCACTTTATCGGCTGCGTGGCGCATGGCCCCCGCGTCCACGAACTGTCCTTTCTTGATATTGACGTGCTTGCCGGTACGTCCTGCCGCCAGGAGCAGCTCGGTTTGGCGGCACAGGAAAGCCGGGATCTGCAGCATGTCCACGAAGCGGGCCGCCAATTCTGCCTCTTCGCTTTCGTGGATGTCGGTCACCACGGGCAGTGAAAACGCCTCGCCCACCCGTCGGAGCGCTTCCAGGGCGGCTTCGTCGCCGATGCCCGTGAAACTGCCCACATGGGTGCGGTTGGCCTTTCGGTACGAGGACTTGAACACCAAGGGGATGTCCAGCGCATCGCACATATCGCGCAGCATGCCCGCCGTGTCCATCAACAGCTGCTCGCTTTCCACCGCGCAGGGACCAGCGAGGAGGAAGAAATTGCCCGAGGCGGAAGGGGCGAAGTGGGGCAGTTGTTGGGGAAACATTTTGCGGACATTTTTCAACGGTGGCCGAAAAGGAGTGCAAAGATAAGCCGGCAACCTCCTCCCGTCAAGTCTTTTTTAAAATAAAATTTTGGCAAAAGACCCATTTTACCCCCAAACGGGTTTATTTTATCCATTTTTTTGCAAAATAATAAAATAAAATTTTTTAAAAAAACAAATAAAGAAAAAAATAAAAGCCGTGCGCGCCAAAACGCCGAGGATTGTGCCAAAGCAGAAAAAATGGCTTTCCGCAAAGCGTTTCGCGTGCCTATATTTGCGGCATGCACGAAAAGATCCTGATCCTCGATTTCGGTTCGCAATACACCCAGCTGATCGCCCGGCGCATCCGGGAGCACAATGTGTTCTGCGAGATTTTCCCTTACAACAAAATGCCGGTCCTCGACGACAGCGTGAAGGGCATCGTGTTGTCGGGCAGCCCCTTTTCGGTGCGCGGCGAAAACGCTCTGCGCATTTCGCTCGACGGCATCCTGGGGCAACGGCCCGTGTTGGGCATTTGCTACGGGGCCCAATACTTGGCCCATGCGCTGGGCGGCGAAGTGTCCGCATCGGCGATCCGCGAGTACGGCAAGGCGCACCTGTCGGTGGAAGAAAGGCACGATCCGTTCCTGGCCGGCATTTCCTCCGGCTCCCAGGTATGGATGTCGCACAGCGACACCGTCGTCCGCCTGCCCGATGGGTTCGAACGGCTCGCCGGTACCGAAACCATTGCCAACGCCGCCTTCCGCGCCGCGCCGGGCAGCTATGCCCGTCCGGTGTACGGCATCCAGTTCCACCCGGAGGTGACCCATAGTCTCGACGGCGCGCGTCTGCTCCACAACTTCGTGGTGGGCATCTGCGGTTGCCGGGGCGACTGGACGCCGGCTTCCTTTGTGGACGAAACGGTGGACATACTCCGCCGCCAACTGGGCGACGAGCATGTGCTGATGGCGCTTTCGGGCGGTGTGGACTCCACGGTGGCGGCCGCGCTGCTGCACCGGGCCATCGGGCCGAGGCTGCACTGCTTTTTCGTGGACAACGGCCTGCTCCGCAAAAACGAGTTCGCCGAGGTGTTGGATTCGTACCGGGGAATGGGCCTCAACATCCGTGGCCTCGACGCGCGCCGGCGCTTTTGGGACGCCTTGGCCGGGGTGTCCGACCCGGAACGCAAGCGCAAGATCATCGGCGGGTTGTTTGTGGAGGTCTTCCAAGAGGAAGCGGCCTCGCTGCCCGAAGTGCGCTGGCTCGGACAGGGCACCATTTACCCGGATGTGATCGAGTCCGTGTCGGTGCACGGCCCCTCTGCCACCATCAAATCGCACCACAATGTGGGCGGACTGCCCGAAAAACTGCACCTGCGGCTGGTCGAACCGCTCCGCTACCTGTTCAAGGACGAGGTGCGCCGCGTGGGCAAGGCCCTCGACCTTCCCGATGCCATCCTGCACCGCCACCCGTTTCCCGGCCCCGGCCTCGGCATCCGGGTGCTCGGCGAGGTGACCCCCGAAAAAGTGGCCATGCTCCAAGAGGCCGACGCGATCTACATGCGCCACTTGCGCGAATCCGAGCAATACGCCCAGGTCTGGCAGGCAGGCGCCATCCTGTTGCCCGTGCAATCGGTGGGCGTGATGGGCGACGAGCGCACCTATGAATATACGGTGGCCCTGCGCGCCGTCAACTCCGTGGACGGCATGACCGCCGAATGGAGCCGCCTCCCCCACGAACTGCTGGCCGTCATATCCAACGAAATCATCAACTCCGTGAAAGGCATCAACCGCGTGGTGTACGACATCTCCACCAAGCCGCCCGCCACGATCGAATGGGAATAATCCTGTGAAAGTCCATTTGTTCATACCCTGTTTCGTTGACCAACTGTACCCCCAAACGGCGGTCAATATGGTCAAGATCCTCCGCAAGGCGGGCTGCGATGTGCATTACAACCCCAAGCAGACCTGCTGCGGACAGCCGGCCTTCAACGCCGGCTACCAAGAGGACGCCCGGGCCGTCGCCGAAAAATTCCTGCGGGATTTTTCGGGCAACGAGGCCATCGTGGCTCCCTCGGCTTCCTGTACGGGCCATGTCAAAAACTACTACGGCCACTACTTCAAAGACTCCGCCGACTGGCCCGCCTGCCAAGCGGTACAGGGCGCGATGTTCGAGTTTTCGCAATTTTTGGTGGACCGCCTGGGCGTGACCGATCTGGGGGCCTCCCTGCCCGGAAAAGCGACTTTCCACGATTCGTGCAGCGGACTGCGGGAATGTGGCATCGGCCCCGGCCCCCGCAAACTGCTCTCCCATGTGCGCGGCCTCGAACTGGTCGAACTCCAGGACAACACCCAATGCTGCGGCTTCGGCGGTACCTTCGCCGTGAAATTCGAGCCCATCGCCGTGGCCATGGCCGAACAAAAAGTGGACAACGCCGTGGCCACCGGCGCCGATTACCTGATCTCCACCGACCTGTCCTGCCTGATGCACCTCGACGGCTACATCCAAAAATTCAAAAGGCCCATCCGAACCATGCACCTCGTCGATGTGTTGGCTTCGGGCTGGGACAACTAACCCTCCCTCCGTCCGATGCGGATAGACATCCTGAGCGCAGTCCCGGAACTTCTCGAAAGTCCCTTTGCGCACTCCATCATGCGCCGTGCCGCCGATCGGGGCCTGCTCGAAGTGCATGTCCACCACCTGCGCGATTTCGGCCTGGGCCGCCACGCCCAGATAGACGACTACGCCTTTGGCGGCGGAGCGGGCATGGTGTTGATGATCGAACCCGTGGTGGCGGCCATCGAAAAACTGTCGGCCGAACGCACCTACGACGAGGTCATCTACATGACGCCCGACGGGGAAAAACTCGAGCAAAAAGCCTGCAACGCTTTGTCGCTCAAACAAAACCTGCTCATCCTCTGCGGCCATTACAAGGGCATCGACGAACGCATCCGGGAGCATTTCGTCACCCGTGAAATTTCCATAGGGGACTATGTGCTCTCGGGCGGCGAATTGCCCGCCGCAGTGTTGGTGGATGCGCTCGGCCGGCTGATCCCGGGCGTGCTCAACGACGAGACCTCCGCCCTAACGGACTCTTTCCAGGACAACCTGCTCGCCCCACCCATCTACACCCGCCCGGCGGAATACCGGGGTTGGCGGGTGCCCGATGTGCTGCTTTCCGGCGACAACGCCAAGATCGACCTTTGGCGCGAAGAAATGAGCCTTCGCCGCACCCAAGAGCGGCGGCCCGACCTGTTGGACTGATCCGCCCATTCTTTCACAATGCCCGGCGCTTTCCCGACGGGCGTTCCATTCGCAACGGCCGTCATGTACCGCTCCGTATCCCCTTTCGACCAGACCGTTCTCGCGGAATTCGGCACCCACTCGCCCGAAGAAATCGAACGGCGCCTGAGCGCCGCATCCAGTGCCTTGCACTCCCCGCTGCCCGTTGCCGAACGAGCGGCCGCGCTGTTGCGCGCCGCCGGGCTGCTGGCCGATCGCCAAGAGGAACTGGCCCGTCTGATGGCCTTGGAAATGGGCAAACCTTTGGCGCAGGGCAGGGCCGAGATCGAAAAGTGTGGCCGGGTATGCCGGCATTTCGCCGAAAACGGCGAGGAGATGCTCCGCACCGAAGCCGTCCCGCTGGGGTACGCCCACGCCACGGTCCAAGTGGAGCCGCTGGGTGTTTTGCTGGGCGTCATGCCCTGGAACTTTCCTTTTTGGCAGGTTTTCCGCTTTTCGGCCCCTGCCCTGATGGCTGGCAACGCGATCCTGCTCAAACACGCGCCCAACGTGCCGCAATGTGCCCTTGCCGTGGAACGGCTGGTGCACGACGCCGGTTGGCCCGAGGGATTTTTCCAAAACCTTTTTGCCGACAACGACCAAGCGGCCCGCCTCATCGGTGACCGCCGCGTGCGCGGGCTTTCGCTCACCGGCAGCGGGCGGGCGGGCAGCCAGGTGGCCGCGCTGGCAGGTCATCATTTGAAAAAAAGCGTCCTCGAACTGGGTGGCTCCGATGCCTTCGTGGTGCTCGACGACGCCGACCTGGCCCTTGCCGCCCGGATGGGCGCGCAGTCCCGCCTCGCGAACGCCGGACAAGCCTGCATTGCGGCCAAGCGATTCGTGGTGCAGGAAAAAGTGTACGACGATTTCCGCGACCGCCTCGCCGAGGAACTCCAAACCTATGCCTGGGGCTCGCCTTTGGACCCGTCCGTGCGCCTCGGCCCCTTGGCACGCCCCGACTTGCTGCACAACCTCGAAAGGCAGGTCGGCGAAAGCCTGTCCGCCGGCGCCCGGGCCGTATTGACCGGAGGCCGACCCGAACATCCGGGCAATTTTTTCCGGCCCGTCCTGCTCGAGCAAGTGCCCGAAAACGCGCCCGCCTACCGCGAAGAACTGTTCGGTCCCGCCGCAGCGATTTTCCGCGTGCCCGACGAGGCGGCGGCCATTGCCTTGGCCAATGACACCGACTTCGGTCTCGGCGCCTCGGTCTGGACCGCCGATCCCGAGCGCGGCCGGCACATGGCCCGGCAGCTCGAAGCCGGCACCGTGGCCATCAACGGCCTCGTGCAATCGGATCCCCGCACCCCTTTCGGAGGCATCAAGGATTCCGGCTATGGCAAAGAACTCTCGGCCCACGGCCTGCGGGAGTTTGCGAACTTGAAGGTGGTGATGGGGTGTTGAGGGGCATTCCCCAAATAGACAACCCCTACCCTCCCTCTATCATTTCCACCATCAATCGGAGCGATTGGGCGGACTGGGCTCCCACGACGCGCACGGTGTGGCCCAGGATAGAGGCTGGTCGGCCGTCCTGCAGTTCAGGGGTGTGGCGGCCCAATTCTTTTGCCCATTCTTCCAAATCGGAGAGTTTGTCGGGGGCGATGCCGGCGATCTGATAAAAATAGTGTGCCGCTTCCTCGGGGTAATCGAGCGCGGCCTTGGAGTAATCGTCGAAAACGGCTATCTCGAAAACCGTCTTGCGCGGGGGACCGCAGACCTGGGTCACAGACACATCAATGCCCTGTTTGAGCGAGATGGTTTCCGAACAGCGCGACGAATCCGACTCCACATGGTGGCGGGTGACGAAACTCATGTTTTTGTCGAAAAAAGGAGCGGGGCGGCACAGGGCGGCATCGGCCTTTTCTTCAGTCCCCTGCCAGCAACCGCTCAGTACGAGCAGCAGGAAAAAACCGACCAGAGCGGTTTCGCACCAAAAGTTCCTGATGGAGTTCTCGATGGGCATACGGAGCGGTTACAGGTTGTGGCGACCGAAAAAGGCTAGCGCGTCTTCGGTGCGCATCAGGTCTATGTAGAAAAAATCGTCGCCGACCTTTTGTTCGAGGTCTTTGCCCTTGAGCTTGTAGAGGGATGCGTTGAAATTTTCGTCAGAGGAATGGACGCGGAGATAGTTCTTGGTGAAATAGAACAGGTATTTGTCACCTGTTTCGTCGGATTCAAAATAGACATACACCTCGTCGTTGTTTTCGCTTTTGGGCACGATCTCGACCAGGCCTTTGAGTTTGCGATTGACCGATTTTTTTCCCACGGCGGACAATCCGATCTGGGCGTCTTTGGTGAGGAAGGTCTGGTGTTTGTCGGACCATTCCATTTTCAGTTCGGGAAAAAAGAAGGAGAATCCGAGGAAGGAAAAATCGGGAACGAAACCGTCCTTGACTTCCCCGATGACTTTGTTGACCTGTTCCAATCGGGCGTTTTTGGCTTTGAGCTCGGCGGCCTTTTCATCGTCGGTCCTTTTGTCCTTGCCCTTGGCGATTTTGGCCGCGCCGGTGGGGACGGCCAATTCGGGCAGGTACTTTTCGAGGTTTCGGGCGTTGAAGTTTTCCAAGGGGCTTCCCGCATTGGCTAGCTGTTCGGCGAGTTTGGCGGCCACGCCGTCGGGCAGGTAATACCCGAGGCCGAGCGAAAGCGTGAATTTGGCGTTGGGGGTGCCGGCGGTGGCTTCGGCGTAACCGACGGTGGAGACCACGAAATCGGGTTTGCCCTCCCAAAAAGTGAACCGGCCCTCGGCCAGGATTTTGCCCGTTTTGTCGGAAACCGTCATTTTTTGGTTTTGCGGCGTTTCCGGCTTGGAGGTGTCGGAAGCGAAAACGAATTCGTCGCGTTGGGCGTCGTAGCGCAGGGTGCCCTTGGCTGTGAAGATCTCGCGGTCGCCGCCTTCTTTGAGCACATGCATGACGGTGTTGTACAGTTCGTATTCACCGGTCAAACGGTTGAGGGGGTGCAACCACAGTCCCGAGAAAATTTTCCGGCGGTCTGGGGTAACGGGCACATCGTATTCGAGGACCACTTTTTTGCGGTCGAGGCGGTTGTTGATGCTGAACCAGGGCGTGATGGGGACGGTGGTGGTGTTGAGGCGTGCGAAACCGTTGAACAGGATGTTCTGCTGGTCGGCCGAGAGTTCGGCCTTGCCGTGGAAGCCGATTTTGGGGTCGAGGATGAAGCCGGCGTTTTCGGTGATCGTGCCGCTGCCCTCGGTGATGTACAGTTTTTTGCGTTTTTGGGAACCGACTTTTTCGAACCGGATTTCCTGCGGTTTGTCGCCCACATTGTACTCGTAGTAGCCGTTGCCTTCGTAGCCGAGGCCGGTCCGGATCTTGACGTTGGCGCGGTTGATGACATGGTAACGGGTGGCCGTGTCGGCGACGATCCGGGTGTTGATCAGAGAATCCATGTCGCCGTCCTTGCGGATTTTGATCCGTTTGTCGTCCAGATATACAAAAGCGTCCGCCACGCGGACGAATTCGACTCCTTCTACCTGCAGAATATTGTTTTTCAAGTCATAATCGGCTTTTTCTCCCAAAAATGCCAGCGAATCGAGCGGGCCGGATAGGAATTTGCCCTTTTGCCCGATGGTGGAGAACATGTTGATCTTTTGAGCGTCCATGTCCCAATTGAATTCACTGAGGGAGGTAGAAAATTTGTTGAGGGGAAATTCCGTGTTCTGGTTGTTGGGATCGGGGTTGTTGGAGGAAAACTCCGCCAATTGTTTGCCGAAATCGAAGTGGGCTTTCACATTTTGTGTTTTGATGGCCGCGAGCCCGTCTTGGCCGAGCTGGTTGTTGAGGGCATATATGAACACATCGGAGGTATCGGCGTCCATCCTGCTTTTTCCGAAGAGCATTTTTTTCGAAAGCACTTTGGCGTCATTCCAATAAAATTCTCCGTTTCCGATGATCCCCTTGGGCGTGAGGATCATTTCTCCTTTGAGAGAATAATTGCCCGTGTTGAAAACTTTGAAGGGATTGACCGTACCCGAACGGATACGCATCTCGTCTTGGTAGGGCAGCCATTTCAGGGTAACGGAATCTGCCGACACCTGGGGGAACTCCACGCCGTTGAGGTCGGATTCCTGGATGTTGAACCCGTAGGAGGAGGCCGTCATGGAATCGGGGAAAAAGACGATGTCCTTGGAGTTGAACTTGGAGACCAGGTATTCCACTCGGCCCAATCCGGTCAGGCCGGAGTTGCTGAGCTCGTATTTTCCGGTGTAATGGCCCTTGCCCCCATAGATGGGATATCCCTCGCCGGGCGTCATGGCATCGAAACCGAGCGAAAGGTCGTGCCACATGATCCGGAGCGGTTCGTTGACCACGGGCATGATGCCGGCGGAAACCAGCTTGCCCTTGAAGCGCAGATATTCGGGGGCGAAAGCGTCCAGGGTGTCCAAGATGAACGGCTCGAGCTGGTAGTAAAACTTGTCGCGTTTGTAAGCGCCTTTTTGAATGGCCCTTTTGTTGGAGCCCCCATGAATCTGTTGTACTTCTCCGTTGTTTTTTCTGGATCCCTGTTGGACGGGGATGGAATCGTAGTAGGCAAATGGCGTGTTCACGCATTCGAAAGAAGGGAAAATCGCTATGTTGTCCCGGCCCGATTTGTTGTGGGGAGCGTCCACGAACAACGTACCCTGCAATTTTTCCAAGCGCGTGTTCAACGATTGCGAAAGGTCGCATTCCTGGGGAATGTAACATGAACCGTACCATGGGCGATAATCGCCCATTTCACAGCCGTCCGCGCGGCACACGCGCACCCAAAGTTCCAAAAAATCAACAGAATCGGCCTTGACCTCGAACATTTCGTAATCGAAAAGGAAATCGTTTTTCTCGCGCACGAAAACGGTTTTTCCCGCCCCGAGAATGCCCCCGAAGCGCATGTCCCGATCTTCGAAGAGTTCGATTTCGCCCGTTGCGGGTTCGATGTAAACGAACTGGGTATCACTCAGCATCACCTCTTCCACGCCGTATATTTTCATGGCGCCGGTCTTCAGGTCGAACTGCGCATTGGCCACGGTGGTGTCCAACGCGGGTTTTTTGTCGGCATTCAGGGCCTCTTCCATTTCCCGTTTTTTGCGTTCCTCCCAGTCGGCCCATTTCTTTTTCTTGGTGTCGGGTTTTTTCTTGCCGATGTCGGCCAGCATGGCGGGCGGCTGCAAAACGGATTTGATGTTGATGAAGTCAAAGTCGGTGTTGTTGGCTGCCGCATCGCAGTACAAGAACAGTTTGTCGCGGAGCGTCACGACCTGTCTGTCGGGATCGTAAAAAACATAGCCCTCCGTCTGCATGTCTCCGAGCAGGCGGCCCACGCCGGACACATCTTTGTTCGACAAAAAGAGCCACGAAATGTAGGTGGTCGGCAATTGCCTGTTCACAGGATCGAGATTGGGCAGCAGTTCCTTCAGCGAATCCAAACTTTGCACCATTTGGGGCAGTTTTTCCTTCAAGAAGTTGTATTTTTTTTTGTCGATTGCATTGGTGTGCACCATGACCCCGTCCACGAGCGTTTTTTTGTTTTCCAGCTCCTTGAACGCCATCAAATCCCGCCAAAAAAGACCGATTTTGGTGAGGGCGTTGTAATCGGCGATCCCTCTGTAGTATTCAAAACGAAGGATATTGAACAAGTCGGAAGACTCGAAGTTGACCTCACTGCTGCCACTGCCGCCCATTTCCCGTACGCCGATGCTGATGAAAGACTGGTCTATCTTCCATTCCAAAGCCTTCACGAAGATCTCCACGTTTTGATAAGAGTTGACGAAAGGGGTGGCAGCATCGGTGTCGTAGTCGGGGTACAGGGAGAGGATGCGCTTGGGGACGTTGTAGCGGAAAGCTATGTCCGAGTTGTACAGGGAGTCCTTGCCCATGTAAATGCTCACTTTTGCGTGCCGGGACTGTACGCCGATGCCTTTTTGGATCAAGAAATACGATGATCGTGCACAGGCGACCACTTCGCCGCTTTCGTTCAAAATGCGTATTTCGGCCGGCAGGTCACCACTGCCGCTGCCCTGGATCTCGGCGCCGCTCAGGCGGAAACTACCGGCATACTCGATCCGTTCCCCGATGTCTTTCAGCACCATCTTGTCGGAGGAGACGAAACGGGGATATTGGTATTCCATTTGGGGGCTTTTCACAACCAGCTTGTCCTCTAAATATCCGGTGACGGGGCCGTCGAACAAGGTCGGGTGTATCAAGGTGGCCGGCGCGGCGCGGTAACCGGTTTCCTTGGCGTTGATCGTGTAGCGCGGGAAGGTGCATCGCACGCCGTTGAGGCCCGTTCGGTCCCAAGTAACCATGGCTTCATTGCCCTGCCATAGGTTTTGCAGCGGGTAGTACGCCCCCGAGGTCTGCAGGATAAAGATGCTGTCTGAAAGACGGATGCCAATGAGGTCGGTTTGTGGATAGACGAGCACCACTTTGCCCGAATCATAGCTGATGGTAAAGTCCGGCGAGGTGCACTTCCAGATCGGGCCATTGGGCGTGTAATACAGCGCTTTTTCCAAAAAGAAGTCGTTGGAAAACTTCAAGAAGGTGGCGTAATCGTTGAATCGCCCCCCCTGCAGTCCGTCCAAGATCGAACCCGCGACGCCGCTCCAAGGAGATAGCAACTTGTCGGACATCAGGGAGTCGGCCAACAACCCGTTGATGGCGGTGAAATAGTCCAAAAAATATGGGTTCGCCATCATTTTTCGAGCGATCATCTTGTCGCATACGCTATGAATGGACTTGAACTCATCGGGGGATACCGCTCCCTTTTTGTACAGCTCTTGGAACTCGGATATGGCCTTTCGGCAATATTCGTTTTTGCCCGCGTTCATGTAATCGTCGATTTCCCGCAAGAAAAACTTGGGGTCGCTGTTGAACGACTTCAGCATCTGCCCCTGCAAAGGAAGGGCAAAGACAAAAAGGGAAATTCCGAATGCGAGGCGAAGAGCGAAGTGTTTCATTTTGGGGTCGTTGTTGAGGGACCGTGCCACCGGCTCAAAGGAACTTGGCGTGGAGGCAAATCCAATCTTTTTCCTGTAAACGTCGAGCGGGGCCGAAACCGTGTGCGCGGAGCGATTCGATCATGTCGTCCTCATCGCCGGCCAAGAATCCCGACAGCACGAGGTCGCCGTCCGGGGCTATGCAACGGGCCAATTGGGCCATGGCGCCGGTGAGCACATTTTTGTTGATGTTGGCCAGCACGATTTCGAAGCGGGCATCGGAAGACAGGACCTCCAAGTCGCCCGTCAGGACCTCCACGCCGGGGACTTCGTTGCGGCGGATGTTTTCGAGGGCGTTCTCGGTGGCATTGGGGTCGTAGTCGATGGCCCAAGCGCGATCGGCGCCCAGCCGGACGGCCAACATCGCCAAAATCGCCGTTCCGCAACCATAATCCAACACGGTTTTCCCCCGGAAATCGATTTCCCGCATCGCCAGGATCACCATCCGTGTGGTGGCGTGGTGGCCGGTACCGAAGGCCATTTTGGGCGAGAGCACGAACTCGTGTTCGAATCCCGGCACCGAGGGATGGAATTCCGCCCGGATGCGGCAGAAGCCTTGGACCTCCACCGGTTCGAAGTTTTTTTCCCAGGCCTCGTTCCAATTCACATAAGGGATCTCCGTTTCCGTCCACTCAAATTCGAAATCATCGCGCAAAGCATCCAACGCAGCCCGCTCCGGGTCGCCCCAAAGGGCCGATTGGGCAAAGGCGTGGAATCCCTGTTCGTTTTCTTCGAACATGTCGAAGGGCAGTTCGGACATCAGGGCGATCAGCACCTCGGACAGCTCAAGGGCGCAGGTCACCTCGATCTGGGCATGGGCGTTCGACATGGGTCAGGCGTGTGCGGCCCGGACGATCCGGAGAAAATCCTCCGGTTTCAGGGAAGCCCCGCCCACGAGGCCTCCGTCCACATCGGGCTGGGAAAACAATTCCGAGGCATTGTCGGGTTTTACGCTGCCTCCGTACTGGATGGTAGTGCCAGCAGCGATTTCGTGTCCGTAACGGGCAGCGATCTGTCCGCGGATGAACGCGTGCATTTCTTGGGCCTGCCCCGGAGTGGCGGTCACGCCCGTGCCAATGGCCCATACGGGCTCATAAGCCACGGTCACCCGTCGGAAATCCTCGTCCGTGAGGTGGAACAGACCGTCGCGGAGCTGTCTACCCACCAGTTCGAAGTGCTTGCCCTCGTTGCGGACCTCCAGCGGTTCGCCCACACAGAAAATGGGCAAAAGGCCGGCGCGCAGCGCGGCGTCCGTTTTGGGGGCCAGCACGGCGTCCGTTTCGCCGAAGTACATGCGGCGCTCGGAGTGGCCGACGAGCACATAAGAGGCACCGACCGAGGCCAACATTTCCGGGGAAACCTCCCCGGTGTAGGCCCCTTGGACCTCCCAGTGGCAGTTTTGCGCACCGAGCGCCACCGCGCTGCCCTTCAGTTCGGCGGCCATGGGCGCCAAGAAAGGGAACGGGGGGATGAGCACGCATTCCGGGGCATCCTCGCGGAATACCCTTACAAAATCAAGGCTCTCTTCAAGAGTCTTGTACATTTTCCAATTGCCGGCAACGAGTTTTTTTCTCAAAAGAAAAAAAATTTGGGTGAAAAAAATGTTCGGTGGGCGAAAATACGGCATTCGGTCGAGATCAGGAAAATTGTGTCGAAATTTGTGGCCCCAGGCCATCTCCCACCCCACCCATGTCCACCGCTTTCGAAAACACTGCCAGAAGGCTCGTCGGAGAGTTCCGAAGGCGATTGTATTTCGCCCTGGGGCTGCTGGCGTTGGCACTCGTCACCGGCATCCTTGGATTCCGGTTCCTGGAATCCCACACATGGCTGGAAGCCTTTTACATGACCGTCATCACCCTCGGGACGGTCGGTTTCGGCGAAGTGCACCCCCTGAGCGATGCCGGGCGCATGTTCGTGTCCCTCCTCATCATGTTCAACCTGGGTATCTTCGCCTATGCGATCACGGTCATCACCGAAATTTTCGTGGACGGCCAATTCCGCCGAATGCTCAACATCCAACGCATGCTCAAACGCATAGAAAGACTGCAAAACCACGTTATCTTGGTCGGGTACGGCCGGCACGGCCACGCCGTGGCCGCCGAGCTCATCAAGGCCGGACAACCGTTCGTGGTGCTCGAAAACCGCTCCGAAGCGCTCGATGAACTGCGGGAAGGCCCCCTACCGTTCATCGCCGGCGACGCCACCCAAGACGAAGTGCTGATCGAGGCCGGCGTCAAACGGGCCGGCGCGCTGGTCGTCACCACCGGCAGCGAGACCGACAACGTCTATATCGTGCTCTCGGCCCGACAGCTAAATCCCCAACTGCACATCGTCTCCAGGGCGCTCAACGCCCAGTCGGAGGCCAAACTGCTGCGCGCGGGAGCCAACCACATCGTGATGCCCGAACGCATCGGGGGCTTTTTCATGGCCACGCTCGTCAAAAATCCCAACGTGGTGGAATTTTTGAGCATCCTGTCCAACATGGGCAAAAACAACATCGCCTTCGAGGAGGTGCCCGTCAAAGTGCTGCGCCGGGAATTCCACCGCCGCCCGCTCGGCGAATGGGACGTGCACTCGGCCACCGGCGCCAGCGTCATCGGCCTACACATGCCCGACGGAGAATACCTCGTCAACCCTTCCTCCGACATCGTGCCGACCCTGGACTCTCGAATGATCGTGCTCGGCAACCGGGAACAAATCGAGCGGTTCCGACAAAAATTTTTACCTTTGGAGTGAGCCGTCCCGTCCCGACGGGCTTTTTCCGAAAAATCCCCTTCCGCACCATGCGATTCCTGTTCGCACTGCTTTTCCCCGGCTGGCTCTGCGCCCAGACCCTCGACCGCCAAGTGCTCTGTGCGGCGGCCGCTCTGCCCGTCAACAACGGCACGGCCCTCTCCCACTCGCTCGGCGAAACGGTCATCGCCACGGCCACAACGGGCAGCGTACTGCTCACGCAGGGATTCCAACAGCCGGACTTTCTGCCGTTGGGACTGCCCACCACGGAGGCCGCACCGCTCGTGCTCGACGTGTTCCCGAACCCCGCCCGGGGCGAATGTCGGATTTCCCTGCACGGGAACGGCGCACCGTTCGCTGCCGTCCTTCGGGTGAACGACCCCTTGGGCCGTGCCGTCGCTCCCTCCGTGCGGTTGCAGTTGTCCACGGGCAAGCTCGACCATCGCTTGGATGTTTCGGAATGGGCGGCAGGCACCTATTTCGTTTCGATCTGCTCTGCCGAGGGGGCCGTTCTGCAGACCGCCCGACTCACCGTCGCCCCTTGACGATGGCCCGTATCCAATGCCACCGTTTTTGCCCGCAATGGTGTTTATTTGGGGCTTTTGGGCAAAAAAGTGGCCGATCGGCCCCGGAACCGGCCGATTTTAACCCACCGAGCGATATTTTTGCACGCTTTTTCACCAGATGTCCGACATGAAAAAAATCTGCTGCTCCCTGCTGTTGGCATTCCTGCCTTTTGCCGCCGTTTGGTCGCAAAGGGCCGTCAGCTGCCAAGCACTGATGAAATTCGTGGAAAGCCGCGGCATCCTGCACTCCGTCCATTACGGTTCTTCCCTGGGCTCCGCCTGGCTGGAAGAAATCCGCCTGTACCACCTCGAGGACGAACTTTATGTGGTGGCCCGCGTCCGCGAATACGAATTCGAGTCCAACACCGTCAAGGTCATGTATTGCAACGTGCCCCAGAGCAATTGGAACAATTTCCTCTTCGGGCGCGAATGGGACTCCGAATCCGCCGGTGTCCGCTTCAACTTTCACATCGCGCCCCACGAGTGCAGTTGCTATTGATTTTTTGTAAAAAATATTGTCATTGAACGGTTTATGTACGACAACAACCCCACCCTCCCCCATACCCACGCCCAGTTGCCCGAAGATAAACAGGGCGACGTGTTTTTCAAGGAACAGATCCTGCCCACCTCTGGTGGCAAACGCTTTTACATAGAAAGCTACGGGTGCCAGATGAACTTTTCCGACAGCGAGATCGTGGCCGCCATCCTCTCGGACGTCGGCTTCAGCCCCACCCGCAACGTCGAAGAAAGCGACCTCATCCTCATCAATACCTGCTCCATCCGCGAAAAGGCCGAAGAGACGGTGCGCAAGCGCCTGCGCGCCTTCGAACAGGTCAAGCGCGAACGCCCGGGAACCCTCGTCGGCGTACTGGGCTGCATGGCCGAACGGCTCAAGGCGAAGTTCCTCGAACAGGAGAAACTCGTGGACTTGGTCGTGGGCCCCGATGCCTACCGCGACCTGCCCAACCTCGTTTCCGGCGCAGAAGACGGCCAACGCGGCGTGAACGTGCTCCTTTCCCGCGAGGAAACCTACTCCGAGATCAGCCCCGTTCGCCTCGACACCAACGGCGTTTCGGCGTTCATCTCCATCATGCGCGGCTGCGACAACATGTGCTCCTTCTGCGTGGTGCCTTTCACCCGCGGCCGCGAACGCAGCCGCGAACCGTTCAGCGTGGTGGCCGAAGCCGCCGACCTATTCGCCAAAGGCTACCGCGAAGTGACCCTCCTTGGACAAAACGTGGACAGCTACAAGTGGGACAACCCCGAGAACGGCGAGCGCACCAACTTCGCCCACCTGCTCCAAATGGTGGCCGAGATCGACCCGCTGCTGCGCGTGCGTTTTTCCACCTCCCACCCCAAGGACATCACCGACGAGGTGCTCGAGACCATGGCCCGCTTTCCCAACATCTGCAAGTACATCCACCTGCCGGTGCAATCGGGCAACTCCCGCATCCTCGAGCTGATGAACCGCACCTACGACCGCGAATGGTACCTTGGCCGCATCGAGGCCATACGCCGCATCGTGCCCGATTGCGCCGTTTCGTCAGACATCATCGCCGGTTTCTGTTCCGAAACCGAAGAGGAGCACCACGACACGCTGAGCATGATCGAACTGGCAGATTACAGCATGTCGTACATGTTTTTCTACTCCGAGCGCCCCGGCACCCTCGCCGCCCGCAAATACCCCGACGATGTGCCCTTGGAGGCCAAAAAGGCCCGTCTGAACGAGATCATCCGCCTGCAGAACCAGGTTTCGTTCCGCCACAACCAGCGCGACATCGGCCGAGTCTTCGAAGTGCTCGTGGAAGGTACTTCCCGACGCTCCGACGAGGATTTTTGCGGACGCAACACACAAAACAAAATGGTGGTCTTCCCCCGCGAGAACACCCGTCCCGGTCAATACGTGCAGGTGAAGATCACCGATTGCACGGCCGCGACGCTGAAGGGGGTGTTGGTGGGGTAAAAAAAGAATGCTATACCGTTGAACAACGACACCATCGCCGCCCTCGCCACGCCCGCCGGCCCCGGCGCCATCGGCGTGCTGCGCCTCTCGGGCCCACGGGCCATCGAGGTGGTGGCGGCCTGTTTCAAGGGCAAAAACCTGCTCGAACAACCCTCCCACACCGTGCACTTCGGCAGCATCCGCGCCCACGACGGGGCCCTACTCGACGAGGTGCTGGTGAGCCTTTTCCGCACCCCGCGCTCCTACACCCGTGAAGACGTGGCCGAAGTGTCGTGCCACGGTTCGCCGTTCGTGCTGCAACGGGTACTGGAACGCTTCCTGCAGCTCGGTGCCCGCTTGGCCGACCCCGGCGAGTTCACCCTACGGGCCTTCCTGAACGGACAGCTCGACCTCGCACAGGCCGAGGCCGTGGCCGACCTCATCGCCGCCGAAAACGCCGCCCAGCACGATCTCGCCCTGCGCCAACTGCGCGGCGGCGTGTCCAACGACCTCCAGGCTCTGCGCCAGCAGCTCATCGATTTTGCCGCGCTGATCGAACTCGAACTGGATTTCGGCGAGGAAGACGTGACCTTCGCGGACCGCTCCCAACTGGAAAGCACCGTGCGCCTGATCCAACAGCGCCTCGACGCGCTGATCGGCACGTTCCGCTACGGCAACGCGCTCAAAAACGGCGTGCCCGTGGTCATCGCCGGCAAGCCCAACGCCGGAAAATCCACCCTCCTCAACGCACTGCTCAACGAGGAAAAAGCCATCGTGAGCGACATCGCCGGCACGACCCGCGATTTCATCGAGGATGTGATCGCCATCGAGGGCGTGGCCTTCCGCTTCACCGACACGGCCGGACTCCGCGAAACCACCGACCCCATCGAACAGATCGGCGTGCGCCGCGCCGGGGAAAAAATCCGCCAATCGGCCCTGTTGCTGTACCTCGTGGATCTGGCCGCCGTTTCCACCCTCGATGAGTTCGAAGAGGAAAAAAAGGCCGCCCAAGCCTTCGGGGTGCCTTTCCTGATCGTGGCCAACAAGCGCGATGCCGCCGACCCGAGCCTCTTGACCGCACTGGCCGCCCAGCCAGAGGTGGTCTGCCTTTCGGCCCGCCTCTTGGAAGGCCTCGACACGCTGAAAGAAGCCATGTTCGAGCGACTCGGCCTGCGCGAGGCGCTGGCGGCCCAAGCCACCGTGCTCACCTCGGCCCGCCACGTAGAAGCCCTGGCGGCCGCCCGCGCCGCTTTAGACCGCGTACTGGAAGGCCTCGCTACGGGCATCTCCGGGGATTTCCTCGCCATGGATATCCGCCTCGCCCTTCGCGACCTCGGCTCCGTCACCGGTGCGGTGGACGTGGACAAGGACATCCTCGGCTCCATCTTTGGAAAGTTCTGTATCGGGAAATAAATCGGCGGTCCGGCCGCGTGGGGAATTTACTGCGCGGAGGCTTCACCGATAGCGTAGTGCAGTTCGACCACCCCGTTGACCCGGGTCCGCGTCTCGATTAACCGCAGTGCCACATCGCTGGGCAGCTCGGCCGTCAAGTCCAGTCCCTCCGCCAGCACCAGCGGCATCACGAACAAGCGGATCTCATCGATCAGGCCATGGGCCAGCAGCAGTGCATTGACCTGCGCCCCGCCGACGATCCAAATGCCGTTGCCCTCGCGCGCCTTCAGTCGCTCGAGGAACCCGACAGGGTCTTCCCGTACAAAACGGACATCCTCATCATCGCACGCCCCCGCATCGCGGGTCAGCACATAGTTCTCCTTGCCCTTGTAGGGAAACGGAATGCCCCAGCCCCGCAGCTGCCGATAGGTGCCGTTGCCCTGTACCGTAATATCGATCGAGCGGAAAAATTCCTCGTACCCGTAATCCGTACCCTCTGAGTTCGGCACCTGCTCCAACCAGTCCACCGAACCATCGGATCGGGCGATCTTGCCGTTGAGGCTCATGGCGAGGTAGAGGATGGTCTGCATGGGGCGATTTTGGGACAAATCAGTTTGGGGGATTGCCGTTGCGAACTGAAGGAAAAAGTGCTCTTCTCACCCTCTGTGTTGGAACGACTGATTTCGGGGGAGCTTGCACTCGCACCGGCGCCAGATTTGATCGGGATTTACTTTTTTTCTTTTTTTTGGGAAAAAAAGGAAAAAGAAAGCCCATCCAGGAACAATCACCTTGCGATCAGCCAAAAGGCTTCCATCAGAAAAATCTAAAAAAACCTCCAATTGAGCAAGTCAAAAAAGTCCAACGACAATTTTGGAATAAAAAAATCGATGCGTCCGTTGCCGATATGCCGTGCGGGTCAACGCACCATGAAACGCAAGACCGCTCCTTTGTTGCCGATTGTGCGCACCAGCACTCCGTACATGCCGGCAGGCAGTCCTTCCAGTGAGAGTGAAGCCGTGGAGACCGGGGCTTCGAACGCCCGAGCAGGCCCGATCGGGCGGCCCAAAGCGTCGAGAAGGATGATTTCGGCCATCGGGGCGCCATCGAGCGATTCCACGTGCAAGACGGACTCGGCAGGGTTG
The DNA here is from genome assembly GCA_040380145.1 of Lewinellaceae bacterium. Taxonomy (GTDB): domain Bacteria; phylum Bacteroidota; class Bacteroidia; order Chitinophagales; family Saprospiraceae; genus JBEIJQ01. The sequence continues at coordinate 8,652 of JBEIJQ010000010.1, read as the reverse complement.
GGGAAACAGCGGAAACCTTCGGCGGTCGGCAGGTTCTCCGTGCCGGTAGGATCGCCCGTGAGGAGGATGTCGTCGATCGCCATGTCGCTGCGGTCGCCCGTGGTGCCCGTGATGCCGCGTAAGCGCACCACCACGTCCTCTGCTGCGAAGGCGTCCAAAGCAACGACGGCCTCGGTCCAGGCGCTGCCCTGATTGCCGACGAGGGGGGGCATCACGTCGTTGTTCCATGCGCCGTCCGCGAAAACATCCACGTGCAGTTCACCCATATCAGCGCCTAAAAGATGGTACCAGAACGACAGTCTTGGCTGAAGCACGCTGGCGAGGTTCATGCAGGGCGACAGCAACCAAGCCTCTTGGGCCGTACAGGTCTGTCCATTGGCGGGGGTCGGCTCGAGATAGATATATTTGCCGTTGAGGTTGCCGCTGGTGTGGTCGAGCGAGGGACCGGTGGCCGCGGTGGGGGTACTGCCGTTGTTCACACGCCAGTCGATCTGGTCTTCAGCTCCGTTCACGGCGTTCAGCCAGTCGTTGTTGAGGTTGCAGACCTGGGCGCCGCAGTTGGCAGTTGTCGGGCAGTTGCCGAAGGCCGTGAAAGGTTGGGAGGCAGGCAGGGCGTTGCCGCTGCCGACATTGATATAGGCGTTTTGGGTCACCGCATTGGTTCCGTATTGGTTCCCGGCGACCAGCGAAACGGTGTAGGGGCCGTAATCGAGGAAACGGACGACGGGGTTCTGCGAAGTGTCGGAGGTGCCGTCGAGGAAGACCACCGAGTTGGGTACGAAGGTCCACTGCCAAGCATTGGGCGCGAAATCGGACTGGTCGGTGAACGAAACGGCCTGGAACGGACAGGGCGATCGGTCCACGGCCGTGAAGGCCGGAGCCGGCGGAGCGGCGTTTTCGACGACATTGATGTTGTCGAGGTACAGGTTGTTGCCGTATCCGGTGATGTTCACGAAGCGGAAGGAAACGGGCTGCCCGATGAACGGGGCCAGATCCACGCTTTCGCTCCGCCACTGGGCCGGGCCCGTGGGCTGCCAAGCCGCGTTTTGTTGTCCACCGGTCGCAAGAGCGGCCCCGCCTTTTTGGAAAACGGTTTGGAAGGTCTGTCCGCAATCCGTGGAGATTTCCACGCGCAGGGAATCGTTGTAGGTGTTGTTGTAATATGCATAGGCCACATCGAAACGCATTTCGGGTTCCAAGGCGTTGGTGAGGTCCACGAGATAGGTGCTGAGCACATCCTCCGCTCCTGGGTTGTTATAGTCGAAATTGTTGATGTACGCCACGGCGCTGGTTCCTCCGTTGATGCCCTGCACCGTCGTCCGCGCCCAAGGATAGAGGCCGTCGAGATCTATCAGGTACCAGTTGGCGGGCGGGAAGGTATTGGGGGTGAAAGTCTCCGAGTAAGGTATAGTGCCGGGAGGGGTGGTCACGAGGGTGAATTCGCTGACCAATGTGTCGTTGCAAGAAGTCAGATCGGTCGCCAGCCGCGTCCACACTTCAATGGTGTGGTTGCCGGTGGCCAATCCGGCCAAAGGCGTCGAGAAGGTAAAATAGCGCTCGCCGCCGGGGAAGAGGGTATCGGTGACCGTTTCGGTTACCGTCGCGCCATTGTCGAGACGGTAGCTGATGGGAAAATTCACCTGTGGCAAGGTGCCGATGTTGTACAATCGGGCCGCCACGGGCGTGCCCGTGGCATAGCAATTGGGCTGCAGCCCGGCGGGCGAAACGTTGTTTATGCCCGCATCGTCGTCCGAACCGCAGTCGAGATAGCAGGCGTTGGCGTTGCCTTGGAACTGTACGGCGTCCGTGCGGATGCTCAGGGCGTTGTTGGGGCCGTGGGCCCGCACGGCGAACCATTGCTGGTCGAGGATATTGGGGACGGGCAGATCGAAGAAGGTGGCCGTGGTAAAGCCCACCGAATCCATGTATTCCTGGCCGAGCAGGTACACGGTATATCCGGTGGCCCCAGGAACGGGATTCCAAGCGACGGTGAGCGAGGAGGGCGCACAGACGCTCAATACCCGCAGGTTGGTCGGTCGGGCCATGATGTCGAAGGGAGCGTCGCTTTCGTCGGATTGACCGCCTCGGCTCACGCGGATGCGGGCCAGGTGGGTAGCTGTACCGGGCGGGGCCCAGGTAAACTGCCGGCGGTTGGATGCCACATTGGCGTTGATGGTGGTCCAAGTGACGCCGTCGTTGAGCGTGTACTCGATCACGAAGTTGCCCGCGTCGTTGGGCGCGTCCCAACAGATGCGCTCTTGGACATTGGGGCGGAAACTTTCGCTGCCGTTGGGATAGGTCACGGTGATGTCGTCTTCGACAAAGGTGTACACCACATAGAAGGATTGCGGACCTTGGGGCACCACCGAACCGGCCACGCGGACGGTGTAGGTGCCGGCGGACGGGAAATCCAGCGCCACTTGTTCGACGTTGTTGAGGTTGTCGGTGCCGCGTCCGGCCAGAGCGGCAAGGTTGGCGGCAACCGGGGTGGGGTCGAGCACCCAGGGCAGTTCGGTGGCGCCGCCGGGTGCCGACACCGAGATGTCGAGGTCGTTGACCAAGTCGTAGGTGGCGTTCACGGCGCCGGCGGGGTCGGTCCACACGAGCATGATACGGGCCTGGCGCAGTCCGGCGGGGATGTTCACCGTAAAGGTCTGTTGGCCTGCGTTGGACACCTGCCCGGCAAAATACTGTTGGGCCGCGAGCGGCTGCAAGGCGCGGCGTCCGTTCACGCGTCCCCAACCGTAGAGGAAATCCGGGCCCGTGTTGCCCATATCGTCGGCTCCGTTGAGCAGGCAGCCCTTGATCAGGGCGGCATCGGGGGATGCGCCGGCGTGGTTGTCGCGGTAGTGCTGGTACAACAGGGCGGCCATGCCCGCGATACCCGGCGAGGCGGCGGAGGTGCCCCCGAAGGTCTGGTAGGCGTTGTTCTCGTCGTTGGAGATCTGCCCCTGTCCGTGGGCTGCGATGTCGGGCTTCAGGCGACCGTCTTGGGCGGGTCCGCGGCTGCTGGACGGTTCGAGGGATTCGTCGGCGGCGAGGTTGGCGGCGGCGATGGTGTTTTTGGAAACCTTGTGGCCGCCCGTGATATTGCCCCAAGTGGCGCCGGCGCCGTATCCGCAGTCGTCGGCGCCTTGGTTGCCGGCGGAATAGCACTGCATCAAAGTCGGGTTGTTGAAAACATTCTGGTCTACCGATCGGGCCACATTGGTGTAGCCGCTGTTGCAGCCGTCGCTGTAAGAAGCGTTGAAGATGAGGATGCCTTCCTGCTGGTGCAACTGGGCGTTGTTGGTGGTCTGCTGAGAGCCGCCGTAACCGTAGATATGCATGAAGGAGCCCGGCGCCATTCCGGCGTTCAGCGGATTGAGGTTGCCCGCGCTGCCGATGATGCCCGCCACTCCGTCGCCATGGTTGCCAAGGTTGTTGCCCGCGATCGCGCTCTGGTCGAGGCGCCCTTGGAAGTCGATGTGGGGCCCCACATCGCCGTCGTCGTACACGCCCACGAGGATGCCCGTTCCGTCGAGGCCGAGGTCGCCGAGGGCGTTGGCCCGGTGGATGCTGCGGCCCACGTTGCTTTCCGGGCGGCCCTCGCTGCCGGGCAGACCTATGTGGTACACATACGGCTGCTGGGCCAGCCACTCCAAAAGATCGGCCTGCACCCATTCTTGCCGGACATTGGGGGCGTAGTCGGGCAGGTCGCCCGCATCGGGGCGCCGGGGCGGCACCATACCGGGGAAGTAGGTCACCGCCGCACGCACATATTCGCCCCGGACCATGTCCTTGGGCAATGGCTTTTCCAAAAGCCTGATATCCAGCTTGTCAACGGCGGGAACCGCCGAAAAGCTCCGCACGCCGTACTGCGAAAGGCTGCCGCGGTCGAAGGCCGCCGGAAAATCGGCCACGTATGTTTTGTGCGGCAGATAGTCGTACAGATTTACTCCGGCCTGACGAAGAGATTCCAGCACGGCCTCGGAAGGGATTCCGTAAAACTGGATGTACACCCCGTATCGGCCGCCATAGGTGGGCGGCAATGGGGCCAAAGCAGCCGATGGGCCGTTTTCGGGCAATTGGCGCACGCCCGTTTTCAAACGCAGGGTATAGTCCCCGGCGTATTTGTCGGATTGGGCGAAAAGGTTCGTTGCCCAAGCCGTGCAAAGCGACAACAATAGCCAGAACAAGAGGAATTCGCGGAAAACGGGGCGCATTTCGAAGATTTTTTAGAAAAAAAAGATGGGCAAAGATGTGGCCCGACAAGCAATAATGCACGCGGCCCCAAAAGGTTTGTCGCCCGACTGTCAAAAAAAATAGGTCGGCTTGAAACTTGTTTTTTCCGAGTGCGTTATTTATCTTTGCGCTTCGAACGCAAAATAATTTTTTCAACCCCTCAAAATTTCGTATGCTCATCATCGAAGTCAAAGACAACGAGGTCATCGACAAGGCCCTCCGCAAGTACAAAAAGAAATTCGAAAAGGCTGGCGTCCTGCGCCAACTTCGCTCCCGCAAGCATTTCCTGAAGCCTTCTGTCAAGCGCCGCACGGAAATCCTCAAGGCAGTTTACCGCCAAGAAACTTTCTTCAGCCAAGACAACTGATCCGCTTCTGCGGTCAACCATATCCAACGGCCAAGCTTCTCCCAACGAGAGGCTTGGCTGTTTTTTATTTCCCATTGGGAATAGATTTTTCACTGCGGCTGTTTTTTTTCGAAAAAAGAAAAAAATCGTCGCTTGGTTTTGTAAAAAGCTGCCAACGCTATGATCCATAGTTGAAAAGATCAGCTCCGGCCAACGATCTCCTCTCCCAAACTAGGGCCATTTCCAACAAAGCAATCTTTTTTCTTTTTTATCAAGAAACGGGGAACTTTTTGGTTCAAAAAATCATTCTTCGGGAGTTTTTCCCCAAAAAACCATTGCGAACCATGAGATTTTTGCACACCGCCGATTGGCATCTGGGCCAGCAATTCCATCAATTCGACCGGACGAACGAGCACCGCGCTTTTTTGGACTGGCTTTTCGAGCAGCTCAAGGTGCTGGAAATCGACGTCCTGCTCGTCAGCGGTGATCTCTACGACCACGCCCATCCCGCCTCGGCCACGCAGAAGATGCTGTACGGTTTTTTGGCGAGGGTCGGAAGGGAATGTCCCCAACTCCATGTGATCGTCACCGCGGGCAACCACGACTCCGCGCACCGGCTCGAATCCCCGGAGCCTTTCTTGGACGGCTCCCGGATCCACCTGGTGGGCACGGTCAAAAAAGACGCCGAGGGCAACATCCTGTACGATCGGCTGACGATACCGTTGAAAGATGCCGAGGGCAACATCCGCGCATGGTGCATGGCCGTTCCCTTTCTCCGCCCGGGCGATTGTCCGCCGGCGGCGGAAACCGAGAAAAAGGAATCCATTGCGGATCAATATGCCGCGGCGGTGGCCCGCTTTTACGCCGACCATTGTCGCTACGCGGAAAACCTGCGCCGATCCGACCAGCCCATCGTGGCGATGGGCCACCTGCACGCGCAGGGCGCAGCGGTCGGGAGCGAGGACGAAAACGAACGGACCATCATGGGCGGACTGGAGAGCATCTCCGCGGCCGCTTTCCCCGAAAGCATCGCTTATATCGCCCTCGGGCACATCCACAAAGCCCAAGACCTCGGCGGCCGTTCGCACGTGCGCTATTCCGGCAGCCCGTTGCCCTTGTCGTTCAGCGAGCTCAATTATCGGCACGGGGTCACCTTCTTCGAGATCCGGGACCATCGGCCGGTCAACCTTGCCCACATAGAGGCGCCCGTCACCGTGCCCCTGCTCCGCTTGCCCGACAAGCCCCAACCCCTCGACGTGGTGTTGGAAACACTGCGGCAACAACTGCCCGCGGCCGAGGCGGACAGGGACCAAGCGCCCTTTCTCTCCGTTCAGGTCCTGCTCGACGGCCCCCAAACGAGCCTGCGGAACGATATCGAAAAGGCGTTGGCCGACAAGCACGCGCGCCTCGTCAAAATCGAGACGGTCAAGGCACAATCCTCCAAAGAACCGCAAAAAAAGACCTATACCGTAGAGCAACTGCGAAAAATGTCGCCTTTGGAAATGTACGAACAAATGTACTTTTCCAAGTACAACAATCCCTTGCCGGACAATCTGAAGCAACTTTTCCAAGAAGTAGTCCAACAAATAAACCTCACACCCCAAGACCAATGAAAATACTGGCTATCCGCTGCAAAAATCTCGCCTCCCTCGAAGGGGAGCACACGGTTGATTTCACCGCCCAACCATTGTCCGATGCCGGCCTCTTCGCCATCGTCGGGCCCACCGGCTCCGGCAAATCCACCCTGCTGGACGCTCTGTGCCTGGCCTTGTACAACAAAACGCCGAGGACCAAGCAAAGAGGAGTCGATTCAAGGGAAATTTTGCGCAGGGGCACCGGGGACGGATATGCCGAAGTGGAATTTGTATCCCTGAACGGCAACCATTACCGTTCAAAATGGAGCGTCAAACGTGCGCGCAACGCCCCCGACGGCAACCTGCAAAACGTGTCCGTGGAATTGCAGGATATGACCAACGGTCAACTTTTCGGAGAAACCCCGGGCAGGACTTTCGACATAATAGAAAAACTGATCGGCCTCTCATTCGATCAGTTCAACAGGGCCGTCCTTTTGGCTCAAGGAGAATTTTCGGCGTTTTTGGAGGCGGATGAAAACAAAAAAGCGGAAATCCTGGAAAAATTGACCGGGACGGATCTGTTCTCGATGGTTTCTGCCAAAATTTTCGAAAAAAACAAGGAGGAAAAAGTCGTTTTGGAAAAAATGAGGGAAGCACTGGGCGCCATTGTTCTGTTGGCCGACGGTCAAAAAGAAGAAATGGAGGCTAGGAGAATACAGCTCAAAGAAACCCACAAAGGTTTAGACCCCAAAATCGCTCAAGCAACTGCGTCCATCCGTTGGTGGAAGGAGTTGGACGGTATTCGGAATGAAGTCCAAAAAGCTGAAAACAATCTCGTCGAAGCCCGTCAGAGCAAGGAAAGCCGTGCGGATCAAGCGAAATGGTTGGCCCAATGGGACAAGGCCCAAGAAATAAAAGTTCCGTTGCATCAGTTCCAAGATGCCCAAACCCAAGCGCAAACCTGCGAAGCCGATTTGTTGACTTTGGCCGAGCAAGATTCGAAAAACCGACAGAGCCTTCAAACCGCCGAAACAAACCAACTGCTGGCCGAAAAGGAGTTGTCCCAACGATCCGCCGAAAAAGATGCCGCTTTGCCCCAATTGAGACTGGCCAGAGAACTCGACGTGCAGATCAAAGGTCTGGAGGAGCAGGAAAAAGTCGCTCGACAAGATTTGGAGTCGGCTCAAAAGGGCCTCGGTGTCGCAAATGCCGAACTGCAGGACCAAACGGCGCTGCGAAACCGAAACGTCCAAGACAAGGATGCTTTCCAATCCTGGTTGGACAGCAATAAAGGACTGGAACCTCTTGCCCGGGATTTCGGCCTCGTGGAAAACCTGCTCGAACAGGCCAAAGAGGCCGCCGAGCAAGTCGCACGGTACGAACAACAACAAGCCGAAAATGCCGGGGCAAAAGCGCACTCCGAGCAGCAACTGGCTGAGCTGGCATCAATGCGGGCACAATCGGAGTCCATTTTGACGAATCTGCAAACACAAGATCAGCAACTGCTCAGGGAATGGGAGTCTTTGGGAAAAAACGAAAAATCTGCCCAAAGACAAGCCCTTGAAGAACGGTTGCAACAATTGCAAACGGCCCAACAGCTTTTTTCCGAGCAAGCCCATGTTGAAACCGAACTGCTGAACCTGCAACAACGCCAATCCGCCGCAGAGGTGGAATTGCAGCAGGAGCGGGGAGAATTGGCTCAAAACCGACAGCACTTGGCGATCATGGACGAGGCGCTGGCCATCGCCCGAAAATCGTTGGAGCGTTCTCGGTTGCTGGTGGCCGAAAACGTGGAATCGTTGCGCGCCGTCCTTCGACCGGGAGATCCCTGTTCCGTTTGCGGCAGCACAGAGCATCCCTTCGCACAGCACCTTCCTGTACACGAAGAGCTCTTGAACGAACAGGAGGAAACCGTAAAAGCCCACGAACATAAAAAAGGGCAATACCAAAGAGATTGTGCGCAAAACGAGGCCCGGTGCAAGATATTGGAGGCAGAACTGGGCAATATCTCACATAGAATACCCCAAGTCGAACAGATTTTCCAAGAAAAAAAACGGGCTTGGAAGGAATCCCCCATCGCGCCCGAATGGGACCGGCTGCCCGAACCGCAAAGGCCGGGTTGGCTGGAAAGCCAGCAGGAAATGACCCGGGTTGACATACGGGCGACCGATCAAGTTCTTGACCTTTGCAACGAATTGGAAGTCGATCGTTTGAAAATCGGACAACAGTTGCAGTCTTTCTCACGAGATCTGGTGGAGATCAGTGGCAAAATAGATCTTTCCAAACAAGCCATCAAAACGGCTTCCGCAGCGATAGATACCGTTTTTTTGGAAATCGAACGCGTTCAGGGCCAATATGCGGGGCATGTAAGCGCCCTTTCCGCCCATTTTTCAGAACCCGATTGGAAAAACGAATGGGAAAAAAATCCAGCGGATTTTATCAAACGAAAACAAAGACTGGCCGAAGAATGGAGGGACAAAAACGATCGGCTTCAAAAAATTTCCCAAG
>JBEIJQ010000009.1:0-37873 GCA_040380145.1 Lewinellaceae bacterium | reverse complement strand
GGTGCCGGATCCGGCGAAAAAGTCGAGGATGATGGAGGAGGGGTCGGTAGCCACAAGAAGAATCAATTTGATCAACGATGATGGCTTGGGGGTATCGAATATTTTTTTGCCGCCAAAAATCTCGGTCAACTCTTTGTTAGCTGCATCGTTGTGTCCTGCATCTTCATAGCTCCACCATGAAGATGGCACGATTCCTTGTTGTACCTCATTCAAATATCTTTTTAATTGTGGCGCTCCTTTCCCGTCTTTTCCAAAAAAAATTCTGCCTTCCTCCAACCATCTTTCAATAGTATCCTTACTTCCTCTCCAACTGCTTCCCTTTGGCGGGTTATAAACATTTTTGGTATTTGGATTGACAATCGGAAATACACTGCTTTCTGAGAAGGTTTTTACAAGCAAGTCGCCGGAACGCCAAAGCCCCCTCCCATCACCATCATTGTATTTGTAAGATTTATCTTGTTTTTCCGTTCTGGGCAATAAATTTCTGTTGAAATGATCCGTCTTCTGATAACACAATACAAAATCGTGCATGGCAGCACTACCAGTTGCATCATTTGAAGGAGCATATTTTTTTTGCCAGCAGATATTGGCCACAAAATTCTCTTCTCCGAAGATTTCGTCCATAAGGAGTCGTAGTTGGGCGACTTCGTTGTCGTCGATGGAGACGAAGATGACGCCGTCGTCCTGGAGGAGTTGTTTGGCGATATAGAGTCTTGGGTACAGGAAGGTGAGCCAAGCGGAGTGGCTGTTGCTTTTTTGTTGGGTGAAATCGAGTATTCTTTTGGCTTTCTGAGCATCGACGCCGATCAGTTCTTGGAGTTGTTGGGCGGTGAATTTGCGGTTGTCGTGGTAGATGAACCCGTCGCTGCCGGTGTTGTAGGGTGGATCTATGTAGATCATCTTGACCTTTTCGTGGTAGGCGTGGGCGAGGTGTTTGAGCACTTCGAGGTTGTCGCCTTTGAGGAGCAGGTTTTGGGAACGGGCGTTTTCCGGTCGGGCGTTGTGTGATTCGTCGGGTTTGAGCAGGGTCGTGGCGGGGTCGCAGGCCAGGAGCCTGGCGTAACTTTTGCCCAGCCATTCCAGGCCGTAACTTTCGGTGGAAAAATGGATATCCTTGTCGGCGAGGTTTTTCTGGAATTTTTCCAGTTGGAATTTCCCGTCTTTGTCGAAGCAATGCGGAAAGTGGGCCCGTAGTACTTCGAGGTCGTTGTTGGGCACTTTCGTGTTGCGGGTCATTTTTTGTTCGTTGGGCATGGTCTGTGTTTTTCGGTCAAAGGGTCTGTACAAAGCGTGTCCGGGGGAGTTGGTCGCGTCCGATCGCCCGATATGAGCGCACGACGGAGCAGCCGCTCGGGGTTGTTTTTTCTGCTTCGAAAGGTAGCGCTTTTTTGCGGACCGCCTTTTTTCCCACTTTTTTTTAGAAAAAAAATTTCAAAAAATTTCCCCCCCCAAAAAAAACGACGTCCCCTCTTTCAAAGGGACGGCGCGGAAGATCGTATGGAAGTACTCGTCCGAGAACGGATCAGCGCAGCTGGCTCACCACGGCCTTGAAGGCATCGGGGTGGTTGAGGGCGAGATCGGCCAACACCTTGCGGTTGAGCTGGACGTTCTTGGAGTGGACGAGGTGCATCAGGCGGGAGTAAGAGAGGCCTTCTTCGCGGGCCGCCGCGTTGATACGGGCGATCCAAAGGGAGCGGTACTCGCGCTTTTTCAGCTTGCGGTGCTCGTAAGCGAAGGCCAAGCCTTTTTCGACGGTGTTTTTGGCCACCGTGTAGACTTTGCTGCGGGCACCGAAGTAGCCCTTGGCAAAGTTCATGATCTTCTTTCTTCTGGCGCGGGATGCGACGGCGTTTACTGAACGCGGCATGGTAAAAAAGTTAAAAAGTTAGGAATGAGCCTGGCGGGGAGCCGACGGGGGGAAAGAAAAACCCTCGGCCACTTAGCGCCCGAACAGACCGTTGAGGGGTTGGGTCAGGCCAAGAGCATGCGTTCCATGCGGGCGTGGTCGGCTTCGTGCACGAGCGTCGCATGGCCCAAACGGGTCTTGGTGGACTTGGTTTTCTTGCGCATCAAGTGGCGCATGCCGGCTTGTTGGCGCTTGATTTTTCCCGAACCGGTGACCTTAAAGGTCTTTTTGGCGCGGGATTGGGTTTTCATCTTCGGCATTTGCGTGAAGATTTTTTTTGTAAAAAAATTAAAGAAAAAAAATTCGAGACCGTTTGGCGGACCGAACGGAGCGCAAATATACGCCGCCTTTCGGATTTTCCAAACCCGCCTCCCAAAAAAAGGCTCCCGACCGATCGGTGGGGAGCCTTTTGGAGAAAGCAGGGTCGCCTCCGCGCGATCAGGGCTTCTGCACCAGGGCGCGGAAGGTGTGCACTTCCTCGCCGGCCGTCACGCGCAAGAGGTAAACGCCCGCCGGGAAGGCCGACAGATCGAAGTCGGCGCGACGGGCCTCGAACAGGCCTTGGCTGAACAGGCGGGCGCCTTGGAGGTCGAACACTTCCAAGGTGCCGTTGGCGGGCGCTGCGAAATCCAAGCGGAAGGGACCAACGGAGGGATTCGGGCTGAGCTCGGCAAAGAACGAAGCAGCAGCGGAGTTCGCCAAGCGGGGAATCGCGCCGCCAAATTCAAAGGCGCCCATGTCCACGCCGGCGCCGACGGGGCGGTTGTTGCCGAGGTAATCCACGGCGGGCGCGCCGGCGGCATTGGCCGCATCGATGGCAGGGGAACCGGCCTGCAGGCGGAAATTGCCGTTGGCCGCGTCCACGAAGGACGGGCTGCCCGCCAAGTTGCCGGAGCCACAGTTGACGGTTGCGCCCGTCAACACGGTCGTTTCCAACGCGCAGGCAGAATCCAACAGGGAGAACTCCACGGTCAGTTGCGAACCGGGGCTTTGGGCCACGAAGGGGTTGGCCAAGGGCGTCAGTTGAGTGCTCTGCGAAGCGATGCCGTTGCGGAAAGTGACCGTGTTGGTGGACGATGAGGAACGGAGGTAGGCCAGCGTACCGATTTTGGACGTGTTGCCGTGCATCGTGTTGGACTCGAAAACACCGGTGCAAGAAGCGGCTTGGGAAGTCGCCCCCAACAGGATGGCCGAGCGGCCGGAGGCGATGTTGCGATAAAAGACCGAATTGGTCACCGTAAAGGCGGCAGTAGCTCCGATCCCGACATAATTGGCCGCGATGACCGCCCCTTCCGTGGCCGTGTTGTCGGCAAACCACGAGCGGGAGATGGAAAGCGAGGATTGGGTGGCCCTGGTACCGGCAACGAACAGCACCCCGCCCGTGAGAGAAGAATTGCCCGTGAAAGTCGTTTTGAGGATGCTCAACGAGTTGTTGCTGCCGGGCATATCGGCGTAGGTCGTGATGGCGCCTCCGTTGACGGTTGTCGTGTTGTTGGACACGACACACTCCTCCATCGAACAGGTGGCGTTGCCGCCTTGGGAGTGGTTGTACAGGGCTGCTCCGGAGTTGGCCGTGTTGCCGTCCAAAGTATCTTGGGAAAGGATCAGCGTCGCAGATGCGCCGGATCGGGCATAATTGTAAATGGCCCCACCACCCAGCGGTCCGGCATTGCCGTCGAATTCAGAGTCGCTGATCGACACCTGCGAGGCGGCGCCGGTGATCGCCCCATTGCTGATGGCGCCACCGCGACGGGGCGAGGAATTGCCCGTGAAGGTGCAGTTGTCCATCGAAACGGAGACCATCGAACCGGACTGCGACTGTACACCGACGGCGCCACCGAAAGCATCGGCGGAGTTGTTTGTGAACACGCAATTGGTGAAAGAGGGCGAAGCGTTTCCGCCGTTGGAAGCGAATACGCCGGCCCCGCCACCGAATTGGGTGGTGGTGTTGCCGGTGAAGGTGCAGTTGACAAAACTGGGAGAACTGGTCGAGCCGGCCCCGATGGCCGCCACATATAGGCCGCCGCCGAAAGCATTGCCCGCCGCATCGCGGAAAGTGAAGCCGTCCACCGTTACCCCGGAACCCACATTCACAGCGGTCATCACCCGATAACTGTTGTCGGTGTTGTTGGCCGCCGCCCCTATGTCGCCGGAAATGGTGGTCGTGTAAACGGCCCAGTTGCGGTCCGCCGGCACGGGACAAACGCCGTCCGGGAAGCCGCCCATCAGGGATACCCCTGGCCGGAGGTTGATGGTGGCGGTGCGGAGGGCGGCGTTGGTGGGCAGATAAGATCCTTGGGCCACCCAGACAGTCTGTCCCGGGGCCGCATTGGCGAGCGCCACATAGATGTCGTTGTAGGCATTGTCCCAAGATGTACCGTTGTTGCCGCCCGTGGCGTTGTCGTTCACATAGACCTTGCCCGTCACAGAAGAGCAGGCGATGGTGACCATGTAGTCTTCGGTCTCACCGCCGCCAAAAGACGTGCAGGCATCGGAGGCGCCGTTGGGGCTTCCGACCGGACGGCTGCGGATGCGCATGCCCGTGGGCCCAAACTGAGCGGAACCGGGAATGGTGACGGCAAGTGTCTGGGGCACGCCATTCGGAGCATTGGCCGACACTTGGTACCACTCGCTGCCTTCGAACACCCCGTTGCGGTTGTAGTCGATCCAAACGGAGATCGTCTGGTTCAGCGTGGCGTTGAACACCGACACGCTCAGGGTGTAGGTTTGTCCGAGCCCCAAAGTGGCCGTCGTGCTCGGCCCGGCGGGATAGATCGTGAATGCTTGGGCGTTGGCGTTGCCGCAGGCAGAGGAGTTGTTGATGGCCGTGCCCTGGACCGACACGTTCGTAATGTGGTTGGAAGAGCATGCGGATGCATGGACCGCCGTGCAATAGCAAACGTAAAAAGGATTGAGCTCCACCAGGGCCGGCGTCGAAGCGGCTGATGCGCCACAGGTCAGCAAACAGCGGTAGTAAGTGCTCGTCGACAAAGTGGTCGAAAAAGTGGCAGCAGTGGCCAAGGCGATATTGGACCAAGAGTTGCCGTCCGTGGAAGATTGCCACTGGTAGGTTTGTCCGGCACCGAAGGTATAGCCCGAAATAGACAGGTTGAATGTTTCGTTGAGGCAGACCGCTGTTTTGTCCGAACTGGCCGTACCGGCAGTGGGCGGATTTTGGCAGGGCGCCGGCGTGAACTCATAAGCTCCCGGATCAGGCGAGCCCCCACGGACAAGGCCGTTGAAGTCGGTGGCCACATAGGCGACCGTAGTGGCCATGTTGTTGATGGACAATTGTGTAGGGGCAAAATTTCCGACTGTGGCATCCACGAACAACGGATCGGCGGCCTGGGCGTTGGCGTCTTGGCCGGAGGCCGTCTGCCAGTCGGCCAGCGCGGTGCGGTTGGCGCCAAAAAATCCGATGTGGTTGGAGCCGGCGGGGGCCGCGAGGTGATAGACGTTGCGGTTGGCCGTCCAAGAGCTGGGGGCGGCATCCACATAAATGCAGTGCTTGGCACCGGTACCCCCGCGCGTGATGCTCACCAGATTGTTGGAAACGGTGAGATTGGAAGTGGCCCCCTGCACAAAAATGCCTCGAACGGTTCCCGCAGTGGAGGCCGCGTTGTCCACGACAAGGGTGTTGAAGACCGCCTCGACGAAATCGGCCCCGTTGAGGTTCAGCGGATAGGCCGTCCCGTTGTTGTTGCCGATCTGCACCACATTGTTGTACACTTTGATCGGTTGGCCCGAAACGCCGTCGGAAGCTATATCGATGCCGTTGGAAGTGCCGGTCGAGTTGGGGGCCGCTCCGTAAAGGTTGGAGATGCGGTTGTCGGCGATCACGGCGTTCGCGTGGGAAGTGCCCGTGAGATAGATCCCCTCCGTGTTGCCAGCGGCCGTGATGTCCGGGCGCGAAAGCGCGTTGCCGGTGACCACCGATCCGCTGGTGTTGATCAAACGGATGCCGTTGTTGTAGAAATTGGTCAAGGTGTTGCCGGTGAATTGGTTGCCGGCACAGTCCAAACCGCCCGTGTTGCCGCAGAAAACGATCCCGTAATACGGCCCGCCGGACGCAGATCCCAAGATCTGGCAGTTGGAGACCGTGCAGTTGTTGGCGTTGTTGCCAGCCGTGGTCGTGGCGGTGGTGGAGTTGGAGGCCACGATGCCGGCGGATTGGGCCGGCAGGGTGTTGGTGATGGCTCCCAGATCGACGGTACAGTTGGAGAAGGTGTTGTTGTCCGACTGGTTGTACAAATGGATGCCGTAGCCGTAGTCGGCCGAGGTGCCGCGGACGACCAGGTTGTTGAAGGTCATGTAGTCCGCCCCGCTGAGGCGCAGGATGTGACGGTTGGTGGCATCGGGCGCAAACTGCAGGGTTTCCCCGTTGCCGTTGACGGTGACCGTGTTGGCGGCCGAGGTGCCCGTGATGGCCGCGAAATCAACCTGTTCGGTATATGGTCCGGATCCGGCTGCGACATTGATCGTGACCGGGCCGCACACCCCGTCGGCGGCCAGCGCCGCGGCAGCCGCGCCGAAAGTCTGGAAGTTGCTGCCCGAGGTGGCCTGGGCCGAGTTGATGGTCAGAGTGCCGCTCCACGCGGTGGTGAAGGTCTGGCTGGCGGCGTTGTTGGCCGCATTGGCATCGGGGTTGGCGTTGGGCGAGCCGGTTTCGGCGGACAGGGTGTAGGAAACACCATTGGACAAGGTGACCGAACCGAGGTTCACGCTCTGGGTGCTGCCGGAGGCTATGTTGACCGTGAAGGTGTTGCCGGAGTTGGGCAGCGCCGTGCCGTTCAACGTGGCCGTCACGACGATGGAGGTCAGGGTGGTCAGACCGTAATTGCGGACCACGGCACTGATCGTCTGCGAGCCCGCGCAATTGGTGAACGAAAAACTCTGTACGCCGGCGTCATCGGCTGGCGGCGTGAACTCGTAAGCGCCGGGGTCGGGCGAGGCCGCGCGGGCGACGCCATTGAAGTCGGTCGTCACATAGGCGACCGCGGAGGCCGTGTTGTTGATGGCCATTGCGGTAGGAGCCAAATTGCCCGCAGCTGCGTTGGCAAACAACGGATCGGCGGACAGGGTATTTGCGTCTTGGCCGGAGGCCGTCTGCCAGTCGGCCAGCGCGGTGCGGTTGGCGCCGAAGAAGCCGATGTGGTTGGAGCCGGCGGGGGCCGCGAGGTGGTACACGTTGCGATTGGCCGTCCAAGCACTGGGGGTCGCACCGATGTAGATGCAATGCTTGGTGCCCGTGCCTCCGCGCGTAATACTCACCACGTTGTTGGAAATATTGAGGTTGGTAGTAGTACCCTGCACAAATATGCCCCGAACGGTGCCGGCGGTGGAAGCCGCATTGTCAACGACCAAGGTATTGAAATAGGCCTCGAGGTAGTCCGTTCCGCTGATGTTCAGCGGATAGGCCGTTCCGCTGTTGTTGCCGATCTGCACCACGTTGTTGTACACCTTGATCGGTTGGCCGACCAACCCGTCGGAGGCGATGTTGATGCCGTTGGACGCGCTGGTGGAAGCAGTGGAACCGCCATAGAGATTGAAAATGCGGTTATTGGCTATCACAGCATCGGCGTGGGATGTACCCGAGAGGTAGATGCCGTCCGTGGCACCAACGGCGGTGATGTCCGGACGAGAAAGCGCGTTGCCCGTGATCACGGATCCGCTGGAATTGATCAGACGAATGCCATTGTTGTAGAAATTGGTGACGGTGTTGTCGGTAAACCGGTTGTTGTTGCAGTCCAAACCGCCCGTGTTGCCGTTAAAGATGATCCCGTAATAGGGACCACCGGATGCCGATCCGAGGATTTGGCAGTTGGTGATCACGCAGTTGTTGGCATTGTTGCCCGCTGTGGTTGTCGTCAAAGTGGAGTTGGAAGCCACGATGCCCGCCGATTGGGCCGCCAAGGTGTTGGTAATGGCGCCCAGATCAACGGTGCAATTGGAAAAGGTGTTGTAGTCCGACTGGTTGTACAAATGGATGCCGTAACCGTAATCGGCTGCCGTCCCTCGGACAACTAAGTTGTTGAACATCATGTAATCGGCCCCGCTGAGGCGCAGAATATGGCGGTTGGTGCCATCGGGCGCGAACTGCAGTGTTTGGCCGTTTCCGTTGATGGTGACGGTGTTGGTCGCCGACGTGCCCGTGATAGCACCGAAATTGACCTGTTCGAGGTAGGGTCCGGATCCGGAAACAACGTTGATAGTAACCGGTCCACAGACACCGGTGTTGGCCAATGCCGCCGCCGCCGCTTGGAAAGTCTGGAAATTGGAGCCGGCAGTGGGCAGGGCCGAGTTGATGGTATAAGTACCGCTCATTGCGGTCACGAAAGTCTGGTTGGCCCCATCGTTGGCCGCGTTGGCATCGGAGTTGCCGTTGGGCAGGCTCGAACTGGCGACCAAGGTGTAGGAGACTCCGTCCGACAAGGTGACCGAACCGAGGGAAACGCTTTGGGTGCCAGCGGTCGGGATGTTCACAGTAAACGTGTTGCCGGAGTTGGGCAGCGCCGTGCCGTTCAAGGTGGCCGTCACGACAACCGAAGTCAAAGGCACCAGACCAAAGTTGCGCACCACGACCGAAATCGTCTGCGAGCCCGGACAAGCGTTGAAGGTAAAGCTCTGTACACCGGCATCGTCACTGGGGGGCGTGAACTCAAAGGCTCCGAGATCCGGACTCGCTCCGCGGACCGCAGCGTTGATGTCCGTTGTCACATAGGCAATTGGCGTCGCGATGTTGTTGAGTGCGATGTTGACCGGGGTGTAATCGTTGGAGGCCGGACTGGTGAACTGCGGATCAGCGCTCACGCTGTTGGCATCTTGACCGGAAGAAGCCTGCCAGTTTACCAAGGTGGCCTGGTCGGTGTTCAAAAAACCAATGAAGTTGGTGCCGGCCGGCGCCGACACATAGTAATCGTTGTAGTTCGCCGTGGAGCTCGTGGGGGCGGCTCCATAATATATGGCATGCTTGGCGCCCGTTCCCCCGCGCGTGATGCTGACCACGTTGTTGGAAATGTTGAGGTTGCTGCACGCACCGGAGACGTTCACGCCTCGGGTCAATCCCGCCGTGGCGGCCGAGTAGTCCGATACAAACGTATTGAAAACACAATCCACATAGTCGGCGCTGCTGAGGTTGGCCAAATAGGTCCCACCGCTGTTGTCACCCAAAACGACCAAGTTGTTGAACAACCGGATTGGTTGGGACACCGTGCCGTCGCAAACGATGTCCAAACCATAGGCAATGTTGGTGTGGGCCGTGTTGCCGCCATATATGTTGAAAATGCGGTTGTTTTTGATCACGGTGCCCGGGTTGCCGGTGCCCGTGAGATTGATCGCGTCCACGGCGGAGGCGATGGTGATATTGGGCCGCGAGAGCTGGTTGTTGTCCACCACCGTTCGCAGGGTGTTGATCAGACGAATGCCGTTGTTCAAGAAATCCCGGATGGTATTGTTTTGGATGATGTTGTCGTTGCAGTCCGCTCCGGGGCTGTTTCCGCACAATGCTATCCCATAGTAAGGCCCGCCGGATGCCCCGCCGAGGATGTTGTTGTTGCTGATCAAGGTATTGCTGGCGTTGTTGCCGGTACCGGTGGGAGCGGTGGCACTGGCAGACGCACAAATGCCCGCCGAATTGGCCGCTGCCGTACTGGTGATGGCGGACATATCGACCGTACAGTTGCTGATGGTGTTGTTGTTGGCTTGGTTGGAGAGGCGGATTCCATAGCCGAAAGTAGGATCCAAGCCGACTATGTTGAGGTTGGAAATCGTGACCGAGTCTGCACCGTTGAGCCAAACCACGTGGCGGGCGCTGGTGTTGGGGGTTGCC
The DNA here is from genome assembly GCA_040380145.1 of Lewinellaceae bacterium. Lineage (GTDB taxonomy): Bacteria > Bacteroidota > Bacteroidia > Chitinophagales > Saprospiraceae > JBEIJQ01. The sequence goes on along the minus strand of JBEIJQ010000009.1, from coordinate 28,139 downwards.
CGCAGGGTCCGCCCGTTGCCGTTGATGCGCAGAGAATAGGTGCCGAGGTTCACGATGGTGGCCGGGAACACCACCTGCTCCGTGTAAGGGCCGGAAGACGCGTTGACGTTGAACACCACCGGGCCTGCCATTCCACAACTGCTCAGCGCATTCACCGCATCGTTGAAAGAGGTGAAGTTCGTGCCACCGGTCGCCACGAGATTGTTGATGGTGTAGATGCCCGAAAGTGCCGGACAAAGACCCTGCACGACCGTGTTGTTGGCGGCATTGTCGTCGGCCACGCCGTTCACCGATGTGATCGTGACGGTGATCGAAGCCGACCCGCTCAGCGAATAGGCGGTCGTAAAGGACAGGTTGGTGGACTGGCCCGGCTGCAGGTTGAGCGATCCGAAAGTCTGGGCCTCGTTGACCAAGGCCCCGTCGGAATAGTTGAGCTCAACGACCGTGATCGGCGTGGACTGGGTGTTGCTGATGCTGACCGTGATGGTCTGCGATCCGGCGGCCATGGGCACGGTCGGCGAAACCCACGCTACCCCGGCGTCCAATCCCATCGGAGTGAATTCATAGGCGCCCACGTCCGGAGTGGCAGCGTCCCGCGCCGTTCCCAAATAATCGGTGGCGACGGCCGCCAAAGGGGTTCCCGTATTGTTGACAGAAGAATTGGAAGGAGTCAGGTTGCCCGACGCGGCGTTGACATAGGTGGGGGTAACTGAAGTGGAATTGGCATCGTAAGCGCTGGCGTTCACGGTCTGCCAGTTCGCCAATGTCGTATAAGTGGTGCCGATAAAATTGCCCACATGCGCACTGGTCCCACTCGCGAACAGATTGTTGTAATTCGACGTAATGGTGGAAAAGGCGTTGAAGTAAATGGCCACATTGAGCCCTGAACCGGCACGGGTCACCGAAACCATGTTGTTGCGAATATCAATTCCGATCGCGGCCGTGCTATGGTAGATGCCGTAGGTGAATCCCGTGGCCGATGGATTCGTGCCGGCCATGTCGATCGAATTATGGTAGATGCGCATGTAGTCCGATCCGAAATTGGCGATACCGTACTGGTTGCCGAGACCGTTGAAATTGTACAGGATGTTGTTGAACAAAATGTTCTCGTTGCCAACAGCCGCATCCGATCCCGAAAAGTACATTCCATAATAAGCGCTCGCGGATGTGGGCGCTCCAGAAAAGGGGCTGTGGATGGCATTGCGGTAAAATTCGGAGCCGATGATGCCGGAAAGCGCGTAGGTACCGTAAACGGTCGCAGGGTTGTTGCTGCGGGTGGGGCGCGCAATGACGTTGTCGAATACCTGTACATTGTTCTGCCCTCCCAAATAAATCCCGCAGAAGTAATAGTCGTTTAGGGTGTTGTTCGAGATCTCGTTGTTCAAGGATTGTGAAGTGGTTCCGTTGCCGACCAAAATAACGGAATAATATCCTCCGGTGATGGTGTTGCGGGCGATGCGGGTGTTGTTGGTGGGATCGCCCGCGGTAGTGGCTCCCGTATTGCTGCCGCTGGCCACGATGCCGCAGACATTGGCCGTGATCACGGTCGAAGCAGTGCTCAATTGGATGGTATTGTCTGTGATGACGTTGTTGTTGGCCGAGGCCGTGAGGTGGATGCCCCAGTTGAAATCGGTGCCCGTGGTGCCCGTTCCCACAATGTTCATCTCGCGGATCGTCACGAAATCGGTTCCGTTCAACTGGATACCGTAGCGAACATTGGTGTTGGTGGAGTTGAATGAAAAGGTCTCTCCGTTACCGTCAATGGTCAGGGTATTCACAGAGGACGAACCGATGAGCTGCCCCAACGAAATCTGCTGGTTTGTATATGGCCCGGAACCCACCGTCACCGAAACCGTGGTGGGACCGCACAGCCCCCGGTTGTTGAGCGCGGAGGCCATGTCCGTGAAACTTTGAAAGTTGTTGCCACCGGTCGCCTGAGCAGCGTTGATGGTGTAAGCGCCCGAAAGTCCGTTCTGCAGGTTGGTCAGGCTCCGGGAATTGTTGGTCAGATCACCGTCCGTACCGCCATTGTTGGCGTCGGAAATGGTCGCACTGATCGAATACAAAGTGTTGGCCAATACATTGATCGTGCCCAAGGTAATGCTGGTGGTGCCCCCGTTGCCCGCCAAATTGCCCGAAAAAGAATAGGGCGTCTGCGCCACGCCGTTGACCGTCCAGTCGATCGTCGCGTTGGTCAGTGCGTTCGTGCCGAGGTTGTTCAACGGCAAGGTGATGTTCGTCGGCCCCGTGCACAAAGGCGAAGCGGGAGAAGTGAACGCCCCCAGGCCCGGGTTCAGGGCGATCGGCGCCGAATAGGCGATCTGTATCCAGGGACGGAAATCGTTCAGCGATGCGATTCCGTTGTTGGTGATGCTCAGATCTTGGGCTGCCATTGCGGTCAAGGTGGTGTTGACACGCCCCATGTTGCGGTCGGTCACCAGATTGTACCGCCAGTTGAAAGCACCCGTGGTCGGATTGCCTGCCACGGCACTGATATCCCACTCCACCATGATCTCCAAACCGCCGCCGGTATAAACGAAGGGCGTGGTCAACGTGTACGGAATGTAACCGATCGTGGCGGGCACCGCCACCGAGGCGTCCATACTGGGCGTCAGACCACTGATCAAGGTCGTCCAGGCCGTGTTTGCGGTATAGTTGGTCACGGCGGAATTTTTCAGATAGATCTTCAGCTGGCCATTGCCGACCGTCTCCGTATTGTTGCCTTTGTACCAAGCCAACGATGTGATGCTAGAACCGGAAGGAATGCCCAGCTCGGCCGCCGTATAGACATAGGCATATCGGCTGGCATCATAACCACTGCTGGCAGAAGAGCGGTAGATCGGTCCCGCATTGTGGGACTCGCCCGTAAAGGTACCGCCATTGGGAATGCTCACAGTGGTTTGGGCAGCAAGAGGAGCAGCTCCCAACAAGCCCAAAAACAACAAAAAGAGCCCAAAAATTTGGGCAGTACGCAAGGACATGGGAATAGGTTTTGGAAAGGTTATCAATGGCGGTTTCAAAGGACAAAATTAAGGCTTTTAGGTCATAATAAACGAAAATTCGCTCTGAAAAGCGGCAATTCACCGTTCGTTGTTCGCTCGCACAGCAATCCCCTATCGCAGTCAAACAAATCCATCAAAAACAATATTTTTCATTGCCATTAGGCCGAACAGAAGAAGCAAGATTCAAATTACACGAACCATCCCGCGAAAAACACGTTGCCGACCATCTGAAAATCTAAAAAAACGCAAATGGGGCCAGCCGCAAAAATCCAACGACAATGCAGAAAAAAAAGATCGCCCGCCGGTAGGCCCTTTTTTTTAAGTTTGCCCAAGGCTTTTAAAAAAAAAATTATTTTTTAAATCTCTGAAAAAAAATGAATTGAGAGAAAGAGAGCCTCCAAAATGGTTCTGGGGGATGTTACCTTTTGGCGTTTTTGGGGATATAATAAAGAGTGGTTTTCCAATCGCGGCGATCGGCGGGAAAACCGATCGTCCGGAGGGGCCCGTCTTTCCCAAGGGGAGACGGGCCCTTCTTTTGGCCAAAAACCGATTTTCCGAACCCTTTTTTTAAACCAAAAAACTGTTGCCATGACTTATCAGAACCTCGAAAAGACCACCATGAAGACCTGGGCCGAAGGAGACCGCCCCCGCGAAAAACTGGTCTCCAGGGGCCGCAACGCCCTAAGCGACGCCGAACTGCTGGCCATCCTGATCGGCTCGGGCACCCGCAACGAAACCGCCGTGGACGTGGCGCGGCGGGTATTGACCGGCTTCGGCAATTGTTTGCAGGAGCTGGGCAAGGCCTCGCCGCACGAGCTGCAAAAGCACCGCGGGATAGGTTCGGCGCGGGCAGTGGCCATTGCCGCGGCGCTCGAACTGGGCCGGCGCCGGCAGACGGTGGAGCCCAAGGACCGGCCGCAGATCGTTTCCAGTCGGGATGCCTACAACGTGCTGGCGCCCCTGTTGGTGGACCTGCCCCACGAAGAATTTTGGATGCTGCTGCTCAACCGCGCCAACCGCGTGATCGGACGGGAAAGGATCAGTTCGGGCGGGGTGAGCGGCACTGTGGTGGACGCCAGGATGATTTTCAAAAAAGCCATCGAAACCTTGGCCTCCTCGATCATCCTGTGCCACAACCATCCTTCCGGCAACACCCGCCCCAGCCAAAGCGACCTGGACATCACGCGCAAGCTGCGGGCGGCCGGCGAGCAGTTGGAAATCGCGGTGCTGGACCACCTGATCGTGGGCGAAGGCGGCTATTACAGTTTTGCCGACGAGGGCAAAATGAGCAGCTGAGAGCGAGCACAAAAAAATCCCCTTCCAAGAGACTTGGAAGGGGATGCGGGGGCGGGGAAACCACCGAAAGATCAGGGGAAAATCCCGAGGTTGACGTAGTCTTTTCCGATCTTTTGGATGGCGCACACGAAAGCGGCGGTACGGAGGTCGGCCACTTTGTCGCTGCCTTTCCAGATGGAGCGGATCTCGTGGTAGGCTTCCACCATCGTTTCCTCGAGGCCGGAGCGTACGAGATCGATCTCGTCGGCGCCTTTGGAGATCAGGTTGCGTTCGCGTTCGCCGATGGTCTTGCCCGTGGTGCGCTCGACCATATCGACGAAGCCGGCGAAGCGGGCGTGGTCGAAGCGTTTTTCGAGGCGGCCGAAGCGCATGTGCGACAAGTTTTTGATCCACTCGAAGTAGGAAACCGTCACGCCGCCGGCGTTGAGGTAGATATCGGGCACGATGATAACGCCTTTTTTGAGGAGGATGGCCTCTGCTTCGGGCGTCACGGGGCCGTTGGCGGCCTCGCCGATGATCTTGGCCTTGATGCGGTGTGCATTGTCGGCGTTGATCTGGTTTTCGAGGGCGGCGGGAACGAGGATGTCGCACTCGATTTCAAGGCCTTCTTCGCGGCTGTTGAGGTTTTGCGCGCCGGGGAAGTTGAGGATGGAGCCCGTTTTCTTGCGGTGCTCGAGCAGGGCGTGGATATCGATGCCGTCCTTGCTGTGGATCGCGCCTTCGTATTCGGTGACGGCGATGATCTTGACGCCGCCTTCGTCCTGGCAGATCTGGCCGGTGTACTGGCCCACGTTGCCGAGACCTTGGAGCACCATCGTTTTGCCTTGGAGGCCGGGCGTGAGCCCGATTTCCTTCATGTCCGCTTCGACGCTGCAGAGTTCGCGCAGGCCGTAGAAAACGCCCCGGCCGGTGGCCTCGGTGCGACCGGTGATGCCGTACAGTTCGACCGGCTTGCCCGTCACGCAGGCTGCCGCGTCGATGTCGCCGCCTTTGAAGGCGATGTAGGTGTCGGCGATCCAGGCCATTTCGCGGGGGCCCGTGCCGTAGTCGGGCGCCGGCACGTCGATGCCGGGGCCGATGAAGTTCTTGCGGATCAGTTCGGTGGTGTAGCGGCGCGTGATGCGCTGCAGCTGGTCCACGGTGAATTTCTTGGGATCGATCTTGACGCCGCCCTTGGCGCCGCCGAAAGGCACGTTCACGATCGCGCACTTGTAGCTCATCAGCGCGGCGAGCGCCATCACCTCGTCTTGGTTGACATTGAGTGCGAAACGGATGCCGCCCTTGGTCGGCAGGCGGTGGTGGCTGTGCTGGACGCGGTAGGCTTCCACCACCAAATAGTCTTCGTCGATCTTGACGGGGAAGTTCATCTGGTAAATGGCGTTGCAGACCTTGATCTGCTGCAAGAGCCCTTGGGGAAGGTTGGTGAGCGCGGCCGCTTTGTCAAAGTAGTTTTCCACTCCTTTGTAAAAGCTGTAATGTTGGTCAGCCATAAATTGGGGAAAAGGTTATGGGATGAAAAAAACGGCCTTCCATTGGCCGGATGCGGTTATTTTTTTTGGGAAAAAACGGTTTTTTCCAGTCGTCCGAGTTTTAGATCGGTCCAGACCAGAAAAGCGATCAGCCCGACGAAAATCACGCCGATGACCGCCACGACTCCATAGAACTTGCCGGCGAAGTGGAAAAAATCCACGGGCGCATCGGCGGCACGGGCCGGCAGTGCGATCAACAGCGAAAGGGCGAAAAAAACGGTTCGGTTCAAAAAGGTCTGCATAAAGTTCTGTTGTGCTAGCGGATGCAAAAGTATATTTTTTGCGGCAACGCCAAAAAGGTTGGGCGCAAAATTTTTGTCAACGATCGGAGGGAAATTCCGAAACGGCCTCTTGGATCCTCTCCAAGCGGGCGTTCAATTCGGCGATCCAGACGCCCAGCAAAGTCCAACCGATCACGGCAGGGTAAAACACCATCCGCATCGTGTTGTCGAGGTCGTACTGGCTGAAGACCACATTGCCCTTGCCACCGGGGTGCAGGCTCTCCGGGGCCATCCGCGGGATGACGAACGTGAGCACGATCAGCATCACAAAGGCGAAAATGCTGTACACCGCCGAAATGCGTGCCTTGGCGGCCTCGTCCTCGATGGCGCCGCGCAGCACGAAATAGGCCAGATAAACCAGCACCGCGGCGGCGGCGGCGTTGAGCTTCACCTCGTGGACGGTCCACCAAGTGCCCCAAGTGAAACGCGCCCAAATAGAGCCGGTGATGAGGCCCAGCACGCCAAACAAAGTACCTGCCACGGCCAGCGACCTCGCCCAGCGGTCGTTGCGGGCACTCGGCACGCGCAACTGACGGACGCTGAACACCATCGAAGCCAACATCAGCAGCGTCATTCCGAACCACATCGGCACATGGAAGAACAGGTTGCGGTTGCTCTCCTCGTTGAGGTTGATGAAGGGAAAGGCCATCCGCGGACCGCGCGGAAAAGGCGTCGCCTCGCAAAGAGCAGCCGTGTCGGTATATCCGTCGGCGCTCTTGCGCAGCACCACGGCCCGCTCCTGGGTGGCCAATCCGCTGCTAGGGCCGTAGATCTCCAGCACCGGAAAGGGAGATGCCATCCCCGGGCCGAAACGGGAACTGTCGCCCAACTCACCGATCGGCGGGATGTCGAAGGCGATGTCCAGTTCGTTGTCGTTGGCCACGCGCACCGATCGGGCACAGACGGCCCGGTCGTCGCTCACCCGCAGCCGCGCGACGATCCGTCCGGTGTCGCGGACAAAGAGGGTATTGTAGGTGCGCACGTTGAGCTGGCCGGGAGCAGCCGAGGAAAGAACGGCAGGCGTCACGCCGTCGCCGAGGATGCCCGGGCCGAGCGGGATGAGCAGGCCGGCCGTAAAGGTGAAGGCCAGCAGGGCGACACAGAGGATTTTCCACCAAGAGAATTTCATCGGACAGCGTTTATTCTTTCCACAAATAAGGAAAAAGCACGACCGCGCAAGCGGCCAGCAATACATCGACGGAGACCAGGATAAGCAGGTCGGACACATAGCCCCGGTCCATGTTGAGGTGCAGGGCGTATTTCGACAGGCGCACGAGGGTCAGCAAAATGGGCAGCACCACCGGAAAACCGAGCACGGCCATCAGGGTGGCGCTGTTGTCGGCCTTGGCGGCGATCGCCGACACGAAGGTGAAAGCAAAGGCCAGTCCGATGCCGCCCAGCAGCAGGGCCAGGTAAAACAGTCCCACCTCTTTCACGGGGTTGGCCATCACCACCCCGTACACCGCGAAGGAAAGCACCGAAAGCACCGTCATCAGGGCGGCGCTGTACAGCATTTTGGCCAGCACGAAGGCCGTCGGGCTCGCCAAAGTGAAATAGTACAGCCGCCGGTTGCCGTGCTCCGCCACGAAACTTTTGGCGATCGCGTTCACGGCGGCGAACAGCACGATGACCCAAAAAAAGGCCGCCCAAACGCTGGCCGTGGCAGGCACGTCCGAAACGGTCTTTTTGAGCGGGCCCATGCCCGTGGTCAGCTGCGTGGATTGCCCGACCCGGGTCCCGACCGCGTAAAAGACCAAAAAAACCGTCGAGGCCACATATAGCAAAATACCGCCAATGGCGTATTTCTGCCTCAGTTCGAGCAGCAGGTCCTTGAAGAACAAGTGGGCTATGGCACGCATTTCGGACACGGCGCGAAGATAGGCACAAAGCCGCACTTGCACACCCGCCAAGCCGCGAACCGCCTTTTTTGGCACGATTTTGGGAAAAAGCGTCGGCAAATGATACTTTTGAGCATAAATTTGCGATTATAAAGCAGCAGTTACCCTCTTTCAACAGTTTATCCCATCTGCCATGAAAAACCCCCTTTTTGTTCTGTTGCTGTTGGCCCCCTGCCTACTGATGGCCCAACCCGATTTCACTCCCCTCGTGGATGCGGCCCGCCGCGGAGACGCCAACGCCCTCGCCGCCCAAATGGACGCCGTGGTGCAGATGTCGATCCTGGACGAGGACAACCGCCTGCCCAAAGCGTCCGCCGCTTCCGAACTGTCCGCTTTTTTCGCCAAAAACAAGCCCACGGGCTGCACGGTGGTCAACAAGGGCATGTCGGACGACAAACTTTCGCACTTCTGCATCTGCAGCTTGGCCACCACGGGCGGCACCTTCCGCTTGTATTTCTACCTTCGTCAGAACGCCGGGAAATTCCTGATCCGGGAAATCCGGATCGAAAAGTGACCTTGCGCCGCCGACGAGCCCCCGTACAACGGAAACGGCCCGCCCAATGAGGGCGGGCCGTTTTTTTTGGCGGAAAAAAATGGTTCCCGGATCAGAGTTTTTCCTTCAAAAATCCGCTGGTATGCCCCACTCCGCTGGCCGCCAGCTCTTCGGGGGTGCCCTGAAAGACGAGGTGTCCGCCTTCATGGCCGCCTTCGGGCCCGAGGTCCAGTATCCAGTCGGCGCATTTGACCACATCGAGATTGTGTTCGACCACCACGACGGTATGGCCTTTTTCCACCAGTGCGTTCAGGGCCGCGAGCAATTTGCGCACGTCGTGGAAATGCAGTCCCGTGGTGGGCTCGTCGAAAATGAAGAAAAGCCGCTCGGCATTGCTTTCCCGGCCGAGGAAAGAGGCCAGTTTGACCCGCTGCGCCTCGCCGCCGGAGAGCGTGCTGCTGGACTGTCCGAGTTTCACATAGCCCAATCCCACATCGAGCAGGGGGCGCAACTTGGCCACCACCTCTTTTTCGTCGGCGAAAAAGCCGAGGGATTCCTCCACGCTCATGTCGAGCACCTCGAAGATATTTTTGCCCTTGTAGGTCACATCGAGCACTTCCGGGCGGAAGCGCATCCCGTTGCACTCTTCGCACACGAGGCGCACATCGGCGAGAAACTGCATGGAGACCACCGTTTCGCCTTCGCCCGAGCAGGTTTCGCAGCGACCGCCCTCCACGTTGAAAGAAAAGTGTTTGGGCTTGAATCCGCGCAACTTGGCCAGCTGTTGTTTGGTGAACAGGTCCCGGATGGCGTCGTAGGCCTTCACATAGGTGACCGGATTGGAGCGGGACGATTTGCCGATCGGGCTTTGGTTGACCAGTTCGACGCCGCCGAGGAACGACAGGTCGCCCACGAGCGCATCGTGGGCGCCGGGGGCTTCCTTGACCGGATCGTTGAAGTGCTTTTTCAGCGCCGGGTACAGGATCTGTTTGATCAGGGTGGTCTTGCCCGAACCGCTCACGCCAGTGACCACGGTCAGCGCTTGAAGCGGAAAGGTGGCGTCCACATCCTTGAGGTTGTGCTGGCGACAGCCTTTGAGGGCGATGGCACGGGCGGAAGTGCGGCGGCGCTCGGGCACCGGGATGGCCATGCGCCCGCTCATGTAGCCGGCCGTCAGACTGCCCGACGCATCATCGTGGATCCGATCGTAGGGGCCGGCGAACACCACTTCGCCGCCGTGTATGCCCGCTTCCGGACCCATGTCCACGAGATAATCCGCCTGGGCGATCATTTCCTCCTCGTGTTCGACCACCACCACCGTGTTGCCCAGATCGCGCAATGCCTTCAGCACGCCCACGAGCCGGGCCGTATCGCGCGGGTGCAGGCCGATGCTGGGCTCGTCGAGGATATACAGCGAACTGGTGAGGTTGCTGCCAAGGGTACGGGTCAGGTTGATGCGCTGGGTTTCGCCGCCCGAGAGCGTGGCCGACAGACGGCCGAGCGTCAGGTAGCCCAGGCCGACTTCCCGCATGAACCCGAGACGGCCGTTGATCTCGACCAGCATGCGGTTGGCCAATGTGCGTTCATAGTCGCTGAGCTGCAACTCCTCGAAAAAGACGATCAGATCCAGCACCGGCAGGTCCATCAACTGGGCGATGCTCTTGGAGCCCACCTTTACATATATGGCCGCGGCCCGAAGACGGTCGCCGTCGCAATCCGGACAGACCGTGCGGCCCCGGTAGCGGGCCAGCATCACCCGGTTTTGGATCTTGTAGGTCGCGCTCTCCAGTTCCTTGAAAAAAACATCTATTCCGAGACAATGCGCGTTGCCTTTCCAGAGCGTGCGCCTTTCCTCCCGCGTGAGGTCCCGATAAGCCCGGTAAACGGGAAAATCGCTCCGGTGCGCGGCTTCCACGAACTGTTTTTTCCAAGCGCCGACGACCTCTCCGCGCCAACAAGCCACACAATCCTCCAGTACCGACAGCGATTTGTCGGGAATGACCTTGTCCTCGTCGATGCCCATCACTTTGCCGTATCCCTCGCAGGTCGGACAGGCCCCGAACGGATTGTTGTAGTTGAACAGCTGTGGGGTCGGTTCTTCGAAGAGCATGCCGTCCAGTTCGAAGCGGTTGTTGAACGGCCTTGCATCCATTCCCTCCACTTCCACGAGGCAATCGCCGTGGCCTTCGGCAAAGGCCGTCTGGACGGAATCGGCGATCCTTTTTTGGTTGTCCGCGTCATCCGTTTCCAGCACAAAGCGGTCCACCAGCAGCAGGGCCTCTTCGGCCGTGTCCACCTCCGGCGGCAGGCCGCTCTCGCCGTCGAGCCGTAACTGGACGCCCTGGAGGCGCACTCGGTTGAAACCCCTCTGGACGAGATATTCCAGCTCTGCGCGCAGCGAACGCCCCCCGCGGGAGCGGATCGGCGCATACACCGAGGCCCTCGTTTGGGCCGGACACCCCGACAGATAGTCCAACACATCGGCCACGCTGTGCTTTTTGACCGGCTCACCCGATATCGGCGAAATCGTGCGCCCGATGCGGGCGAACAACAGCCGCATATAATCGTGCAGTTCCGTCAAAGTGCCCACCGTCGAACGCGCGTTGGCCGTGCTCACCTTTTGTTCGATCGCTATGGCCGGACAAAGGCCGGAAATGGAGTCCACTTCCGGTTTTTTCATCCGCATCAAAAACTGGCGGGCGTAAGACGAAAGGCTTTCGACATATCGGCGCTGCCCTTCTGCGAACAAAGTATCGATCGTCAAAGACGATTTTCCCGAGCCCGAGACCCCCGTCACCACGATGAAACGGTCGTGCGGGAGCAGTATGCTCACGTTCTTCAGGTTGTTGCTCCGGGCCCCCCGAATAAATATTTCACGAATCTTTCCGGACATTGGAACTTATTTTGGCGAATTTTCGTTAAAATGAACAAGCGCGGCGGTCAACCCCCTTGAAAGCAAAATTAAATTGTCTTTATCGACTGCTTTTTGACACTGCGTTCGTTCAGAATTTTTTTTTCTGGAAAAAAACAAGATTTTTTTGTCAATCCCCTTGTACGTTCAAAAACCACTTCTATTTTTGTCCAATAATAGCGATCGGCGCAAAATTTTATTCCACGAACATTTTCCTTTGGCACCATAATTGCAACCGGACCATTCGACCGCAAGGTGTCACCGCAAGATACCCCTTCTTTCCGAACCACCCATTTTTCCAAACCTTCAATCGGCTCTTTATCGACGGACTTTCTACTTGCACCCTTTTACATCCAATTGTTCAGAAAATCCGTTGAACCATGCAGAGCCAAGCATTCAATGACCGCGAACTCATCGCCCGGTATCTCAATGGCGATGAAAGAGCCTTTGTGACTCTTTTGCACCGCCACAAAGCCAAGGTTTTCACTTCCATTTTTTTGATGGTCAAAGACCATGCCGTGGCGGACGACATTTTCCAAGACACTTTTGTCAAGGTCGTCGAAACGCTGCGCTCCGGTAGATACAACGAGGAGGGCAAGTTTGTTCAATGGGTCATGCGCATCGCGCACAACCAATGCGTGGACCACTTCCGTCGGCAAAAGCCCACCGGCTCGATCGATGATATCCTCACTCCTCCCGCTTTTTCGGGCGAGGGCCCCGATGCCCAACTGATCCGCGATCAGACCTGCATCCGGGTACAGACCCTGATCAACCATCTGCCGTTTGAGCAGCGGGAAGTGGTGATCCTGCGGCACTACGCCGACATGAGTTTCAAGGAGATCGCCCAACAGACCAATGTGAGCATCAACACGGCGTTGGGCCGCATGCGCTACGCTCTGCTCAACATGCGCAAAATCATGGTCGAAAAGCAGATCAGCCTTCAATAAATCCGGCACAACACCACTCCTCCCAACACGCCGAACCGCAGGATTTCCACAAAGGGTGCCCATCGCCTGCGTTCGAGCAAACCGCCCAGACCGGCGGTCCCGACCACAATAAAAAACGCCACGGCCAAGCGGTCGCGCAACTGTTCTCCCGAGCCCAGCCCTTGACCGATGCTGTCCAACCACCAGCTGGTGGCCAGCAAGAGCAGCACGAACTGCCCCAGTACATAACCGTTGACGAAAGGCCCCGGCTCGGTGTCGAACTTCACCCGGCTTTCCGGGACCACTTCCCGAAAAGCCGGAGCGTGGCCCGGTACGGCGGGGCGCCAGCCGGGCTTTCGGAAAAGCATCGCCGCCTTATTGGACCACCCGGGCACCCGGGCCCAATCCCGCCAAAAACGGGCGTAATAATCCATGTTCGCCCACAGTGGATTCCAACTTTCCAGCGGATCCGTAACACCGTAAACCACCGGCTCGTCCTCCGCTTGAAAGGTGCCGAACAGGCGATCGAACACGATCAGCGTGCCCCCGTGGTTCTTGTCGATATAACGAGGGTTCACCCCGTGGTGGACCCGATGGTGCGAGGGCGTGTTGAAGATCCATTCGAACCAGGCCGGCATCTTGTCGATCAGCCGGGTATGGATCCAAAACTGGTAGAGCGTCTGCCAAGTGCTCACGACAAGGAAAACCGCGGGACTGAAGCCCAGCAGAGCAAGGGGCAGATAAAAGAAAGTCGAAAAGACCGGCTGCAACAGGGATTGGCGCAGGGCCACCGATAGATTGTAGTCCTCGCTCTGGTGGTGCACGACATGCGTGCCCCAGAGCAGGCTGATCTCGTGCGCGCAGCGATGGAACCAATAATAGCAGAAGTCAACGGCCACGAACAACAGGATCCAACTCCACCAAGTGTCGGGCGCGTCCATGAGCCTCCATTGCTCGTAAACCCACCAATACAGCCCGAAAACGGCCGTTTTCAGAAAAACGCCCCCCACCTGCTGCACGATCCCACAACTGATGTTGGACACGGCGTCGGGCAGGCGGTACAGGCGGGTCCTTCCCAAGCGGGCGAACAGCAATTCCAGTCCGATCAGCAAGAAAAAGACGGGGATGGCATAGAGCATGATCTTCATGGCGCGGAGATCGGTTTATTTTCCGGCCAGCAGATACAGGACCGCCATTCGGACGGCGACACCGTTTTCAACCTGTTGGAGGATGATGGAGGCGGGGGAATCCGCCGCGTCGGAACTGAGTTCCACGCCGCGGTTGATCGGACCCGGATGCATGACGACGATTTCTTTGTCGAGGCTGTCCAACATGGCCCGGTCTATGCCGTAGAAAAGGGAATACTCGCGCAGGGAGGCGAAGTACTTGATGTCCTGCCGTTCGAGCTGGATCCGCAGCACATTGGCCACGTCGCACCATTGCAGAGCCTTGCGCACATCGAGCTCGACGCCCACGCCCAGTTCGCCCAGATATTTGGGCAACAAGGTGGGTGGTCCGCAAACCTTCACTTCGGCGCCCAGTTTTTTCAGGCAGAAAAAATTGCTCAAAGCGACCCGCGAGTGTAGGATATCGCCGAAAATGCAAACTTTTTTGCCCGCCACGTCGCCGAGTTTTTCCTGGATGGAGTAAGCATCCAGCAGGGCCTGGGTCGGGTGTTCGTGGGTGCCGTCGCCGGCGTTGACGATGTTGGCCGAGATGTGTTTGGACAGGAACATGGGCGCGCCCGGCGCCGGATGGCGGATGACGACCATGTCCACCTTCATCGAAAGGATGTTGTTGACGGTATCGAGCAGGGTCTCGCCTTTTTTGACCGAAGAAGAGGACGCCGAAAAATTGACCGTGTCCGCCGAAAGCCGTTTTTCTGCCAGTTCGAAGGAGACCCGTGTACGGGTGGAATCTTCGAAAAAAAGGTTGGCCACCGTCAGATCGCGCAGCGAGGGGACTTTTTTGATGGGGCGCGACAAGACCTCTTTGAAAAAATCGGCCGTTTCGAGGATCAGCCGGATGTCTTGTTCGGTGATGTACTTGATGCCCAACAAATGACGGGAGCTCAACATAGGCGGATGGGTTTATTTGCCGATCAGTTGGACCCGGTCGGGATCCCATTCGACCTGCACGAGACTGTCGTCGCGGGTGTCCACGGCCATGCCGGTGTAATCGGCCTGAACGGGCAGATGTCGGGTGAATCGTCGGTCGATCAGCACCAGCAGTTCGACCTTTCGGGGGCGGCCGTAATGGAGCAGCGCGTCCATTGCGGCCCGGATCGTGCGGCCGGTGTACAGCACGTCGTCCACCAGGACGACGCGGAGGTCTTCGACCAAAAAAGGCATTTCGGTGGGACTGGCGGCTAGGGGCTTGCCCCTGCGGAAATCGTCCCGATAGAAAGTGACATCCAACTTGCCCGTGCGGATCTTGGTCTCGCGGGGCATCATCAGCGACAGTTCAGACTGCAGCCGTTGGGCCAACAATACCCCGGTGCGCTGGATGCCGACCAAGCAAGAACCGGAAAAATCACCGTGCTCCTCGGCCAGTTGCCACGCGAGGCGCCGGATCGTCAGGGCCATTTGGGGGCCGTCGAGAATGATTTTTCCTTCCATGGGCCGGGGATCAAAAGTATGACTGGATCCAACGCCAGATGTCGAGGCCGTTGGCCACCACCACCAGGCCGAGCACCAGCACGAGGCCGATGATCTGGGCGATTTCGAGCACCCGGTCGCTGGGCTTTTTGCCGCTGACCATTTCGTACAGCAGGAAAACCACATGCCCGCCGTCCAAGGCCGGTATGGGCAACAGGTTCATGAAACCAAGGATCAGCGACAGCGTGGCGGTCACGCGCCAAAACGACTCCCAGTGCCATTGTTCGGGAAACATCTTGGCGATCGAGGCAAAACCGCCGAGGCTGTCCTGCGCCTTGACCCGCCCCTTGAACAGTTGGGAAAAACTCTTCAGATAGGCCCCGAGCAGATCGATGGAGTTGCCCACCCCGTGCGACATCGCCGAAAAGAAGCCGTATTCGCGCCGCTGCAGGGGATAAAAGGCGTCGAGGGTCTTGGCGGCCACACCGATCTTGCCCTCGTCCGACACCCGGACCGGCAGGCTCAACGTGTCGGTACCGCGCACGACGGAAAGCCGGATTTCTTGGCCCTTCTTGGATTGGAAATAGCGGGTCAACTCATGGTAATAAGCATAGCGGAACGAGTCGGCCCCGACGATGGAATCTCCGGGCAAAAGACCGGCCTCGGCCGCCGGTTTGCCAGGCACCGTTTGGGCCAGCACAAAGGGCATGCGAAGGTCAATCAGCGGAGCGCGTTTTCGCGCCGCGGCGATGGCGTTGGCCATGTCGTCCGGCACTTGGAGCTCCAAGGGGATGCCGTTGCGAAGCACCCGCACGGTGCGCACATCGTGGATGACGATCGCCTTTTCGAGGTCGCCGGGTTTGAACTCCTCTACGGACGTCTGTCCGAGCGAGAGCAGGATATCGCCGTCCTCGAAACCGATGCGATGACCGAGGGAGTCGGCCACCGCGATCCCGTGGCGCGCGTCTGACATGCGCAGATATTTTTCTCCGTACGCCCAAAAAACCAATCCGAAGATCAAAAAGCCCAGCAGAAAATTGACCGTCACGCCGCCCAGCATGATTATGAGCCGCTGCCAAGCCGGCTTGGAACGGAACTCCCACGGCTGGGGCGGCTGCTTGAGCTGCTCTTTGTCCATGCTCTCGTCCACCATGCCGGCGATCTTGACGTACCCACCCAAGGGGAGCCAGCCGATGCCGTAGCGGGTTTCACCGATTTTTTTCTCCACCAAGTGGAACCAAGGATCGAAAAACAAGTAGAATTTTTCCACACGGGTCTTGAAGAGTTTGGCCGGCGCAAAATGCCCAAATTCGTGCAACACCACCAAAATGGCCAAGCTCAACAACAATTGGATCGCTAATATCATGACTGTCGGTAAATGAAAAAAAATCGGCCCGATATGCTCGCCAAAGGGAAGGGCCGTGCCACAAAAATAGGACAACGGGCGACAATTTTTCCGGAGATGCCGCCTTGTTTGGATATATTTACGGCGTTTTCGTTTGAATTCCGCCTTAGCGGTTCTTTTTTTCAGCAAAAAATATCCATGAACAAATTCAGCAAATGCTGTTCGGTACTGATGGCCATTGTCCTGAGCGGATGTGCCGCCAAAACACCCTCCCCCGCCGCTGAAAGTTCGGAGCAGTCCCCTGCGGCGGTACAATCCGTCGGCGGCAGCAGTGCCGGCAACTGCGACTCGGTCACCGTGGAATACCTCACCGGACGGTTCGACCCCGCCAAGGACGCCCGGTTCGTGCGCATACGCTCCGAGCACGGAAACGGCGAGATCATGTACATGCGCCGCGAGGCGTACGAGGCGTTCGGCAAAATGTTCGAAGCGGCCAAAAAGGAAGGGGTCGCCTTGAAGATCGTTTCGGCCACCCGCCCGTTCGATCGCCAGCGGCTGATCTGGGAGGAAAAATGGAACGGCAAGCGCGCCGTGGACGGCGAGTTTTTCAAAGGCCCCGCCAAGGATTCCGTCGAACGCGCCAAAAAAATCATGCGCTGGAGCTCCATGCCCGGCACCTCCCGCCACCATTGGGGCACCGATATCGACCTCAACCAAGTGAACAACGCCTATTTTGCACAGGGCCCCGGCAAAAAAATGTACGATTGGCTGGTGGCCAACGCCGGCAGTTACGGGTTTTGCCAAGTGTATTCTGAAATGGGCAACAGCCGCCCCCACGGCTACCAAGAAGAAAAATGGCACTGGTCGTACCTGCCCATCGCCGCTCACCTGACCGAATGCTACCGCGAACTGATCGGCAATGCCGACATAAAAGGATTCATCGGCGCGGAAACCGCCCCGAAGATCCAGGCCGTCGAACATTACGTGCTGGGCATCAATCCCGAGTGCAAGAAAAAGTGAGCTTGCACGGCCCCTATTTCGGGAGGTTAAAAGGCTGCCGCGGTAGAAAGCAATTCCTCTTTCGCCCGAAATAGGCCGTTGGACTTTACGGGCCGAATGTTCCGCGCAATTTTTCCGACCCCTTCTTTCGGGAAAATTTTTTTCGGAATTTTTTTTCCCAAAAAGAAAACTCCCGGCGGGGAAACCTCGCTCCATCAACGCCCTAAACGACCGACAGCGCTTCCGCCCTCAATCCGCCGGACTGCTTTCGGGGCACGACAACCGGTATGCGCGCAGAAGTCCCACCGCACGATCGTAACTTTTGATGCCCTCCGCCACTCCCTGCGCCCGCAGATAAGCGTGGTTGACGCGGCCGGAAAGTTCGGGAAACCAGTCGGGATAGCGCACGGCGTGCTCGCGCAGGGCGCGCAGGTCGCGCCGGACATCTTCGGAAACCAAGAGGCGTATCTCGCCGAAAGCCCCGGGAGCCACGGTGCGCAACTCGCCCATCACCAAGCGCCAATGGGCCAATGCCCCGCCGTATCGAACGAACGGATCGGACGACAACTCACAGGCCAGCGCGGCCAGCGCATTGCAGTCCGCTTCCCCCGGAATGCCAAAAGCGTGGGCCATCTCGTGGGCCATGGTGTAGGGCCGTTCCAAAGGGTGCAGCCCCCCGTCCACGTGCCCCTCGCCGCTGAAAGGCATATATATGCCGGCAATGCCCCAGCGCAACAGGGTGCCACCCGGCAACACGCGGCAACGGACCCTGCCCGGTGCAGGATAACCGAGCCGCCGAAGGAGCAGCGCCAAACATCCGCGGACATGGCTTTCGAGCACGGAGCCGTTCATTTCGGTGATCGGCACGATCGTATCAACGCGCGACAGCGAACGCCTCAGACTGTCCGCCCTCCGGGCGTGCCACAGCGCCTCTTCGCGGAGGGCCACCGAATCCAGCGGCGGACACGCCAGTCCCAGCTGCACCTCCAACGGCGGTCGTCCGTAATGGAAGCCCCAGAGCAGCAAAAAAAGGGAAATGCCCGCCCCGACGAATCCGCCGATGGACAGCAAAATTTCCCGTATGCTCTCGCCCAACGGTCTTTTTTCCCTTTTTTTTCGAAAAAAAAGAGAAAAAAACAGCCATCCGAGCAGCCCCAAGACCAACAAAAGCGCGACGGGCACGGGCGAAAGAGCCGCCGGAAGATCCAAGGCCCCGCGCAGTGGCAAGAAAAGCCCACGGGAATACAGGGTTTCGATCCACTGCGCGGGCAATAGGAGCCTCAGGGCCAAGAGGCCCGCAGCCGAAAAGATCCACAGAAGGCGCCAGTCTTTCATGCACGATTTTTTTGGAACCACCGGACGGCCAGCACCAATGCGCCAAGCCCCCCCAAGACCCATGCACCGAGGCGCCATGTGGCCCAGGGGTCCAAAAGCGGAGCCGTGTTGCCCACCGCCACGAAAGCTGCCCAAAAGAAGGGGTGGCCTTGCAGGGCATTGGCCTGTTGCAGCCAGTGCAATTTGGCCCTGCGCAAGGCATCGTCCTTGGACAAGCCCTCGCCCAACCCTTCGTAAAACCGTTCCATGAGGGCGGCGGTGGACTGGTCGCTGACCCGCCACAGCGACATCACGACGCAACCGCTGCCGGCGTGCATGAAACTGCGGGCAAGGCTCAGCACGCCTTCCCCGCGTTGGAAGGCCCCCCGGCCCGTCTCGCAGGCGCTGAGCACCACCAGTTCGGCCCGCAAGTCCATGCCCAGGAGCTCATAGGCGTGGAAGGCGTTGTCCTGCAAGGAATCCGTTTTTTCCGAACCGAAGGCCAAAAAGGAATAGTAGGCGTTGCTGTTGAGATAACCGTGCGTGGCCAGGTGCACAATATCGTACCGGCCGGCGCAGTCCTTGAAACGGGATTCGGTGGCTTCCCGCCCCAAAAAAGAGCGGCCTTCAAACCATTTGGACAGGGCCCCTATCTCGCGTTCGGCACCGGGCAGGGGCAGGGGCGCGGCGGTATCGGAGGGCGGCCCGTACCGGTAGGCGGGGGCAAAAGCCGCAAAACGGGGCACTCCCGTGCGGGATGTTTTTTGGGCGTGCTGGCAGAGGAGCGTGGCGGAGTAACCGTAGCTCACGGCAAAATCCCGTACCAAATAAGGCAACCGGGCAAAGTCCGGTTGCAGACCGCCCTGCACACTGTCGGTGAGCAGCGCCTCGAAGGGAATGGCGTTGAGGCGGCCATCTGGCACCACCACCAAGCGGTTGTACCCCCGACCGGCCAACGCGGGGCGGACGAGGTCGCGGAACACGGGCCAGGCCAAGCCGCGGAACGACCGCCAGGCCTCTTCGGGATCCCCAGCCAAGGCCGCGTAATCGGAGAGATTCTGTTGCAACAGTTCCAGTTGCTCGTCGAGCCGGTTGGGACTGGGCAAGGCAAACAGGCGCACATCGTCGTGCCCAACGGCGAAGAGGTACACAGCCGAGTCGCCCCAGAAATATTCGAGCAGGAGGGTGTTTTTGTCGGTCAGGCCGGATCGGATGTCCTCCACGGAGGCCGTTTCGCTGCGGTATTTGATCCGGTGGTACTGCGGGTAGCGGATTTCCAGCCAACGGGCATAGTCTTCCATGCGTCTTTTCGCGCGGCGCAGGGAATCGCGCAGGGCGGACAGATCCGGGGCTTCCGTCTGCATTTCCGCCTCGATCGTTTTTTGGGCCCAGAAATCCTTTCGGCTCCGGAACTCGCGTTCGCGGGCGACCACACTGTCGGGCACCGATCCGTGCCCCTTGCTCTCGGATTCGCGCAAGGCCTGTTGCAACAGATAGGCCTTGCTGCGTTCGGCGACCCGGAAGGCCTCGTGCAGGTAGCGTTTTTCGCCTCCCGCCTCGTACAGGACCTTGGCCATGGCGATGGCCTCCTCGAAGACGGGAAAAAAATTGAGCAGGATGTCTTGTTTGGAGCCGGGCGACTTGATGTCCAAGCGCAGGGTGTCGATGGCCGCAAGGCAAATCCCGTAGGTCGAATATGCCCGTTGCAAACTTTTGCCGCCGTCGGAGGAACGCCGGGCGGCAGCGGAAAAAGTCTGCGCCTTGGCCCGGAGGGTCTCGACGAACTGTCCCAAGGAAAGCGCCTGTCCGACCGAGGGGTTGCGCGCTGGATCGGTTTGCCGGAAACCCCTGCTGTTGGCCATCAGGGAGCGTTGAAAAAAATCCAGGGCCCGTTCGAAATCGCCGTTTTTTTGGTGATAGCGGCCCAGTTGGTAGTAATTGCGGGCCGTGCCCCGGGCAAATTCACCCATCAGTTTGACCTTGATGGCGAGCGCCGTTTCGAGGAGTGCCTTTTCGCGGTGCTCCTCGCCGGGGATCCCTCCGTAGGCGGCAGCCATGTTGGCCATTCCGATCGAAGCATAGGCGCTTTCGGGGCCTTTGGTGCGCGCCCAGATGTCGTAGGCTTTTTGGGCGTACAACAATTGCAGGGCACAGTTTTCCTGTTTGCCGTAGTGAATGCTCAGTTCGTTGTAGGTGTTGGCCAAAAAGTCGCTGTTGGCGGGCAGGGTGGCCAGTTGGATCCCGAGGGCCTTTTGCAAGTTGACGAACTCGGAGTCCGAGTTGCCCTTGCGGCCATAGCAGCGCGCCATCAGCACATAGCACAGGGCCACATCGGGGTGTGTCTCGGTGCGGTAAACGGCGGCATAGATCTCCTGCGCCTTGAGGTAGCAGTCCAAGGCCCCGTCCAGGTCGCTGAGGTTGTAGTTGAGTTCGGCGAGGCGTTCGTAACTGTCGGCCAGCGACAGCGAGGGCCGGTCGCCGAACAGCTGTTCGCGGATGTCGAAAGCCTTTGCGAGGAGGCGTAGTTCGATGTCGTCGGCGGCGAGGGCCAACTTGTAGTAGAGCGACGATTGGGCGTAGGCATCGGCGGTCCGGTCGTGCGTTTCACCGTGTATCTGCAGGCTCAGGTCGAGCGCGATTTCGTTGTGGCGGCGCATTTGTTCGAGTGCGCCGCGTTCGTAGGCGCAGGACGCTCGGGCAAGTTCGAGGTCCACGAGCAGCGGATGCTCCGGTCCGAGCGCGGCGGCGAGGGGACCGGCTTTTTGCAGGGCGTTTTCCGCTTCGGGCAGTTGCGACAGGGCCAAGAGCGTTTTGGCCAGTACCAAAAGGGAGCGCACCCGATCGGCGTCCGCTTCCTTGCCCGAAAAGCCTTGGCGCATGGCCAGCGATTTTTCGGCCCTTGGCAGGGCGCCGCGGGGGTTGCCCTTGGCCAGTGCCCATTGCGCCGAAATTTCGTGGGCGTAGGCCGCGGCGGGCGTGGGGCGGTCGCCGAGGCCATTGACCACACGGCCCATTGACCGTTTCAGCCACTCTTCCGCCCGGTCGAGCTCCGACAGCCGCAGGCAACTTTCGGCGGCGAGGGCCGTTGCCCGGACCTCCTTTTCCGCTTCGCCCGCGCCGCGGAACAGATCGGCTGCCCGACCGCAATGTTCGACGGACAGGGCATACGCCGCGCGAAAAAACTCACGGTCGGCCCGCGCCATCCGATCCGCGGCCTCTTCGCCACGGGCCTGGGCGAAAAGCGAAAGGGGCAACAAAAAAAACAACAGGCGCATCGGGCGGTGTGGGCATCGTTGGATTGGGCAAATTAGGGCATTTTCCCAAAAACACAAAACCGGCACCGGTTGGACAACGGGTCAGGATTATCGCCAAAACGGCGCCCCTCACCCGGAGGCGAGGCGGAAGCCAGTGTCGTCCATACAGTAGTCGGGTTTTTCGACCTCGCGGTACGACACACGGCAACGATTGGGAAAGTCGAACCAGCTGCCACCCCGGCGCACCCGAAAATCGCCGTGATCGGGCCCCCTGGGATCGTTTTGGGGCTTCTGCGGATAAATATCGTACCAATCTTCGCACCATTCCCAGACATTTCCCGACATATCGTACAGCCCCAGCGCATTGGGCGGAAACAACTTCACCGAAGTGGTTTCTCCCCGATAAACTCCTTGCACCGAGCAGTTTTCCGCATGGCTTCCGTCAAAGTTCATTTCCTCCGGATCCGCCACATCTCTGCCGTTCCCGAAGCGCACCTTCCGTCCCCGCTCCCGGGCCGCAAACTCCCACTCCGCCTCCGTCGGCAAACGGAACGATTGGCCGGTCAGGCCGGTCAACCGTTGGATGAACTCCTGCGCGTCCTCCCAGCTGACGTTTTCCACCGGTAGGTCGTCGCTGCCCGAACAGTCGCTCGGGTTGTTTCTCATCACCGCGTACCAAAGGTCCTGCGTCACGGTCGTTTCGCCCAGGAAATAGTCGCTCACCGTCACTTGGTGTGGCGTTTCACTGTTATCGTCGCTGTCTCCAAACATATCCCCCATCGTGAATTCGCCGCCTTTCACCGCGATCATCGTGAAAGATATTCCGTTCACCGTTTCGGTGTAATCGGCGTGCTCCTCGGCCCATGTGTGTTGATTTTCCATTGTTTTTTGGGTAAAAAAGTAAAAAAATGGGGGGAACACAACAAGTTAAGCCCTCTTCGCGGGCGAAAAAATTTGATTCGGCAACAAAGTTATGGAATTGGCCAACGGCTTATCCTACGCAAAAGAAAAGCACTGAACCCTTCACCGAAAAAGGGAAAAGTCCAGACGCGATTTTGCGATCGCAGTGGAGGAAAAGGAGAAATTGAGAAGGCGCATACAAGCCATTCTGCCTATCAAAAAAATCCCCGCGAACAAAGGCGTTCGAGAGGATTTTCAGATCTGGAACAGGCCGCTTTTCACGGCCGGCCCGTGCTACATTTTTTCGAGCAGTTTTTCTGCATCGCGGTAGTGGCCTCCCTTGGCGGAAACGATGCTTTGGAGGAGTTCCCGGGCCTGGGCCTGATCTCCCGGCGCATTGCGGCGGATCAGCACGAGGGCTTTGAAGAACTTGGCCGAGTTGTACGGCCCACCGAGCGTTTCGAGGTCTTCGAGGCGGTCGAGGGCGAGCCGGAACTCGCCGAGCCCCAGATAAGAGCGGGCCAGTCCTTCGAGCGCCACCGGATCGTTGGGCGTGTTTTGGAGGTACAGGGCAAACGCGTCGCGGGCCTCCGCCAGTTGACCGTTGTTGAAGTGGTCCAGACCGGTCTGAAGGGTGCTGGGGCCGCCGCCCATGGTGGTCGAGCCGCCCATTTTCTCGGTGGCAAACCCATCGGCCATTTGGTTGAGCGTTGGTTCGGGGCCCGACAAGAAGGCCCACACCGCAAACCCGACCAGCAAGGCCACCGATGCGGCCAGCCCCAGGGCCCAACGCATCGAAAGGGTGCGCGTCCGGGGAGCGGCACCGCTCCCCTCTTCGGGCAGCAGGGCCAACAATTCGGCCCGGCGGCTTTCCAAAGCCGTTTGGGTCAACGCCTCTCGGGCGTGGAGGTAAAAGGCCACCTCGGAGGCCAGTTCCGGGTTTTGGGAGATTTCGCTTTCGAACGCCCGGCGTTCCTCGTCGGTCATTTGACCGCCGAGATAGGTTTCGATGCGCTGATAGACCTGATCCTGTTCCATGACTTGATTTTTTTTGGGTAAAAAACGACTTTCCGAAGGGCAGTTGCGCGTTCAGGCTCCGCTTGAGGAGCTGCTTTCGCGCAATTTCTGCAGGCAACGCAGGCGGCTGGTCTTGGCGACCGCTTCGGTGTTGTACCCGAGCTCGGAAGCGATTTCCGAATCGGAGTACCCCTCTCCCCAGCGGAGCAGCATCGTTTGGCATTTTTCGCCCAGTTGGGCGATCCGGGCCTTGACGATGTCGAGCTGGCTGGCGTCCATCAATCTGCGCAGAAAGTTGCGCGACTCATCGGGCAGGGGCAGCTCGTCGATCCAAACAGTGCCTTGGTGTACCTTCCCCTTATTGGTCGTTTTTTTTCTGGTCAGGTCAACACATTTGTTGGAAAAAATCTGGAAAAGAAAAGTTTTCAGCGAAGCACGCTGCTCGAACCCTCCGTTGTGGATCGAACCGACCACCGCCAAAACGGCATCGGCGTAAGCGCCCGCTGCATCGTCCCGATCGAGGCGGAACTTGCGGACGCCCTCGTTGACGAAATAGGAAAAAGTCTCGAACAACTTGTTTTCGCTCAGCCGGCGGCGGATGCCCCCGGCGCGCAGTCCATCGATGATGTCGGATTCGAGCGTGGATGTCATGGGCGGATGAGTGGTTTGTGGAAGTCGGGCAGAAATCGGTGCGGTGCAACAAGGAACCCCGCGGTTTCAACGGGCTTTCAAAAAAAGGCAGAAACGGATAAACATCTCAATATACACTTTTCAAAAAATTATTCTGCAAAAAAAGATGATTTTCCCCAAAAATGCCACCCGGCCCACCAACATTGCTCGGGCGAACGAAGGGGAATGCTCCCAAAAACAACCGTCGCCGGCGTTGTCAGAGAGCCGCTCATCGGAGGCCCATCTGTTTTTTGCTTCCTTTTTTGTGAAAAAAATCCTTGACCCAAAAGCCGAGGGCGGGAAAAAAACCGGCCAATTTGGCCGTAACACCCCGGCCAAAAGGCAGCACGATCTCGACAGGGCGGGTGCGGAGAGCCTTTTGCACCGCGCGTACCACATCTTCGGCGCGCAGCAGACTTCCGGAAAAAACAATGCCCGCATCGTCGTTGTGGATGTGCTCGGAGACCATCTGGGTGTTCACGGCGTCCGGACAGATCGCGGTCACATGTACCCCTTTCTCGCGCAGCTCGTAGGCCACGGCCAGCGTGAAACCGCGGGCGGCGAACTTCGAGGCGCAATACATGGCCAGCCCGGGCGCCGGCGCGATACCCGCGATGGAAACGATATTGATGATGTGCCCACCGCCCCGGGCGGCCATTTCGCGCGCGCCCAAGGTGGTGCCGTAAATGGTGCCGCGGGCGTTCACATCGAGCTGCAGGTCGATGTCGGCCCGCTCGATGTTGGCGCAGAAACGCGGCCGCAAAACCCCGGCGTTGTTGACGAGCACATCCACGCCGCCCCAAAGACCGCGGATCTCGGCGAAGATGTTTTCCCAATCGGAGTACCGCGACACATCCATCCGGCGCACCAGCATCCGGTCCGGAAAGCGCTCCTCCAGCCGTTGCGACAGTAGCTCGGCCTCGTTGATGTCGGTGGCCACCACCCGCCAGCCCTCGGCGGCGAAGGTTTCGGCCATCAAAAGGCCCATTCCGCGGGCACAACCGGTGATGAGCATCGTTTTCATGCCCACAAAAATAATCTGGAATCGCCATTGTGGGCCCCTGACAGGTTTCGCGGGGCAAACAAAAAACCCGTTCGGGAAACAGAATACGATAAAAAGAACACAACTATTTGATTGATATTTTTTTATTTATTTTTTTAAGAAAAAATAACTTCTTCAAAAAATCGAAAAAAGAGGGGAAAGGGGCCTATCGTCCGACTCTCAAAAGCAAGAAAAATACAATTTTTTATATAAAATTGATTTTCATAAAAATATAAAATAAATAACTTTTAAAAATTGATTTTTTTTCTGTTTATCCGAAAAAAGTTCAAAAAAGCGGTTACCGCAGGGGGGCAAAAAGGTATATATATACGGTAAAGATGAAAAGCCAATTTCGATCCGGCTCAGCCTCCAGGCTGGCCGGATTTTTTTTTGCGCCCGCCGAGAACAAAACGGGTGTGGCCTGCCAGAGGCCCGATTTTGCTTTCAGGCGTTTTTTCCCATCCTTCAACACATCCAAAAACATGAAAATCAACCGGATCAACTGGGCGGTCCTGCTCTTCCTACCGCTCTGGGCCACGGCCCAGCAACAGGATCCTTCCATGGACCCGCCGGCACTGGAAAGGCTGCTGCTCGACGGCGGGGAGGGCGTGCCCGAATGGGTCGAAGAGAACGGGAGCGGAAAACTGCCGCTCAACCAAGCCGAAGCGGCCGAACTGGCGGCCACGGGACTTTGCGACGAACTGCAGGCTCTGGCGCTGTTGGAATATCGCCGTGCTTTTGGCCCGCTGCGCTCGGTGTACGAACTCCGCCATGTGCCCCTGTGGGATTCGGCGACCATCCACCGTGCGCTGCCGCACATCCGATTGGAGGAGCCTTCGCCGTTTCGTCCCCTGCACCATCGTCTGCGATTTGCCCGCGGCGAACTGCTGGCGCGCTGGACCCGGCGTTGGGGGGAGGAAGATCCCCTACCCTCTCCCGATCGCTTTTTGATGCGCTGGCGCTTGCGGCACCGCGACGATCTCAGCCTTGGGATCGTGCTCGACAAGGACCCCGGCGAGCCGTGGTGGAGCGGGCCTCCGCTGGCCGGACCGGACTATGTGTCGGTGCACGCGTATGTCAGGCGGCCGTTCGCCCGGTGCCGTGCCGTGGCCTTGGGCGATTACGAGATCCGGCTCGGACAAGGACTGGCGATCTGGCAGGGCGGCGGTTTTTTCTCGACGGGCCCCGCCGACCGCCGCCGTTGGGCCGAGGCGCTGCGCCCGCACACGGGGGCGCTCGAGAGCGGATTTTTCCGGGGCGCGGCGGCCCAATTCGAATGGGGAAAAAAATGGGAGGGACTGCTGTTTTTTTCCCGCCGTCGCCGCGACGCGTCCGTTGACAAAAACGGGACGGTCACGGCGCTGCGCGAAAGCGGCTACCACCGCACCGTGAGCGAGCGGGCCGGCCAGCGGGCTTTGGGCGAAACGGCTGCCGGAGCGGCGGTGCAGTGGCGGGGTGCGGTGGCCAATGTGCGGGCATACGGGCTTTGGACCCGTTTCGACCGCCCCGTGGAGCCCGATTCGGCGGAGATCTACCGACGGTTTCAATTCCGGGGGCAGACCGAAGGACTGTTGGGCGCAGACGCGGTGGTGTCGCTGCGCGGCGCACGGCTGTACGCCGAAGCGGCGAAAAACTTGTCCGGCGGCTGGGCGGCCCTGGTGGGCGCGAGCGCCAAGGCCGGCGACGCCGTGCGGCTTTCGGCAACGGTGCGGCACTTTTCGCAGGAATTCACCGCCCTGCACGGGCGCCCCTCGTCCCGGTCGGGCCGCAGCGAGGCCGAGACCGGTTTGGAACTGGCCGCCGACATCCGCCCCGGGCCCCGTTGGCGGGCCACGCTGCTGGCCGACCTGTACCGGTTTCCGTGGCCGCGCTACGCCAGCCGTTCCCCCTCCTTGGGCTGCGACTGGTCGGCGCAGGTGTTCTATCAGCCCGCCAAAAACCTGACCATGGCGGTGCAGGTGCGCCACAACCGGACCGAACGCGACGGAGCCGAAGCAGGTACGACAGCAGTGCTCGGCCGCCTCGGCATCGGCGCCCGCGTGGAAGCCGAACTGTCGCCGGGCCTCGAGTGGCGGATGCGGGCGGAATTCATGCGGGCGAGCGGCGAAACGGCGTCGCCGATGGGGATCTGGCTGGGACAAGATGTGGGATTGGCGAAAAAAGGCTGGGGATTCCAGGCGCGCTTGGCCGTTTTCCATGTGGAAGACTACGATGCGCGGATCTATGTGTACGAAAACCAGGTCAGATTCGCCTTTTCTGCGCCGGCTTTCCAAGGCGATGGGCTCCGTTGGTACCTCAACGCCCGGGCGGATCTGGGCGAAAACGGCACCTTGTGGGCGAGGGCGGCCCAGACGCTGCCGCGCGAAGGGGCCGCGCCCGTGGAGCTCAGCCTCCAGCTGCAATGGGAGTTCTGAGCGGATGAGCAAAGTCAGTCCAAGGAGTGACGGGACGCATATCCGTCTTTGGGGGGCCAAGATAGTTTTGCCCGAAAATACGCATCCCGATGTACGAAACGGCCAAACCATTGCCGGACAAAGGCCAGCGCGCGCACGACGGCGCCCCTGTATGTACCCACTGCGGCGGCGACTGCCCGGAAAACGCGGTCCTGATCCGGCAGGAAAAGCCGTTTTGCTGCGAAGGCTGCCATGCCGTGTACGAAATCCTGC
>JBEIJQ010000008.1:0-38614 GCA_040380145.1 Lewinellaceae bacterium | reverse complement strand
CTTGCGGTGGTATCGGTAACCCAAACGGTTGAACTCTTCACAGATGAAGCCGTAGTCGAAACGGACATTGTGGGCCACAAACACGCATCCGTCGGTAATCTCCACCACGGCGCGCGCGATCTCGTGGAACTTCGGGGCTCCTCGTACCATGTCGTTGCGGATGCCGGTCAGATCGGTGATGTTTCCCGGAATGGGGGTTTCGGGATCGACAAGGGATTCGAACTGTTGCACCACTTGGCCGCCCTCGAAAACCACGACGGCAATTTCAATGACTCGGTCACGCTTGGGGATGCCGCCGGTGGTTTCGATATCGACGATGGCGTAGCGCACGGTCGCGGATCAGCGTTGCAGGACGACGGCGGTTCGGCCAACGCCTTTTTCCGTGAGCAGTTCCAAAAAGTACAGACCATCGGGCAAACCGCCGAGATCCAGCATGCCGAAAGCCACAAACCGGGCAACTTGAGCGCCGGTCGATGTATAAAGTGTTGCGCCGAGGGCATCGGCAGGCCATTCCAAGTGCAGTTGGCCCGAACTGGGATTGGGATAGACCACGGTTTCGATTTTTTCGGCAGCAGGAAGCGCCTGCAAAGGACCGTCCAAACCATACTGGCTGAAAAAGCGCCAGATTTCAACGCTCGCGTTGAAATCTTGGTTGGTCACGCCGATCACAAAACCGGTGCCGGGCCAGGTGTGGCCGCCATTGAGGATCTTGTAAAAGACCACTCGCGCTCCGTTGTTGCCGGGCGCATATTCGTACCGCTCGGCGGTGCAGCCGTCGGCGGCGTTGATGTCCGGAACGGGGGTCATCACAGCCGGCTGCGGGCATTGGTTGTGGCCCGCCCAAAAAGCGACCACGGATTCAATGGAACTGAAATTCGCGTTGCCGAGATAGGGAACCGTTGGATCGGCGGTACCGTGGATCTGCATCACCGGCACCGGGCGGGGCGGCGAGCAGTTCGCCACCTGCAGGTTGGTCATGGAGCCGGTCACGGAAGCAATGGCCGCGATACGGTCGGAAAGACCACAGGCCAAGGTGTAACTCATGAATCCGCCGTTCGACATACCGGTGCTGTACACCCGCTGAGGATTGATGTTGTAAGCAAGTGACAGGGTGTCCAACAGGGCATCCAGGAACCGGACATCGTCCACCGGGGCGCCGAAGCCGGCGTTCCAAAAACGGCTTCCCGCTTGGTCGAAGGTGCCGTCGGGAAGAACCATCAGAAACCGGGCAGTGTCGGCAACGGACTGCAGGTTGGCATAAAACAGTTGCTCGAAACTATTGGAACCATATCCGTGCAGGTTCAGCACCAACGGCCAAGGTTCGATTCCGTCATAAGCGATGGGCACGTACACCCGATAAGTGCGCATGTAGCCGTCCAGCACAAAACTGTCCTGAACGGTGTTCTGGGCAGCAATTTTTCCTGAAAAGAAAAGTCCGCAAAATGCAGAGAGGAGTAGAAAACGGTTCATAAAGGCGGTTTTGAAAAAATGGAGGCCGGAGGACCGGACTTTGTTTGGAAAATCCCCTTTCGGGAAAATCATTTCTTTAGGATCACATCGTTGATATCGAAGTCCGGTTTGCCGACGGCGGCGATGTTGTAGGTTTTGGGGGAAACAAATTTCTCGACTTTTTTCACCCCGTTTTTATAGGTTGTCAGGGTGCCCTCTTCGCCGCCCGGAGAGGTGGCGATGCTGATGAAATGGTCTTGGTATCCCTTGAAGGGCTCGTCGAGCTCCACTTTGTTCCACATTCCGGTGGATTTCAGATACCCGTCCCTAAATGTGGTGCCGGACAAAAAATCCCGCAGAAACTGCTCCGCACCGCCATCCATGTTGCTGGCAAAATAGCCGGAGGCCCCCAGATCCAGAAAAGGATAGGCGTAATTCGTCACCCGATCTTGGGCTTCTGGCATGCCGATGTCACCAAGGTCGCCGGCAGAGGACCCGGCCCCACGGCACACTGATTTGAAGATGACCAACGCGTTTTTTTGCAGCCGAAGACCCGCAAGCAATTTTTCGGTTGATACATTGGTCTTGATACAAAGCCCACCGGTCTTGCCGTTCTTTCCCATTTCCATTCCGTGGCCGGCATAGACCAAAAAACTGCATTCCGGGGCCACTTGGACAATCTTGTCCCAATCAGCCTCTTTGTCGTAGAATTTGTGCACCGCGATGTGGTTTTCACGAAAAATCGCGGCGATCTTGTCCATGTCGGAAACAAAAAACGGGGTCCTGTCCTCGACATGGCCGACGATGAGGAGCGCTTTCAACTGGTGGGAAGGGACCACCTGAGCTTGCAACCCGTTCAAGGCGAACAGGCAGAACATCAGGAGAACCGTACAGGATTTTGTTTTTTTCATAAAAAAAATGGAAAAAAAGCCGTCGTGAAAGGATCAACGGATCTCCGAAAAGGCTGGCAAGGTGCGCCAGTGCCATTTGTCGAGCACCCTTCCCTGCTGGACGCGGAACACTGCCGGATTGCCGCGGCACATCGTTTTGAGGAGTTTCTCGTCGCCGAACATAACGGGGCACACCAATCCGTATTGTACTGCCATTTTTTCGGCATCCTCCATGTTGCCGCCGGCAAAAAGCAGATAAGTGGCTTGGCCGGCCGCTTGGGCATCTTTGAGCAAGGGGGCGATCTTTTGTTGGACCGCATCCCAGTGGCAGTGCTTGAGGTCGTTGACCACGACCATGAACTGGGGTCTTTCGTCCAAGAGGAAGAGTTTGGAGAAAATATCGTTGCCGGTCAGATCGCGTTCTTGGGCGGGATATTTTTGGACGGCCGCCTCAAAAAGACTGTCCAGATTGGGATCCATGGCCGGAAAGATCTTGGGGAGCATTTCGTAGGGATCGGCATCGATGTACATGTCCTTGATCTTGCTCGTGCATCCTTCCTTGGTCACTTTTTCGATCATTTTGGAAATGTCGTTTTTCCAGACCGCAGTGTCCGAGAACTCTTTCCAGCGCTTGGTGAACTCCTCAGAGGAGATCTGGACTTCTTGGCCGTTCTGCTTGTTGACATACACATAGATTTTTTCCACCTTGGTGGGATCGTCCAAACAGGCTTTGCGGGCGGCCAACAGGTCGGTGCCCTGCTTGAAGGGACGGAAGTCCACCACGGGTTCGTTGTAGTAGGTATTGTAGACACAGAAAACGACCACCAGCAGGTTGAGGATGCCCGACGAGGCATACAAAGCGCGCAAATTGGAATGTACGGGATTGATCTTGTGCGTGTTGAGCAAAAACACCACGGTAGGCACCAACAGGATGAGATCTTTGAAAAAAGAGATCTTGGGTTTGAGTTTGATGAAATCGCCGAAGCACCCGCAGTCGGTCACGCGCATCATCAATCGATCGTACTTCCAGTTGCCGGCGCCGTATTTTTCGCCGTTGGCGAAATCGGCCAGCCAGAAACGGGCATCCATCCATTCGCCGTTGACCACATCGTGAACCATGAACAGGTTGTAGGGGTTGAAGCAAAGAAAAACCAGAGCTCCCAGCACACTGCCCAGTTGCACATAGCGGTTTTTGGAAGTTGCCGCCAACAGCACCAGCGCGACGACCGTACCCACCATCAGCATCAGCGACATGGCGCCTGGCGTATAGGACGTGAGATAGGTGAAACCGGTCAACAGGGTGAAAAAGACAATTATCACGGCGTTGAGCCACGCGGTCAGACGGGGCATGATCCCCAGCAGGAAATTGACGCCGAGGGCGATTTCCAACACGATCATCGTGATCGAAAAGAACACGGCATGGCCCGACATCCATACGGTGAGACTGCTTACCGGTTCGCGGAAAACCCGTGCGAATTCCTCGAAGTATTCTTCCATTTTCAGGGCCGTTCCGATCGGATCGATGGCTTTTACCAGACCCGAGATGATAAACAGCACGCCGACGAAATTTTTCAAAAAATCTACATAAACACAGTCCGGCTTGCGGACGGCGCGCGTGGCGAGGGAGAAAAGACCGCCCAACACGGCGGAAATCGCGAAGATGTGCCAAATGGTCAACTGCATGGGAAATCGAATTGTAGATAAAAACAGACCGTACAACGCGCAAAAGTAGCCAAAAGTTGATATCCCCAAGGGACTTTCCGAGTCGCGCAACGGGCAAAAGCACTGTTTTTTGCCGTCTTCGATTATTTTTGCACGATCCAAACCAGCACCCTTATGGCAAAAGGACCCAAAAAGCAGACACGAGAAACTTCCGTCTCAACCGCTTCTGCGGCACGGCCACAGCCGAATCTTTCCCCGACACCTGCAGCATGGCTGCAATGGCTGCCCTGGGTGGCCCTTGGCCTGACCGCTCTGGCCTATATTCCGGCCCTCGGTGCCGATTATGTCAATTGGGACGACGGCGACTATGTTTACGACAAGGGCAAATTGCTCCTGTCGGACAACGCTCGTTTGTGGGAACTGCTCACAACGCCCGTACAAGGCAACTTCCAGCCCCTTACGATGCTGAGCCTGAAGATCAATTATTGGATATCCGGACTGGAACCGTGGTCGTACCATTTGCTGAATGTCCTTTTCCATTTGGCCAACACCTTGCTGGTATGGGTACTGGCGAAAAAGCTCAGCGACGGCAACCTGCTGGTGGCTTTCCTGTGCGCGCTGCTTTTTGGCGTGCACCCGATGCACGTGGAGTCGGTGGCTTGGATCTCTGAACGCAAGGACGTACTTTATACGCTCTTTTTCCTCGGCGGCCTTTGGTCGTACCTGAAATATGCCGAAAGCGGCAGCACCGCCCATTATGCCCTGGCGTTGGTTTGGGGCAGTTGCTCCTTGCTTTCCAAGCCGGCGGCAGTGGTTTTTCCCGCCGTGCTTTTCACCTTCGACTATCTGCGGGCAAGGCCATTGAACGCAAAACTTTTTTTGGAAAAAATCCCCTTTGTCGGACTGGCCCTGGGACTGGCCCTGCTGACCCTCAAATTCCAGAGCGAGATCGGCGCCACAGAAGGGACCGAAATCTTCGGAATGGGCAAAAGGCTGCTGTTTGCCTGCTACGGTTTGATGATGTACGCGGTCAAAATGGTGGTGCCTTATCCGGCCGTACCGTTTTATCCGTTCCCTCCGCTGAACGAATCCCCTACTCTGCCCTATCTCATTGCGCCCGTGGTGGTGGCCGGCATGATCGGACTGGCTTTTTTGGCGCACCGTCGCCAATGGCGCGCGGTGGCTTTCGGACTGGCTTTTTACGCGATCAATCTCGCCTTGGTACTGCAGCTCATTCCGGTCGGCAGCGCCGTGATCGCCGAACGCTATACCTATGTGCCCTACATCGGACTATTTTTTGCCCTCGGTTGGGCATTGGACCGTTGGCTGAAAGGCACCGCGACCGCCTGGGCACTGACGGCCACGCTCGGAGCGGTTTTCACCGCCCTCTGTTTTGTCCAAGTGGGCGTCTGGAAAAGCGGCGAAACCCTCTGGGATCACACGATACGCCATTATCCCAGTTCGAGGGCATATGTCAATCGCGCCATCCTATACCGCGAACAGATGAAGGAGGAACCGAACAACTCCCCCAACAAAAAGTTGCTTGGCGAAAAAGCCATTTCCCTTTACACGCTCTCGATCGCCGGGAATGCCAAGGACCACGAGGCCCATTCCAGCCGCGGGAACGTCTATTTCGATTTCGGCAATTACCAACAGGCGATCGCCGATTACGACAAGGCGCTATCGATCAAGCCCGATCACATCAATTCGCTGGACAACCGCGGTGCGGCGTATGCTTTCCTCAAGCAATACGACAAAGCCTTACAAGATTTTGTTCGTGCGATCGAAATCGATTCCGCGCATCCATCGGTGTACAAGAATCGAGGCGTGACACTGTACGAAATGGGGCGTTTCGCGGAATCCAGGGCTGATTATCTTAAGTACCTGCAATTTGAACCGATGGATTTCGCGGTGATGAATTCTGTGGGCGTTTGCGAGCAGGGACTGGGCCAATACGAACAGTCCATCAACACCTTCACCAAAGCCATCCAAGATGCGCAAAAAGCGGTGGTTTCGGGCAGCTTGAAACCGATCGAATTGGAGAAGACCAACAACAACATCAACGTCTTGTTGCAGAACCGGGCCATTTCTTACTACAATTTTTCCCTGATGCAAAAAGACAGGGCAGCCGAACTCCTCGAAGCGGCCCGAAACGATGTCCGTACCGTCGCCCAGCGCGGCGGAAAAAACAATCCCGCCTTCTTGCAGGTGATCGGCATGTGACCTTTGCGGAATGAAGACCCTCTCCTACCCGATCCTTTGTTACCCCCACCCCTCCGGTGGCTATGTGGGTGTGTTGCTCGGCGAACAATTGGAGGCATTTGGCGCCACCCGCTCTTCGATCAAAGAACAAATCGAGGAGCATCTGAAACGCGAATACCAAAAAAAAGGAACTTATCCTTCTTTTCCTTTGGAAGCTGCGGTGCTAAAGACCATCGAAACCAAGGTCCGCATCGGATACAACACCGATCGGGCCCCATTTTTGACCACCCGGCAAATGAAAGTGCCCGTTCACGTAGTTTACGGACAGAGCGGAGATGGCACGCAGCTGTGCTTTGTTCCACAGCTCGGATTCGATTTTTTCTGCCAAGACGCGAAATCTATTTCCGAACTGGTCCAAAGCCAAGCGAGCCGTTATTTTCGCACCCTCGAGATAGATGAAGTAAACCATCTTTTCGTTTTGCCCCGACCCGTTCTGGAAACTGTCGAACTGAAGGTCAAGGAGGTCAAGCGCGCATTTCGGGATTTGTCGAAATATTACCGTTCGAGCCAAACGAAGTTTCTGGAGCGATTTGCAGAAAAAATCGAGGATACGGGCAAAAAAAATCTCTCCAAGCCTCAAGCAGCCTGGGAAATGGAGGATATGGTCAACAAACTGGCCGATAAAATCCTCTTGGACAAGGCCAATGTGCTCGTGGTCGGCGAATCGGGCACCGGAAAAAGCACCGTTTTGCAAGCGGCCGCCAAAAAGATTTCGTCCATGGGGCCGACGGGCAGTACACCGGTTTTATGGCAGCTCGTAGCCCAACGCATCGTGGCAGAGAGCAAATATTTGGGCGAGTGGCAGGGCTGGGTACAGGGGCTGCTCGACGAACTGTCGGACTCCAACGGAGTCCTTTGGATAACCGACATCGCCCAATTGCTCGAAATCGGCTCTTCCAGTGCTTCGGAAAGCGCTGCTGCGGTCCTCAAGCCATATCTCGACAAAAACAAGGTGCAGGTCGTGGGCGAGGCCACGCCCCGGCAGTTGGAACTGATGCGTCGCCAGATGCCCGATTTCGTGGGCCGTTTCCAGATCATCGAACTTTCCGAATTGTCTGAAAACGCCGTTTTCTCCATCATGCTGAAATTTGCGGCATTCGCCAAACAGACGGGCCGGGTCGAAATTCCGAGGGAAACCATCGACACGTCCTTTCGCTTGTTGAAGCGCTTTTTCCCCTACGAACGCTTCCCCGGCAAGGCCATGAAGTTTCTCGGTGCCTGTCTGGCCGAGGCCACGGCCGAGTCGGCCAAAAAAATTGGCCCTTCGGATGCCCTGGCTGTGTTCATGCGCCAAACGGGACTTCCGGAAATTTTCCTGCGCGACGATCTGTTGTTGGAAGAAACCGTCCTGCAGCAGTGGTTCTCCGCCCGCATCATCGGCCAAGCAGATGCCGTTGCCCAACTCACCGATGTGGTGAAGATCTACAAGGCGGGGCTCAACAACCCCAAACGGCCCATTGGTGTGTTCGTCTTCGCCGGTCCGACCGGAGTGGGCAAAACGGCCAGCGCACTGGCCCTCGCCGATTATTTTTTCGGGGCGGGACAAAAAAAATCCCCGCTCGTGCGCATCGACATGAGCGAGTTCAAGCACAGCAGCCAATTGGAGCGCCTCCTCGGCTCGGGCACCCAACCGGGCCAGTTGGTGAAGGAAATCCGCGAAAGACCTTTTGCGGTGCTGCTGCTCGACGAAATCGAAAAAGCCGATCCGAGTATTTTCGACGCCTTGCTGACACTGCTCGACGAGGGCCTGCTGACCGACCATTTCGGCCGGGTGACCAATTTCCGCAACTCCATCGTGGTGATGACCACCAACCTCGGCGTGGCCAAACGCCAAGCCATCGGCTTCGAAGGCGGCAGCTCCGTCAATTACGAAACCGTCTTGGCCCGCCATTTCAGACCGGAGTTCGTCAACCGGATAGACCAAATAGTGGGATTCCTAGCTCTTGACCAACCCTCGATCAAAAATATCGCCCGAAAAGAACTGGAAGCGCTCGCTCAAAGGGAGGGCTTGGCCAAGCATGGCATACGGGTACATTTCGGCGAGGCCCTGGTGGACCATCTCGCAGAGGTCGGATTCGATCCACGATACGGTGCTCGCCCGCTACAGCGCACGGTGGAAACACTCTTGGCCGTTCCGCTCGCCCACTGGCTGTTGGCCCACCAACCGGCGCCCGGCACCGAGCTCTACTTGGATTGGGACGGGGAAAAGTTGCTCAACCGGGTCGTGTAGCCCGTTTTTTTCAAAAACCTACGTAATCAGCGGACCAAGATTTTGGAAGACAGTCTTTCGCCTTGGCGGATAGCTACGATCGCGTAGATGCCCATCGGCAGCCCGTCCAGCGAAAGTTGCGCCACCCCCTTCAACTGTTGCCGCTTGACCGCTTGGCCCATGGTGTTGAAAAGGGTCACATCGAAAAGATCCCCTTCCGAGGGCAGTTCCAAGAATACGGTGCCGCTGACCGGATTGGGGAAAACGGTCAGCGCCGCGGGATATTGTACCACCGGCGAGAAACCAGTCAAAGGCACATCGCAGGGGGCGCTTCCCATTGCTCCCTCGGAGTACAGGCGCAGGCCGCCCCGCTGGTTGCCCACCAGATAATCCAGTTTTCCATCGCCGTTCAGGTCGGCAATGGCGGGCGATGAGTGAAAGCCCTCGAAAATGTTGCCGAAAGCGGTATCGGCCAACACAAAAGTAGGAGCGATGCCGCCGCCCGCAGCGTACAGGTCGGTGTAACGGCGCACCTCTCCGAAATAGGTGCCCACGAACAAAGAGCGGACGCCGTTGTGGTCGATTACCTTGGGCACCGACCAGCCGTCCGGGTTCAACAACGGGCGGCGCGTATCGACCAGTCCCAAAAATTGGACGGTCGGTATTGCGAAACCACTGCCCGGATCCACGTTGCTGTCGAAAATCGGTTGGGTGGGCGAACCGGTGTTCTTGAAGAAATTGATGTTGCCGTATTTTTCTCCTATCAACAGGTCCAGAAGCCCGTCGTTGTCGAAGTCGAACAAAGTAGGCGTGGCCTTGCTGCCAACATCGATCTTGCCGAAAAAGGGCAGAAAACTGCTGAACGTGGCCGGAGCGCCGGCCGCGGCCTGGTTTTCGAAAAACAATAGGATACCGTCCTCTTTGCCCACCACCATATCTTGGTCGCCATCGCCGTCCAAATCCCCGAAGGTGAGCGCATAGGCGTAGTAGTTGGTGTTCGTCCCAAAAGGCGAAAGTCCGCCCAAATCGCTGTTGATCAGCTCGAAAACAGGATTGGTGGAGGTACCCACATTTTCGAATAGCAACAGCCTCGCCTCGGTGACCGCGGCAGGGCGCACATAACCGTAATGACCCAAGACTAGATCGAGCAGCCCGTCGCCGTTGTGGTCGAATAACACTGGATGGGCGTCGGCCCCGTGGTCCACCATGCTTTCCATCAAAAAATCGTCCTGGCGGTAGGTGAAGACCGGCAATTCTTCCGTACCCGTGTTTTCGTACCACCAAATGCAGTTCTTGTTTTCCGAGCGGTCAATGGCCGTGGGCGTGGCGAACAGATCGGTTTTGCCGTCGTTGTTGCCATCGAAAAAATAAGCAGCCGGGAAGGTGAACAAATCGACGGGCAGGGTGTTGGACGGAAAATTATCGTCTTGGGAGTTCACAAAGGCCGTATCTGTGTGCCCTGATTGTAGCCCATCACGAGGTTGTCGAACTGGATATCGCCCAGCACCACTTCCATGTCCCCGTCGTCGTCCATATCGATCGTGGCAATGGCCGAACCGGCGTGGACCCCGCCGTTCCTTGGCTCCCAACCCGCATAAAAAGAACAACTGTCGATGCGCCCGCTCAGAGCCAGCGTATTGGTGGGTGTGGGCTCGTAGAAACGGCCCCAGCAGTTGTCTTCGAACACATACAACAGGCTGTCGGTACCATATCCGGATTCCACCGAAATATTGCGGAACATTTCCATCCAGCCGCCGAGGTTGTTGAAGTTCAGTATGTCGAGGTCACCGTCGCCGTCGAGGTCGTCGATGGCCGGTATGTCGCCGTTGAGCACATAGATCTGGGCACTGATCGTGCCGCCTCCGAAGATCTGCAGGGGATAGCTCAGATCGTCCACTACCCTTTCGAAGGCCAAGCGATCGTCCGCGTCGTAATAACCGCGGAGCACCATGATGCCGCTGGCCACGCCCACCGTCGGCGGGGAGAAACAAAAAATGTCCGAGATGCCGTCGGTGTTGTAGTCCCGCATCAACAGGTAGTTCCAATAGGTCGGGAAATTAGCCTCGAATTCCGGGGCGTAACAATAATCGGGCTGCCCCGGAGCGCCGTGGTTGATAAAAGTCAACGGGATGCCCCATATGCCCGTGCGGTGCTCATAAGCCACCAAGTCTTGGATGCCGTCGTGATTGAGGTCTGCATGGGAAAGGATAGGACTGCTCATACCGCCCGTGAGCGAGTTGCGCAGGGTGTCGCCGTCCACGATGAAATCCATCCATGCGCGGCGCACATCGGCGGAATTTTGGGCGGAAAGTTGTTGGCCGACCAACAATAGGGCGAAAAAGAATATGCGTTTCATTTGAAAAATGGTTATCCTTGCGGGAAGAATCGATCCTAAGGGCAATAATACGACGAGTTGCCCGACTTGTCAAACGACGAATGTCAGTTCCAAGACGAATGC
This sequence comes from Lewinellaceae bacterium, assembly GCA_040380145.1. Lineage (GTDB taxonomy): Bacteria > Bacteroidota > Bacteroidia > Chitinophagales > Saprospiraceae > JBEIJQ01. The sequence goes on along the minus strand of JBEIJQ010000008.1, from coordinate 27,684 downwards.
CTCTTTCAAGCTCCGTCGGTTTCGTTTTTTCCTTTTTTGCGCACCCTTTCAACCTTGAAGAAATGACAGACAACAAACAGGGCCATTTGGTACAGACCTTTGGATTGGGCATGGCCATCATGCTGGTGATAAGCAATATCATCGGTTCCGGCGTTTTCAAAAAAGTAGCGCCCATGACGGCCAGTCTCGGCTCCCCGGGCATGGTGCTGCTCGCGTGGGTTTTGGCCGGCTTGATCACCATATTCGGTGTGCTCTGCGCCGCCGAAGCGGCCAGCATGTTCCCCGAGAGCGGCGGCCCCTATGCCTGGCTCGGCAAAATGTTCGGCCCGGTGGTCGGGTTCAGTTACGGCTGGTCCTGTTTCACGGTCATCCAGTCCGCGGCCATTGCCTCGATCGCCGTGGTGTTCGCACAGGCGTTCGACACTTTTGTGCCCCTTTTCCACCTGCCGGAAAACTGGGAAAATTTCACGATCTTGGAAACAGCCACCGACAGCATCCGCCCCTTCAAGGATTTCGGGGCCAAATGCGTGGCCGTCGGCCTGATCTGGCTCCTGACGGCGGTGAACATCCGCGGAGCCGCTTTCGGCGCATCGGTGAGCCGGTTGTTCACGGGCACCATCGTGGTGGCCATCCTGTTCGTGGTGGCCGTCGGATTTTTGTCGGGCCAGGGCAGCTCCACCAACCTGCAAACGCCCGCAACGGGCTATCCGGATACCTTTTTTACAGGCTTTTCCGCCTTTGCATTGGTGATGGTACTGGCCATGCGGGATTCGTTTTGGGCCTACGAGGGTTGGATCAGCCTCGGTTATATCGGCGGCGAAATCAAAAATCCCACCCGCAACCTGCCCCTCGCCCTGATCTTCGGGATCTTGGGCGTGATCGGTATCTATCTGTTGGTCAACCTCGCATATCTGTTTGTCCTGCCCGCCGACGATCTGGTCCGCATCAGCCAGGAAGGCAACACGATCGCGGCCGTGGAAATGATGGGCCGCGCCATGGGCAGCATCGGCGCAGGCCTGATCTCGGGCTTCATCCTGATCTCCACCTTCGGTTGCACCAACACGACCATCTTGTCGGCCTCCCGTATTTATTGCGCCATGGCGCAAAAAGGCGAGTTTTTCCGTGCGGCGGGATATGTGCACCCCAACTACAACACCCCTTCCGTTTCGCTGCTGTTCCAAGCCGTTTGGGCTTCTGTTTTGGCCTTGTCCGGCAGTTTTGATTTCCTGACCAACCTGCTGGTGTTCGCCGCGTTCGTTTTTTATGGCCTCGTGGCCGCCGGCATCGTGGTCCTAAGGATCAAAATGCCCGATGTGCACCGCCCCTACAAAACCCTCGGATATCCCGTGGTACCGATCGTTTTCGTGGCCTTTTGTCTCGCCCTGCTCGGTGTCGCTTTTTACGAAAGCTGGCAAAACGCCCTCTTGGGCCTCCTGCTGATCCTGTCTGGACTTCCTTTTTATTATTTTTGGAAAAAAGAAAAAGCTTGACCGGAGTGCTTTGCAGCACCCTATTTTACCTTTTTTTTATAAATTTGATTTTAAAAGTATTAGGAAAAAATTTGTTGTTCGGAAACTCCGTTGCGTCGTTTGCGGACAGATGATCCGATGATATTTTTTTTGAAATAAAGTTCTATAATTCAGTTTTTCAACCTTTTGCAGATATGGACATCCTCCGAAAAACGCCCCATGTGCCCCCCGATCCGAGCAAGCGCTACGATGAAGTGGTCAAAGTTTGGGCGCCCGGTCGGCTGCAAAAATGGGTAAAGCTCCCCGACGGCCTGGAATGTGTCTGCGATCGGGGGATCGCGCTGCGTGTAGAGATTTTTTCGACCGGCACGGTCCGTTTCCGCTATGCGCTGAACGGCGCCTTCGAACGGGATTTTTCCTACGCACTGGCTGAGGGAGCGCACAGTGAAACAGCCCCGTTCCGGGTCGAAGAAACCGCTTTCGGGCCTGTTCTGCGCGTCGAGGGATTGGAAATCAGGGTCCATCCCGAAGGTCTGCGCACCACCGTGCTCGACGGCGACGGACAGGTGTTGATGGACGACGGAGCGGGTTTTTCCGCCGAAGTCGGTATTCTGGGCGGCAACCTCGGTGTGTCCATGGACAAGGCCGTGCCGGTGAAAACGGCTTATTATGGCTTGGGCGACAAGGCCTGCGAACAGGACCTCGGCGGCAAGACTTTTCATCTGTGGTGCGAGGACGCTTTTGCCTTCGGCGAGCATACCGACCAGCAATACCGGGCCGTGCCGTTTTTTTATGCCCTGCGAGCGGGCCGGGCCTACGGGATTTTTTTCGACAACACCCACCGCAGCCGATTTTCTTTCGGGCTGCCCATGCACGGCGAAAAGAAAAAGCCCGATCGGACGCTCCGGACGGGCTGGTCGGCCGAGGGCGGCGAAATGCGGTATTATTTTTTTGCGGGCCCCGCATTGGCCGATGTTTCGCGCCGCTACCATCGCCTGACCGGATTGCCCGAACTGCCGCCGATCTGGGCCTTGGGCTACCATCAATGCCGCTGGAGTTATTTTCCTGAAAAAAGGGTCTTGGACATTGCCCGCAAGTTCCGCAGGCTCGACATCCCTTGCGACGCGATTTGGCTCGACATCGATTACATGGACGCGTACCGCTGCTTCACCTGGCACCCGGAGCGGTTTCCCGATCCGGAGGGGCTTGTCCGAAAACTGGAAAACGAAGGTTTCAAGACCGTCGTGATGATCGATCCGGGCATCCAAGCGAAGCCCGGCTACAAAGTATATGACAGCGGATCGGCCGGGGGGCATTTCTGCCGGCGCAGCGACGGGGATGTCTTTCTCGGACCCGTGTGGCCGGGGGATTGCGTTTTTCCGGATTTCACCCGTCCGGCAACCCGCGAATGGTGGGCTTCCCTGTACGGGGATTTTTTGCGGGAAAGCGGCGTCCACGGCGTTTGGAACGACATGAACGAGCCCGCCGTCTTCGAGGTGCACCGAAAAACCTTCCCCGATGCCGTGCTGCACGACCACGACGGAGCTCCTTGCGACCACCGCCGTGCACACAATGTGTACGGCCTGCTGATGTCGCGCGCCACCGCGGAGGGCATCCATTCGGTCCGGCCCGATCGGCGGCCATTTGTGCTTTCCCGCGCGTCTTTCAGCGGAGGGCAGCGCTACGCGGCCCTTTGGACGGGCGACAACATTGCCTCATGGGAGCACCTGCGCATCGGCATGCGGCAGTGCCTGCGGATGGCGCTTTCCGGATTTTCGTTTTGCGGCACCGACATCGGCGGCTTTGTGGATCGACCCTCGGGCGAACTGTATGTGCGTTGGCTCCAGTTGGCCGTCTTTCACCCCTTGATGCGCACGCACAGCATGGGCGACCACCTCAGCGGCGATGCGGCCGTGGATGAATCGGCCTACGAAGCTCGCTCACACGAGCACCGGATGGACCAAGAGCCCTGGGCCTTCGGCGACCGTTTCACGGGGCCGGCGAGGGAAGCCATTCGCCTGCGCTATCGACTGCTGCCCTACCTGTATTCGTCCTTTTGGGAGCATTGCCAAACGGGCGTGCCGTTGATGAGGCCGGTCGGTTTCGACGAAAACGAACCTTTGTCCGAGTCCGCGTTTTACTTCGGCAGCCGATTGATGGTCAGCCCAGTTTTGCGGCCCCAACAAAAAAGCAAGCGGATCGCTCTGCCCAAAGGCTGTAGCTGGTATCCGTTGGACGGGAATGCCGCACGGGAAGGCGGAGAAAGCGTTTCTGTAGCCACTCCTTTGGGCCGCGTGCCCATTTTTGTGCGCGAGGGTACCGTTTTGCCGCTCGCCCCCGTCGGCAGCCACAGCCAAACGCCTTTTGAGACGCTGACGCTGAAAATATTTTGGGCGGCGGGAAATTCCGAGGACCGCCTTTACGAGGATGCGGGCGATGGGCACACTCATTTGAACGGGGATTATCGGCTGAGCCGATTCCGACTGTTCGCCGACCAAAACAAGGCCCTGCACCTGGAACGAACCACGGAGGGAAGTTATCGTCCTGCTTACACAGCGATCGAACTGGTCTTCGTGGGACTTCCGGAAGGCGACTGGCAGGTTGTGGCTGATGGGATTGCCGTGGCAACAGAAAACGAGCCCCGGGGCACCGTCTGTACGGCGCCTGCAGACTTCGGACGCATCGAGTTGCAGAGGACAAATCGACTCTGAATTCCGCGGGATCAGGCCATTTCCACCTTTTGGGTGGGCGGCAGCGTTTCGTTGCGGACCGCGATCTGGCGGGCGACATTTTGGGCCACCTGCATGAACGCTTCCTGTACGATCGGTTCGTCGCCCAACACGGCGGGACGGCCGACGTCGCCGGCTTCGCGGATACCCTGCACCAGGGGAATCTGGCCCAAGAGCATCGTTTCGCCCAATTTGGCCAGTTGTTTGCCACCGCCTTCACCGAACAGGTAATAGCGATTGTCGGGCAATTCTTTGGGCGTGAACCACGACATGTTTTCCACCACGCCGAGGATCGGCACATCGATGTTGGGCAGCCGGAACATGTTCATGGCCTTCACCGCGTCGATGACCGCCACTTCTTGGGGGGTGGTCACCATCACGGCTCCGGTGACCGGGACCGTTTGGACGAGCGAAAGTTGCACATCGCCGGTGCCGGGCGGCAGATCGATCACGAGATAGTCCAGATCGCCCCAGAGCACCTCCCCGAAAAACTGTTTGATGATACCTCCGAGGCGAGGGCCTCGGAGCACGACCGCCTGTTCGGGCTCGATGATGAACCCGATGGAAATCGTTTGTATGCCATACGCTTCGAGCGGCATCATGCGGGGCTTGCCCAGTACATCTTTCACAGGTGGTCTCCGGCCGCTCAGGCCCAGCATCGTGGGTACCGACGGGCCATACACATCGGCGTCCAGAAGGCCCACCTTGGCTCCGAGCCGATGGAGGCCCAGCGCCAGGTTGGCCGCCACTGTGGACTTGCCCACTCCGCCCTTGCCCGATGCCACCGCGATGATGTTTTTCACCTGGGGAAGCGGGCGATCGTCGCCGCGTGGCGTATCGGCCCGGAGCGCAAAGTGGACATGAACATCCGCTTGGGGAAATCGCTGCTGGATGGACTGCACGCAGGCCGCGTGCAGTTCGGCCTTTTGCGGGGCAGACATCGAAGGCAGGGCCAGCGTGAATCGGACCTGCTGCTCCTCTACCTCGAGGCCCTGTACCATTTGCTTTTCCACAATATCCTTGCCCGTGAGCGGATCGGGCACATGTCGGAGTGCCTCATAAATTTCGGGCACCGATGGTGTTGGCGGCGTGTTTTTTTTCCAAAACATAAAAAAAGAGGCAAAAAAGATGGCCCGACCGTCGTGGCGGAATACTGTTTTTCCTGAAAACAACGGGCGGTGCCGAAGGTTCCGGAAATCCGAAAATCAGCGGACGGGAAACCAGAACGGCAGGGCGATCGAGGCTACCAGTACCCAAGAAGCGTACGCCCAAAGCGAGTATTGCAGCACCCGCTCGTAGCGTTCGATTTCGGGAAAAGCGTTGGTGACCGCTTTGGGATTGATCCCTCTGAGCGCGAAGAAAGCTACGCCGAAGATAAGCAGCAGCGGACCGAAGGCAGCCGGATGGTAGCGATGGGAAAGCGCGTTGAGCATTATGAGCAGGGCCGCACCGACAACCAAGCTGTATTCGGCGATGGCTTTTGCTTTTTTGTTGCCCAAAAGTGTTGCAACGGTCGTTTTGCCACCGGCGCGGTCACTTTCCTCATCTTCCAGCGAGCGTCCGATGGCCTTGGCAAAGACCAATGGCCAAAAAGGCAGCAAAATTGGTATCGTCTCGTAAAAATTCACGAGACGAACGGCTTGGTCTGAACCAATATAGGCGCCGAACAGCGGAACGGCGAATCCCAAGCCGACCATTTCGAGCAGCTCCCCGCCGCCGCGATAGTTCAATTTGATGGGGGGAAGCGTGTAGGCGATGAACACCGCGCCACAGATGATCGCATACACCGGAAGTTGGGCGAGACCGAAAAATATCGCGCCCAATACAGAAATGGCCAGAGCGGCCAAACCGGATATGATGGCGCCGTTGAACACGTGTTCGCGGAGTATCAGGCCATCCGGCACTGTTTTCGGGCTGGTGTTTTCAGGGAACATCTGGCGCTTGATGGCATCTACTTTGGCGTCGTACAGATCGTTGACCAGATTGACGAAAATAGATCCGGCCGCGCAAAAGAGGAGGCCCAACAAAATCGGCCCGTATCGGTGGCCTTCAGCTTGGTAAAATCCCAGACCAATGCCGAACAAATAAGGCATGACCGTGCGGTGCCAACTGGAGGTTTTGAAGGCGTACAGCCACTTTTGCACCTGGGGAGATATATATTCTTCGAAGTTCATTGGGCGGCAAAAATAGTTTTTTTTGCAAACTTACGCGCCTTTGTATTTATTTTGCGTCCCCTACAAGGGCCCGGACAGATCGGACGGCCCTCACTTGAAGGCGGAACCGGACACCGCAAATGTCCCGGCACCTTTGCTAACCAATTTCCTTTTTTTATGCTGTCCGAAAGGATCAAGAACATGCGGGAATCGGCTACCCTGAAAATGGCCTCGTTGGCCCGGTCGCTCAAAGCCCAAGGATTGGACATCATCGACCTCAGTCTCGGCGAACCCGACTTCGACACCCCCAGTCACATCAAGGAAGCTGCCAAAGAAGCCTTGGATGCCGGATACACCAAATACACACCGGTGGCCGGTCTCCTCGAACTGCGCGAAGCCATCTGTGAAAAATTCGACCGCGACAACGGTCTGCATTTCCAACCCGCCCAGATCGTGGTTTCCAACGGGGCCAAGCAATCCATCGCCAACCTCTGCCTTTCGTTGCTGAATCCGGGTGACGAGGCCATCGTGTTTTCGCCGTACTGGGTTTCCTATGCCGAGATCATCCATTTGGCCGAGGGCGTTTTCGTGCCCGTGCACGCCGGCGTGGAGCAGGATTTCAAGGTGCGCCCCCAGCAACTTGAGGCGGCCATTACCCCCAAGACCAAGATCGTCCTTTTCTCCTCCCCATGCAATCCCACCGGCTCCGTGTACGGCCACGACGAACTGGCCGCTCTTGTTGAGGTCATCGCCCGTTATTCCAACATCGTGGTCATCGCCGACGAGATCTACGAATACATCAATTTTTCGGGCCGGCACCAAAGCATAGGTGCTTTTGAGGCCATTCGCGACCGCACCGTCACGGTCAACGGCTTCTCCAAGGGGTACGCGATGACCGGCTGGAGGCTCGGTTATGTAGGGGCGCCCCAGTGGATCGCCGATGCCTGCACCAAGATGCAGGGGCAGTTCACCTCCGGAGCTGCCTCCTTTTCGCAGCGCGCCGCAGCGGTCGCCCTGCGCTCCGACCAAAGCGCCGCACTGACCATGAACGAAGCCTTCCGCAACCGCCGCGATCTGGTGCTGGACGCCTTGGAATCTATTCCAGGCATGAAGACCAACAAACCGGAAGGTGCTTTTTACTGTTTTCCCGATGTGACCGGATTTTTCGGAAAAAAACACGGAGAAGAAACCATCGGCAATGCCAACGACCTCTGCATGTACCTCCTTCGGGAGGCCAATGTCAGCGTCGTGGAAGGCGGGGCCTTCGGAGCGCCCGAATGCATCCGCATCTCGTATGCCACCTCGGAGGAAAAACTGCGCGAAGCCCTTTCGCGCATGTCGGTAGCCTTGGCCAAATTGAACTGAAGAGTGCTTTTGGCACTTGTTTTGACGGGCGTTTTTTTGAAAATATTCTTGTTTCGCTATCAATTCCCAAAACAATATCAAACAATGATTCCATTTGCTCCCATGGCGAACATTGGACCCACGAAAAACATGCTGCCCTTTCTTTTGCTGCTGTTGGCCTACCCGTTTTCATCGTCCGCGCAAAAAGAAGAGATCAAGTTGCAGAACCCTTCTTTTGAGGACTTCAACAAGATCGGAAGTCCACCCGCCGGTTGGCGCGACTGCGGCTTTACAGGCGAAACGCCCCCCGATGTCAATCCACACCCGGAGTTTTATGTGACCCGACCGGCCCAAAACGGCAACACCTACCTCGGTATGGTCACCCGAGACAACGACACCTGGGAAGGCGTGGGCCAGCGGTTGGAAAAACCTTTGCAACCCGGCAAATGCTATGCGTTTTCGATCTGGCTCTGTCGGTCTGACACCTACCGCAGTCCGACCAAAACGACCCGTCAGGTGGAGTTTTTCACACAACCGGTTAAAGTGGTCTTTTGGGGAGGCAACAGCGACTGCGACAAGGCCGAAAAACTCGGCGAGACTGCGGTCGTTTCCAACACCGATTGGAAAAAATACGATCTGAAGTTCAAGCCCACGCGCAGTCTGCAGTACTTTTTCATCGAAACCTACTACCAGACACCCGTCCTTTTCGCCTACAACGGCAATGTGCTGGTGGACAACGCCTCGTCTTTGGTCGTCATCTCGTGCGACACCAACGAACCTGTGGCGGCCAACGACAACCGGCCGGGCGACAGGGTCAACACGCCGCCCGCCAAGATTCCGCCCGCGCCCAAGCCGGTGGAACCCGCCAAGCCCGAACCGGGCAAACCGGAACCCACTCCTCCGGCCCCCGGTCCCGTCACCTTCAACGAAACCCTGAAAGGTGCGGACATGCAGGTCGGACAGACCTTTCAAATGGCCAATCTGTATTTCCCGGCCGACTCCGCCACTCCGCGCCCCATCTCCTTCAAAGAACTCGACAAGTTGTACGATTTCCTCGTTGCGAATCCCAAAATCAGCATCGAGGTGGGCGGGCACACCAACAACGTCCCCAAGGATGCTTTCTGCGACGACCTTTCGACGCGCCGCGCCAAGTCGGTCGCGGATTACCTGATAAAAAAAGGAATATCCGCCGATCGGATCAAGTACAAAGGCTACGGCAAGCGCAACCCCATCGCCGACAATTCCACGGAAGCCGGCAGGAAAAAGAACCAGCGCGTGGAAATCAAGATTTTGAAAGTAGATTGATACCTCCGATATGTTTCGTCCCGATTTGTTTGCCGGCCAAACCGCGCTCGTCACGGGCGGCGGAAGCGGCATCGGCCACGCCATCTCCGCCCGCCTGCTCGAACTCGGCGCCACCGTTTACATAGCCTCTCGCAAATCCGATCGCCTCGAATCCGCTTTGCCCGGGCTTCGTGCGCTGGGCGATTGCAGGGCCATTGAACTGGACATCCGCAACCGCGACGGGGTCGAGCGGGCACTTGATCTGATCAAAGAGCAGAGCGGAAGGCTCGATCTGTTGGTCAACAATGCCGGCGGACAATTTCCCTCCACTGCCGAGAACATCTCGCCCAACGGCTGGGACGCCGTGATCGCCACCAACCTGACCGGGACTTGGAATGTGACCCGCGCCGGTTTTCTGAAATTTTTCGAGCCTCAGGCCGGGGGCACCGTGGTGAACATCATCGCCAACATCTACCGCGGATTCCCGGGCATGGCCCATACGGGCGCCGCACGCGCCGGCGTGGACAACCTCACCAAAACCCTCGCAGTGGAATGGTGCAAGCACGGGGTGCGGATCAATTCCGTGGCGCCCGGTATCATCCAATCCTCCGGGCTGGAAAATTACCCGCCCGAACTGGTCCGCGGCATCGCCGACAAAATTCCGATGAAACGCCTCGGATCCGTGGACGATGTCGCGTGGCTTACCCTCTTCCTCGCCTCTCCCATGGCCGGTTTCATTACCGGCGAAACGGTCTATGTGGACGGCGGCCAACGCCTTTGGGGCGATATGTGGGAAATCGGCTGAACCCCAAACAACTTCCTTTTTTGCCCATGCCACCGATCCCGCACAAGATCTTCAACGACCCCGTTTACGGATTCATCTCCTTGCCCACCGGCCTGGTGCTGGAGATCGTGGAGCATCCCTATTTCCAACGGCTGCGGCGGATCAAACAGTTGGGGCTCACGCACTATATCTATCCCGGTGCACTCCACACCAGGCTCCACCACGCTCTTGGGGCCGTCCATCTGATGACCCAGGCCATCGAGGTGCTGCGCTCCAAAGGGACCGAAATCACCGATGAGGAGGCGCAGGGGGCCCAATGTGCCATTTTGCTGCACGACATCGGGCACGGGCCCTTTTCGCATGCTCTCGAACACCGCCTTGTCAATGTGGACCACGAGTCGCTGACTCTGTTGTTCATGCAGCGCCTCGACGAACTGCTCGGTGGACGCCTCGGCACCACCATCGAGATATTCAACGGTACCTATCCGAAGGCCTTTTTGCACCAGCTGATCTCGGGCCAGCTCGACATGGACCGCTTGGATTACCTGACCCGCGACAGTTTTTTCACGGGCGTCCACGAAGGTGTCGTGGGCACCGACCGCATCATAAAAATGCTCGCCGTCCACGACGGCCAATTGGTAGTGGAGGAAAAAGGGATCTATTCCATTGAAAAATTCCTGATCGCCCGGCGCCTTATGTACTGGCAGGCCTACCTGCACAAAACATCGGTATGCGCCGAAAACATGTTGATCAAGGCCATGTTCAGGGCCAAAAAACTGCTCCGTTCGGGCGTCGATCTCCCCATGTCGGCTTCCCTCCGCTTTTTTTTGGAAAAAGACCGCACCGCCGACGATTTCCGCGACGACGCCGACTTTTTGTTGTTGGAAAAATTTGCCCGTTTGGACGACTACGATGTAATGGGCGCACTGAAAGAATGGATGTCCGCAGACGATTTCGTGCTCCGTTACCTGTCGCAAGGCCTGATCGACCGCCGGTTGTTCAAGGTCGAGCACCAGGCCAAACCCTTCGACGAAGACTACGCGGCACGACGGCGCGGCCTTGTCAAAGATCGCTTCGGGCTGTCGGACGAAGAAACGGACTTTCTTTTTTTCCTGACAACAGAAAAAAACAGGACCTATTCCCGCGAAAAAGAGGAAATCCTGATCTTGGGCAAAAACGGACTGGTGAAACCCCTCCACGAATGGACCGAACAGAACCTGCCCCTCGAACCAACGACCCGACATTTTTTGTGCTATCCCAAAGCACTCGCCGACAACGCGACAAAAAACGCGGAAAATTAAGTTTTGCCGTATTATTTTTGCGTTTCAAAGCATAACCCGCCTTTCTTTTTCCGTTTGGCCCTACCCGATCGCCATGAAAAAAACCGTGTTCGTCATTTCCTTTTCGCTAGCCCTTTTCGGTGCTGAATATTTGTCCGCGCAAGGAGATTACCCAAAGGACGCCCAGCCAGGAAAGTGCTATGCCAAGTGCATGATCCCCGACCAGTACGAGGATGTGGTGCAGCGCATCGAGATCAAGCCTGCCACCCAACGCGTGGAGATCGTTCCCGCCAAGTACGAAACCATCGTCGAACGCATCGAGATCAAGCCTGCCACCTCGCGCATCGAAATCATTCCGGCCCAATTCGAGACGCGTATGGAACGCATCGAAGTAAAACCCGCCACCAAACGATATGAGGTCGTGCCCGCCAAATACGAAATCCGCGCCGAACGAGTCGAAAAGGTTGCCGCCAGCAAAAAAATCGTCGAGGTGCCCGCCGAATACGAAACCGTGACCGAGCGCGTGATGCTCTCGCCCGCCACCACCAAATGGGTCAAACGCCGCGGCGATGTGCAATGCCTCTCCGCCAATCCGGACGATTGCATCGTATGGTGCCTCGTGGATGTGCCGGCACAATACCAGACCGTGACCAAAACACGCCAAGTCCAGGGAGCCAGCGCCCGCGAAGTCCAGATCCCCGCCGAATACGGTACCATCATGAAATCCTTCGTGGTAGAACCCGCCACCGTGGTCGAGATACCCGTCCCCGCCGAATACAAGACCATCACCAAGACGGTCATGGTCGAACCCGCCAAAACCGTTGAAGTGCCCGTCCCCGCCGAGTACAAAGAAGTGTCCAAGACGGTCATGGTCTCTCCGCCGAATTCCTATGTGGTTGAAATTCCCGCCGAATACAAAACCGTGACCACCCGCAAACTCGTCAAAGAGGGCGGCTTCTCCGAGTGGCGCGAGGTCATCTGCGGCAGCAACCTCACGCTGCCCAAAATCAGGGAAATCCAGAACGCCCTCAAACTACGCGGCTACGATCCGGGCCCCTCCGACAATGTGCTCGGCCCCATGACCAAGTCTGCCCTGGTCAACTTCCAAAAAGACAACAACCTGCCGGTCGGACAATTGGATATCGAAACCCTCAAAGCGCTCGGAGTGAGCGAAAAATGACCATGCCGATTCGTGCTGCCTTACGGCCCTTGCTTTCGGCGCTTTGGTCGGCGGTACCCCTGCTGTTTTTTCATTTTGGCCTCTGGGCACAGCCCCAAGACAACCAAAACAGCTCGGATCGGGCCGATCGGCTGGCCGAACTGTATCTCAATCGGGACTATCTGCGTACCATGTGCGATTCCGCGCAGAAAGCCCATCGCACCTTGCTTTTCTACTTCCACGGCTCCTGGTGCCCCGCCTGTCGCAACATGGAAGAGTTTGTTTTTCCGGATGTGGATGTGTCCACCGCGCTGCAAACCGGATTTTTGTTCGTGCCACTCGACGGCAGGTTGGATTTCGACGGGATCGAAATGGCCCAAAAATTCGGGATCGAAATTTATCCGACCCTTGTCGCAGTCGGCAACGACGGCAAGGCCTTGGAGCGACTGATCGGTTATCACGGCGAGGTCGAACTGCTCGAAAAATTGGGGCGGATCCGCTCGAGACGGTGATCGAAAAACCAACCCTCCCTACCCTGCTGGTCGTCGCAGGCCCCACTGCCAGCGGCAAGACCGCCCACGCCATCCGCTTGGCCATCGAAACCGGCGCGGAGATCATTTCGGCCGACAGCCGACAGTTTTACCTCGGGCTCGACATAGGAACGGCCAAGCCCACAGCCGAAGAGCGGGCCCTAGTCCCACACCATTTCGTGGATTGCATTTCCGTCGAACAGCCCTACAGCGCGGGGGATTTCGCCCGCGATGTACTACTTTTTTTGGAAAAATATTTTGAGCAAAACCCGTTGGCCATCCTCGTCGGCGGTTCGGGACTATACATCAAGGCCGTCTGCGAAGGCTTCGACGATTTTGCGCCGGTGCCCCCCTCCGTCCGCGAGGAAGTGGATGCCCTTTTTCGATCGGGAGGGCTTTCGGCCCTGCAAAAAGCCGTCGAACTGGCCGATCCTGTGTATTACCGACAAGTGGACCGCCTCAATCCGGCTCGCCTGCGCCGAGCATTGGAAGTTTGTATTGCCACCGGCAGTACCTATTCAGGACACAGGACCCGATCCGTGGCAGAACGCCCTTTCAACATAAGAAAAATCGCGCTGGAACTGCCGCGGGAGGAATTGTACGCCAGAATTGACAGGCGCGTGGACGACATGATGGCTGCCGGACTGCTTGCAGAGGCGGAGAATTTCCACAACCGACGCCACCTACCGGCCCTTCAAACGGTGGGATATACCGAGCTGTTCGATTATTTCGAGGGCAAAACGGATCTGGACACAGCCGTGGCGCTGATCAAACAGCATACGCGCAACTACGCCAAGCGGCAGATGACTTGGCTGCGCAAAGAACGCGATCTGATCTGGTCAAGGCCTTAATTCGGCCAACACCGTTCGATTGCCCGTCACGACCTCGTCGAGCTGCACATTGATCCGGGCGTCCAAGGGCAAAAATAGGTCCACGCGAGAGCCGAATCGTATAAAGCCGAGCTCGTCTCCTTGTTTGACCGTTTGGCCCTCTTGGGCGTAGCACAAAATACGCCGGGCCAAAAAGCCCGCTATTTGGCGCACGAGGATCTTTCGACCGCGGTTTTCGTACACCACCGTGGTGCGTTCGTTCTCGGTCGAGGACTTGGGGTTCCAAGCCATCAGGAACAGGCCAGGGTGATATTTGGAAAATATGATCTTTCCGCCGATGGGATGCCGGTTGACGTGCACATTGAACGGGGACATGAAGATGGACACCTGGATCCGGCGTTCGCCCAAAAATTCAGGCTCGTCCACCTCTTCGATCACCACGACCTTTCCGTCGGCGGGCGCCAAAATTTTGTTGTCGTCCGTTTCGGCGACCGTCCGGTCGGGATTTCTGAAAAATTGCAGACATAGGAGCAGCACATCGAGCAGCAGGACGCCCAAAACGATCTGCCAGACCAGTTGGCCATCCAAAAAGCGATACACGGCAAAGGCCGACAGGGCCACAAATCCGATCAGGTACCAAAGAAAAGGGAAGCCCTCCCTATGCAGGCGAATCATGATTTTTCAAGAATATTTTACACAAAAAAAAGATACATGACCGAGAAAGGAAGAGCAAAGATCATCGCGTCGAAACGATCCAACAGTCCTCCGTGTCCGGGCAAAAGGGATCCGGAATCCTTGATCTCCAACTTTCTCTTCATCATGGATTCCACCAGATCGCCCAATACGCCGGATACCGTGCAAACCAACCCCAGCCCCATCCATTCGATCGGAGCCAGATCGTCGAATCCGCAGACCGGCATCAAAAATCCCCAGCCCAAAGCGGAGAGGGTACCAAGCAAAACCCCGCCGACGGTGCCTTCCCAGGTTTTGGCAGGAGAAATGCGCTCGAAAAGTTTGTGGCGCCCCATCGAGCTGCCGATGAGATAAGCGGCCGTGTCGCCGGTCCACAGGAACAACAAGATGCCCATCATCAGCAGGGGCTGAAAATCACCATACCAGTCCACGAACAAGTGGGGCAGCACCAAAGGCAGCCCCAGATAGACCATTCCGGCGAGGTGCTTGCCCAAGTGTTCGAAACCGTTTTCGCCGGGCAAAAACAGCTCGATGCCCAAGAGCACGAACGGTAGGATCACATAGAGGGCAAAGAAAAAAGCGGGCAATTTTTTCATCATGTCCAGCGCTCGGGCGATATCGCCTATTCCCAGGATATCGCTTATGGAGCCCAATCCGCCGAGATCGGACGAACTTTTCATCGTGTAGGCCAACAATACAAATGCCGTGGGCAGAAAACCGAATGCCGTCAAATTGGATCTCCGGAAAGTGCGGTGGTTTTCCGACTGCGAAAAAACGAGTCCGGAATATTCCCACAGGCACAAACCGCAGATGAGGGCATAGAGCAAATGGTACGAAATAGGATGGAGCAAGGTGGCCGAAACCATCACCAGTCCAAATATGGCACCTGTAATCGCTCTTTTTTGCAGGGTTTGGTTCACGCAAGGTTTTTTAGGGTTAGTGCAAGGGCAGTCATTATTTTTAAGGTCAAGACCCCAACGCAAAACTTTTCGCCAAAAATACGCTTTTCCCTAAAAGAACCAACGACTCGGACCTTGCACAACATTGAACCGTTTTTCCGCTGGCGCGACCACTACATCGCATCCGACGACGAGCGCTCCCCTTTTTTCGGGAGGCAGTACAGCGAATTTTTTTACACCCACAAGATCTACAACCATCTGATCCATCCACAGTGGGACGACATCGGCTCCGAATCCCTGTTCCTGAAAGTGCTTTTCGTGGACTATGAGGACGGGTATGCCCTGATCGAACTGTTGGGCGAATGGAACGATTGCCACGACAACGATTTTCTGACCCTACGGCAAGCTCTGCTGCAGCAAATGGGTTCAGAGGGCATTTTCCGCTTCATCTTCTTGGGCGACAACCTGCTCAATTTCCATGCGGACGATGATTCCTACTACGAAGAATGGGCCGAAGAGCTCCGCGATGAGAACGGCTGGGCAGTCTGCATCAATTTCCGAGGGCATGTGATCGAGGAAATGCGTTCTGCCCGCCTGCACCAATACCTTGAAATGCCCCCGGCGCTCCAACGATTGAATTGGCGCCAGTATAGGCCGCAAGAACTTTTCGAAGCGGTCTCGGGTGGAATGGGCGGCCGTTTTCTGACGGAATAGAGTCGATCATTTTTCCCAAAAAAAAATCCGTCCCGCGGATACGAGACGGATTGAATCGGCCAAAGCCCAGCAATTATTTCTTTTTGAGCAGATCGGACAATTTTACACCGTCGATCGTGACATCTTCGGGATTGATCTCCTCGGTGAGGCCCGCCTTGAACAGAACATCTGCCTCAAAAGGCTTGAAGATAGGCATTCCGCGCATGGCCATGCCTTGGGCCTTGAGTTCTTCGACTTTGGGGTTGACCAGCTGTATGGGCTTGCCTTCAACGTTGGTGACGGCAAGGCCTCCGGGCATCAGAACTTCCACGCTGACAGTTTCAACGATTTTTTGGCCTTTGATGACAACTTCGCGGGTCAGGTAGGGGAACATCACCACATAATTTTCGCCTTCCACTTTGCCGTCGATTTTGTAACGACCGGCTTCAGCCAGTTGCTTCAGCAACATTTCCGAGCCGTTTTCCAAAGATACGTTCAGCAGAACCCGAATGTGGGACTGGTCCCAAAACTTGCCGTTCACCGGAGCCTTGACATCGAAAACGATGGCGGTGGAATTGCCCGGATTCAGTGTTTTGAGCATGGTGGTCTGCGCATTGGCCTGTACAGACAGCATGAAAGAAAGGGCGAGAAACAGAAAAGGTCTCATAAAAAGATGGTTTAAGAAGTTAAGAAAAGTCTGGATGGGTCCCCGTTGGCAATTTGCGTTTACCAAAAAGCGTACCAAAAGTCACATCGTACCAAGGTTGCTAGGCAAATGTAAGTAATAGAACGTTTTTTGGCGCCAAAATGGTGTTCACTTGTTTTTTTTGAGAAAAAAATCAAAAAGAGAGCGATACGGATACGCTGGGCAAGATGGGCAACTGGTTGACCCGCTCATATCGGATGCGATCGAAATAGAAAATATTGGCCCGGTCGTACACATTCGTGGCTCCGGCGGTGGCTTCCAACTTGAAGTTGCGGCCGAATTCGCGGCGGTATTTGATGGATATGTCCAAGCGGTGGTAGTACGGCAGACGGCCTGTGTTGCGCTGCGCGTCGTAGATCACGCCGAGGGAGTTGCCGCCGCCCGCATAGTTGGAATTGATCCCGCCGCCGAAATCGTAGAAAGGATAGAATCCCTGTGTGAGCGTGAACGGGAAGCCGGAGCCGAGGTTCCAGCGGGCGCTGACTTCGAAAGGATGGGGATCTTTTTCGTTTTTGCGCTTGCCGAACTCGTAGGAGGCCACGAAGTTGATATTGTGACGGCGGTCGAAATGGGTAAAATAGGTCTGTGTGCCGTCGTTGCGCTTCACATACCCATGGGAATAAGCCAAGTAAACATACAGATTTTTGTGGCTGTATTTGGCCGAAAAATCAACGCCATAAGCATCGCCCGTTTCCGTAACGTAATCCGGATCGGTGGTGGTGAGCTTGTTGCGGTTGAGGTTGATCAGTTGAGGAAAGCCCTTCCAATAAGGCTCTACGTTGAACGTCACGTGACGGCCAAGGTCGAATTCCACGCCGCCAATGGCGTGCACCGAGGTCTGGAGCTTGTTCTTGACCGGATCTTCGGTGCTGCCGGGATTGTACACCGCCTCGTCGGGCCCTGCGAGGAAACCAACGAAGAAGTTCACGATGTCGCGCTCGTTGACCGCGCTGATCAGGTTCTGCGAATAAATGCCACCAGCGAACTTGATCCGGATGTTGTCGGAAATGTTGACCTTCAAACCGAGGCGTGGTTCGAGGCGGGTCGCACCGATGGAAGGATAGAACTGCAGGCGAAGGCCCGGCTCGAAGACCAATGCCCCGGCCCTTTTGCGGTAGCGCATGAAAGCGCCGACCTCGGGTGTATTGAGAATTTGCTGGTAGCCTTGTCCACCGTCCGACACATAACTGAAATCCGTTTTGAAGCCCATGATCTCGAAGCCGTAGCGCAGCTCGCTGTTTTTGCCGAAAACGGTGAAGTCCAATCCCCCGTTGAACGAGGAAATCGCGCTGCTGCGGGGATCTTGGTCGGCCTCTTGGAGCGAAGCCTTGTAATTGGTGAAAGAAAAAGCGCCGCCGATGATCATTTTGGCCTCTCCGGGAATGATCTTGAAGTTGGTGCCCATGCCATAGCTGGACCAATCGTAATCGGCCACGCCCTCAAAATTGACCCGGTCGGTGTAACTGAAACCGAACAGGCCCAAACGGGAGCCGTTGCCGCTGTTGTAAGACAGTTTACCGTAAATGTCGGTGAAATTGAACGGCAGGCGGCCCTGTTCCAGATACGGGTAAAAGATCCGGGAAGTTTGCGAGAGGTAAGAGTGCTTGCCGGTAACAAGGAAGGAAAGGCTGTTGCCCGTTTTTTCGTTGAGTTTGACAATGGGCCCTTCGAGCAGCGCCTTGGCCATGAAAGGAGTCATCTCGATCTTGCCGCCGAAGCGTTTTTTGTTTCCCTCGCGGGTGGTCACATCGATGATGGCAGACGTGCGCCCCCCGTATTCAGCGTTGAAGCCGCCCGTGTAAACGTCCACGTTGCGGATGATATCGGTTTCGAACACCGAGTAAAAGCCTATGGAGTGGAAGGGATTGTAGATGGTCATCCCGTCGATCAGGCACTTGTTTTGGATGGGTGCCCCACCCCGCACATACAACTGGCCGCCCTGGTCGCCCGTGAAAATGATGCCCGGAATCACCTGCAGATATTGCGCCAAGTCCGGGGATCCACCGACGGAGGGCAGTCGGATGATGTCCTTGGCGGTCACGGTCGTCTTGGAAATGTTGACGGTTTCCTTCGCCTTTTGTTTTTCGGCCGAGACCTCGACCGTGAGCAGCTGGGTGGCCGTCTCGGCCAGGTAGAAGGACTGGTTCTGGGCCTTGCCCGCTTCGAGTGCCACCGAGGCCCGGGCGGTGTCGTATCCCATGAAACTCGCCTGCAGCGTGTAAGTGCCGGGCTCGATACCAGATATAGTGAAAAACCCTTCCATGTCGGTCATATTGGCCGCCTTGGCCTCAACGACCTCCACCAGCGCGAATGGAACGGGTTCTCCGGTGGCCTTGTCGAAAACGAAACCGCGTACGCTGGCTTTTTGGGCATGGACCAATAGGACGGAAAAAACACAGAGAACGGTCAGGATGTATTTCATGGGAAGATGAGGGGGGTCGTGGGGCATTTGTGGGGCAAATGTAGCAAAAAACCTTGCTTGGAGGAATGGCGGGGCCGGAATTGTTCTGTAATTGCGCCGCTTGGATTACCTTTGCGGCGAAAACCGTCAATTTCGGGAACACATGAAAAAAATTCTGATCGCCAACAGGGGCGAAATCGCCCTGCGCGTTATGCGCACCTGCCGGGAAATGGGCATTGCCACCGTGGCCGTCTACTCGGAAGCCGATCGCGGTGCCCCCCATGTCCGCTATGCCGATGAGGCCGTGCTGTTGGGACCGGCCCCTTCCAGTCAATCTTATTTGGTGATGGACAAGATCGTGGAGGCGGCCAAACGGACCGGTGCGGACGGCATCCACCCGGGATACGGTTTTTTGAGCGAAAACGCCGTTTTCGCCCAAAAAGTGGCCGATGCAGGGATAACATTCATCGGTCCCTCTCCCGAGGCCATTCGGGTGATGGGCAGCAAACTGGCCGCCAAAGAAGCCGCCAAGCATTATGATGTGCCGATGGTGCCCGGAGTTGACCGCGCCGTCAGCGACCCGGCCGAGGCCCGTGCCGTGGCCGAACGCGTCGGACTGCCGATTTTGATCAAAGCATCCGCCGGGGGGGGGGGCAAGGGGATGCGCGTGGTCGAAAACATGGCCGACCTCGAGGAAATGATGGCCCGCGCCATTTCCGAGGCCGAATCTTCCTTTGGCGACGGCTCCGTTTTCATCGAAAAATTCGTGACCAAGCCTCGCCACGTCGAGATACAAATTTTGGCCGACAACCACGGCAACATCGTCTATCTGTTCGAAAGGGAGTGTTCCATCCAGCGCCGCCACCAAAAAGTGGTCGAAGGGCTCCCTCCGTGGTGCTGACCCCGGAAATCCGCAGCGCCATGGGCGAGGCGGCCGTAAAAGTGGCCAAGTCCTGCCAATACAGCGGGGCCGGCACAGTGGAATTTCTAGTTGACGACCGCCTGAACTTCTATTTTCTGGAAATGAACACGAGGCTGCAGGTCGAGCACCCGGTCACCGAAATGATCACGGGCGTCGATCTGGTGCGCCAACAGATCCTCGTGGCCCGGGGCGAGCACCTGGCATTCCGCCAAGAAGATCTGCGCATCCAAGGGCATGCGCTCGAATTGCGCGTGTATGCCGAGGACCCGGCCAACAATTTTTTGCCCAGTGTCGGTAAGTTGTCCGTTTACCAGCCGCCCAAAGGGCACGGCGTCCGGGTGGACGACGGTTTCACGGAAGGCATGGACATCCCCATTTTCTACGATCCGATGATCGCCAAGCTCGTCACTTACGGCGCCGATCGACAAGAGGCCATTGCCCGCATGCTGCGCGCCATCGCGGAGTATCGGATCGTAGGCGTGGAGACTACTCTGCCCTTTGGGGATTTCGTACTGCGCCACGAGGCTTTTTTGAACGGCGATTTCGACACCAATTTCGTCAAGCAATATTTTGAGCCGGCCATGTTGAACAAAGTCGAACCCGAAGAAGAAAAAATAGCGGCCATGCTCGCCTGTTTTTTGCAACAACACAAACCCCAAAACCATTTGACGGCCAACGGGAAGCATGCCGATTCGCGGTCGAAAAACAACAGCAATTGGAAATTGCGCGGCCGTTGAAGGTTTTCCTTCTCGCGCCTCTTTTTAAACAATAATTTTCTTTAAAAAAATACCCCAAATCGACAAAAAAAGCGTGTCAGCTGATTTTTTTTGCTCCCAAAAACATTGAAACGGATTTTATCTATATCTTTGCGGAATAAATAAAATGTTTTTCACGTTTCAATCTCATAATCCTACATGGAAATGTTGTTATGGCAAGCCCCTGCTGCGGGGCCAAGCCCTTGGTTGAACTTGGTGTTCATCGGGGCCATGTTGTTGGTGGTGTATTTTTTCATGATCCGCCCCCAACAGACCCAGCGTCAAAAGCACAAGGAATTTGTGCAATCCATCAAACGCGGCGATCAAGTGGTGACTGTCGGCGGCCTGCACGGCTTTGTAGTGGAGGTGACCGATACCACCGTGACCTTGGTGCCCGAAAAGGGAGCCAACGTCAAAATGACCTTTCAAAGGGAGTCCATTTCGCAAGAAATGAGCGCTGCGGCTACTGCCAACAAAACCAATTCCTAACAAACAAAATTTTTCCTATGACCAGCGAGCAAATGAAAGACGTGCAGGCCAGATTGGATGTGCTGAGGAGGTATCTTTGACGTCGATAACCGTATTATCCGCGTCGAAGAACAAGAAAAGCATACTTTCGACCCCCAATTCTGGTCCGATCCCGAACGGGCTGAATCCATCATGAAGGCTATCCGCGCCGAACGCCAATGGATCAAACGGTACGATGCGGTTTCCGCATCCCTGGGGGAAGTGGAGGTGCTGTCGGAATTTGCCGACATCGGCGAAACCACGCCAGAAGAAGTGGAAGAAGCCTACCAAAAGGCACTGGCCCTATTGGAAGACCTCGAGTGGGTCTCTACCCTTAACGGAGAGGAAGACCGCTTGGGCTGCATGCTCAAAATCAACGCCGGCGCCGGCGGCACGGAAAGTTGCGACTGGGCCTCCATGTTGATGCGGATGTATGTTTTGTACGCCGAACGTCAAGGTTTCAAGGTGCGCGAACTCAACAAGGTGGACGGCGACGCGGCCGGCATCAAATCGGCAACTTTGGAAATAGACGGTGAGTATTCCTATGGGCTTTTGAAGGGCGAAAACGGCGTGCACCGCCTGGTGCGCCCCAGCCCCTTCAACGCGCAGGGCAAAAGACAGACATCCTTCGTTTCCGTCTTCGTGTATCCCATGGTGGACGACTCCATAGAAGTCAACATTTCCACCGCCGATCTGGAATGGGACACGTTCCGGGCCAGCGGCGCCGGTGGACAGCACGTCAACCGGACGGAATCGGCCGTGCGCGTCAGACACTTGCCGACCGGCGTGGTGGTGGAATGCCAAGAAGAACGCTCCCAGCACCAGAACCGAGAAAAGGCCATGCAGATGCTGCGATCCGAACTTTTCAAACTGGAACTCGAAAAACGCCAGGCGGAAAAAGCCAAGATCGAGGACTCCAAACTGAAAATCGAATGGGGTTCCCAGATCCGCAGTTACGTGCTCGACGACAAACGCATCAAAGACCATCGCTCCGGACATACCGTTTTCGATGTGAAAAGGGTGCTGGACGGCGACATAGACGATTTCCTCAAAGCTACCCTGATGGCCCAAAGCATGGGCTCCGTAGTGGCCGACGGGGAGGATTGAAAGCCTATTTTTTTATCATTTATATTCATCTTCAAAACCAATCCAATACCATGTCCAAGTCCAACAACGACGGCCGTTTGGAAGCCGTCCTAAGATCTTCCCTCGCCGGTTATGCCGAAATCATGGCGCAAGAGCAAACCTTGCTCCGGGAAAAACAACGTATCTATTCTGAGATCACCTCGGCCTGCATCGCCCATCGCGACGCCATGGACGGCAATTTCGAACTTTCCATCGGCCTGGAGAGCGCTGTGCACAAGCTGACCGAGGACCTCATCGCTTCGACCAAGAACCTGAAGCGTTCCTTCGATATCCTGCACGGCACCTTCGGGCGCTATCTCGTGGCCGGAACCAAGTCCGAAAAAGCCGGACAACCCGCCCCACAAGCCGTAGAAAAAGAGGAAGAGGACGAATCCGTCTCGGAAATGTCCGAACAAGCCGACGGACAGGTGCGCAAGTCGGCCCGAAAGCCCCGTGCGGCCGCGAAATCCGTCGAGGTGACCGTTGAAGCGATCGCCGAACACCTGCTCGCCGAAATGGGCAAAGGAGCCCGCAAGGCAGTGGCTCAAAATTTGGCCGCAACAGTCGCTTACCTCGTCGAAAACGGCGCCTGCAGCGGAGAAAAACTTCAGGAAGCATTTCCCAAAGTGTCCCAACAGACTTTCGGCACCAACATGCGCCGCCTGCGCGAGCTGGGCTGGGTCGATACCGAAGGAAAAGCCCGAGGAATGAAATACCGGGTTTCGGAAGCGGGCATCAAACAAATTTCCGCGCTCGGAGCCTGAACATCCTGTTCGGTGGCCACGGCCGGCCCATTGCATCGTCTGCTCGGCCGTGGCCGCCTTTTATATCGAACTTTTCCGTGAAATTTTTCTGGACCATTCTCTTTTGGGCCTCGTTCGCCCTGTCGTTGACGGCGCAAGACCTATCCGGCAAATGGGTGGGCTACCAGTTGCAAAATCCCGGCGGACTGTTCGAAAAATACACTTGGGAACTCGATATCGTCCAAAAAGGAGATCGGGTCATGGGCACTTCTTACTGCTCGGTCAAAGATGTCTCCATCAAGATGAAATTCATCGGTAAAGTCAAGGGCGATCGGCTCGTCTTCGAAGAAATCGAATACTTGGGAGATCCTTCCATACCGGAATACAACGCAGAGTGGTGCCTACTGAAAGGAACCGGCAAGATCGCCACCGATGGCGACAAGTACATCATCATAGGGACTTATCGCGGCAAGGCATCATTTGGAGAATGCATACCGGGCTCTTTTTATTTGGAAAAAAAGGCCAAGAAAGTCTGATAGCGACGTTCCTAGAGCAGGTTTCCGCAATTCAAGAAAATTTTTCCGATAACTTTTCAGCAAAAGTTATTTCCGAAAGGCTAAAACGACCTCACCCGAACAACGGCGATATCGGTGATCGACACGAGGGAACTCGGACGATCAATAACCCAGGGTCTGCATGACCCCTTCCGGCTGCTGTTCTTCGGCAAAGACCTCGTAGGTGAAATTCCCCTCTTCGTCCCGATCAACCAGTATGTGCTTGGGCGAAGGGATCAGGCAATGCTGGATGCCGCCGAATCCGCCCAAACTTTCCTGATAGGCTCCGGTATGGAAAAAACCAATATAAAGAGGTTCCTCGTACCGTTCGATCCGTGGGAGGTGTACCCTTCCGGAATTGGCCTCCGTGGAATAGTAGTCGTCGTTGTCGCAGGTCAGCCCTCCCAAGATAACCCGCTGGTATTCACGGTTCCATTTGTTGACCGCCAGCAGAATGAATTTTTTTTGCAGGCCCCAGGTATCGGGCAGGGTCGTGATGAGGGAATTGTTGATCAGATACCAGATTTCCCGGTCGTTCTGCCTTTTTTCTCCGAGCACCTGATAAACGGCAGCACCGCTTTCCCCAACCGTGAAGGAACCGAATTCAGTGTAGAGGTCCGGTTCGGGGATTTCATTTTTGGTGCACACCTCTTTGATCTGCCGCACCACTTCGCCGATCATGTACTCATAGTCGTATTCGAACGAGAGCGAGTTGCGGATGGGCATACCGCCGCCCAAGTTGAGGGCGTGCAGGTCGGGACACTGTTGCTTGAGGTGGGCGTACAGGTTGATGGCCTTGTTGAGCTCGGTCCAGTAGTAGATGTTGTCTTTGATGCCCGTATAGATGAAAAAATGAAGCATCACCAAACGGAGCTTGGGATTGGGCTGTATCCTTTCCCGGAAAAAACTGCCGATGTGCTGCTGCTTGATCCCGAAACGGGAGGTGTAAAGGTCGAAATCGGGCTCCTCTTCGGTGGCCATGCGGATACCGATATTGATGGTCGGCACATCGATGGCCAGATAAGCGTCCAGCTCTTCGGTGGTGTCCAAAATGGGTACCACATTCACAAAACCCTCTTGCAGAAGGCGTTGGATGCCGGCCAAATATGCTTTCGTTTTGTAACCGTTGCAAAGGACGGTTGTTTCCTTTGACAGAAGTCCTTTGTCCCACAGACGCATCACGATCTCCGTATCGAAAGCCGAAGACAGTTCCAAATGAGCTCCCGCCCGGAGCACTTCATGGAGCACATGGGCAAAATGGGAACTTTTGGTACAGTAAGTGTAGACATACCGAGCGCGATAACCGTACTGGCCAAAGGCCTGCTCGAAGAGACTCTGCGCTTTTTTGATCTGGGAGCCTATCTTGGGCAGATAGGTCATTTTGAAAGGCGTCCCGAAACGGTCTATCATTTCCTTCAAAGGAACTCCGTTGAAATACAGATAGTCGTTTTCGACGCTAAAACCTTCTTGAGGAAAGTCGTAGGTTTGATCGATCAGATCAAAA
The DNA here is from genome assembly GCA_040380145.1 of Lewinellaceae bacterium. Lineage (GTDB taxonomy): Bacteria > Bacteroidota > Bacteroidia > Chitinophagales > Saprospiraceae > JBEIJQ01. The sequence goes on along the minus strand of JBEIJQ010000008.1, from coordinate 2,620 downwards.
TAACGAAGGTTCAATGCCGGTTGGATGGTTGGGGGTGAACAAATCTTCTGCCGTGTCTTTCAATGGGCCAAATATACGCCCGATGGGCCAAAAATCAGTGCCGAGTCGTATTTTTTTGACGAGATCGATGCCATTGGACGATTGCGTCGCGCTTTCTTGGGAAACCCACCTCAAAACGCAGCCCGCACAACGGTTTTGTTTCGATTTCTCCCTATCTTGTGCCGTCAACTCACCGTGCACGAACACTGCGCTTTCCCAAGTCCCAATTTCGCCCTCATGGACCTCGCTTTCAACAAAAACGAAGATGCCAACAAGCTCCGCGTGGGCGATCTGAAACGCTACCTGCAGCAGATCTACCAGGGCGGCGGGAAAAAAAACATCGACAAACTGCACGCCCAGGGAAAGATGACGGCCCGGGAACGTATCGCAGCGCTCATAGATCCCGGCAGCGAAACCCTGGAGATCGGAGCGTTCGCCGGCCATGAAATGTACGCCGAACACGGCGGCTGCCCCAGCGGCGGCGTGGTGGTCGTGATCGGCCGCATCTGCAGACGCCTGTGCGTGATCGTTGCCAACGACGCGACAGTCAAGGCCGGGGCATGGTTTCCGATCACGGGCAAGAAAAACCTCCGTGCGCAGGAAATCGCCATGGAAAACCGTCTCCCGATAGTTTATCTGGTGGATTCCGCCGGTGTTTATCTGCCCATGCAGGACGAGATCTTCCCCGACAAGGAACACTTCGGCCGTATTTTTCGCAACAACGCCAAGATGTCGAGTATGGGTATCCCCCAGATCGCGGCCATCATGGGCAGTTGCGTGGCAGGCGGCGCCTACCTCCCCATCATGTCGGACGAAGCCCTGATCGTGGACGGTACGGGTTCGGTCTTCTTGGCGGGCCCGTATCTCGTGAAAGCAGCCATCGGCGAAGACGCCGACCAAGAATCCCTCGGCGGCGCGCGCACCCAGAGCGAAATTTCAGGGGTCACCGATTACCGGATGCCCGACGACGCCACTTGTCTGGCCACTATCCGCAAGCTCGTGGACAAGTTCGGGGCTTTCGACAAGGCCGGATTCGACCGCGTCGAACCCGTGGCACCGGCCAAAGACCCGTCCGAACTGTACGGCATCTATCCGGATACCACGGTGAAACCCTACAATTCATTGGAGATCTTGGAACGGGTGGTGGACGCCGATTCCATCGTCCAATACAAAGAAGGGTACGGCAAGACCATTGTCTGTGCGTATGCCCGCATCGACGGTTGGGCCGTGGGCATCGTGATGAACAACCGCCTGGTGGTCAAGTCCGCCAAGGGCGAAATGCAGTTCGGCGGCGTCATCTACAGCGATTCGGCCGACAAAGCGGCGAGGTTCATCATGAACTGCAACCAAAAACGCATCCCGTTGGTATTTTTCCACGATGTGACCGGCTTCATGGTGGGCACCCGCTCAGAGCATGGGGGCATCATCAAGGACGGGGCCAAAATGGTCAACGCGGTTTCCAATTCCACCGTGCCCAAGTTCAGCGTCGTGATCGGCAATTCATTTGGGGCGGGCAACTACGCGATGTGCGGCAAGGCTTATGACCCGAGGCTCATCGTCGCCTGGCCGTCGGCCAAGATCGCCGTGATGGGCGGGGCCCAAGCGGCCAAAGTGGTGCTCCAGATCCAGGTGTCGGCCCGCAAGGCCAAAGGAGAAGAGATCGGAGCCGAGGCCGAACAGGAACTCCTCGCCCAAATCACCCAACGCTACGAAGGACAAACCCAGGCCTACTACGCGGCCGCGCGGCTGTGGGTGGACGCCATCATCGATCCCCTGGAAACGCGGCGCGTGGTCTCGCTCGGCATCGAAATGGCCGACCACGGTACGGTGGAAAAATTCAATCCCGGGGTCATTCAAGTCTGATACAGGTCTTTCGCGGGTTGTCTTTGGGGCGGTTTGCCGTAAATTTGCAGAGCAAACCACTTTTGTCCCAAAGACACGGACCATGAAAGCAAGAGACTATATCCATGCCCTGCCCTCGCGGTTCAACCCGGAAGCGCTGCCGCACGCGGAAGCCGTTTTCCACTTCGTCGTTTCCGGAGAAGGCGGCGGCGAGTTCACGGCCAGCATCAAAAACGGCAAATGCCGTGTGGTGGACGGACTCAAAGACAAGCCCAACTGCGTAGTGACCACCTCTGATACCACTTTGGTGGACATCGTGACCGGCAAGGCCAGCGCCCAAATGGCCGTTTTCACCGGTCGCCTCAAGATCAGCGATCTCGGCGAAATGATGAAATACGCCAAACCCTTCGGGTTGTTTTGAGGGGGCTTTTCAGGTTTCGGTGCTGTTCCGTACTTTCGACCGCGTTGTTGAACGGAGTTATTGTCGCTGCATTTCTCAGGGATTATTTTTTTGTGAAATTTTCACAAAAAACCCCAAAATTGTCATTAGGAAAAATTTCTAATCGAAGCCATTAGAAATTAATGACTGCAACAAACTGAAATACGGGATGAAAAAATACGGGCGAGCTCTTCAGAAATCGAAGATCGACTTGTAAGGAATTCTTATGGCCCAGCCGGCCTTCGAGAAAATCCCGACAGCGCGGCTTTTGTTAGCGGGCCTGAGCGAAAAACCTGTTGG
>JBEIJQ010000007.1:0-40049 GCA_040380145.1 Lewinellaceae bacterium | reverse complement strand
CCGCGCTGTCGGGATTTTCTCGAAGGCCGGCTGGGCCGTAAGAAATCCTTACAGGTCGATCTTCGATTTTTGATGATCTGAATCGTTTTTTATGGACGGTTTTTCAGTTTTTTGCAAATAAAAATTCCTAATGGCGTCCATTAGAGATTTTTTCCAATGACAATTTTGGGATAAAATCTGCCTGAACCGCAAAGTCCGGAACAATTGGTCTGACGGCCGATCTGTTTGTGGGTTTTATCGACAGCCGGTCTGGCCTTCATCGGCTTTGCGACATTTGATCATCCGATCTTTTCCGCTCAAATCTTTTCGGATTTCAACGACGAATCCAGCCCGAGCAAACAAATCAGCGGTTTCCAAGGCTCGCATTGCGTTCATTTCGGCGTACAGCGCGCCACCTGGAAGCAGTTTTTCCTGGGCTTCTTCGGCAAGTTTTCGGTAGAATGCCAGTGGGTCATGTGGTGGTGAAAACAGGGCCAGGTGGGGCTCGTGTTGCATGACTTGAGGAGAAATCTCCTTTCGTTCCGTTTCCGGATCTATGTAAGGGGGATTGCTCACAATGACGTCCTGCATTTCCGGCAAAGAGGAATTCAGAAAATCAAGTTGCAGTAAGGTCACTCCGGCCTTGAGTTTTTCGGCGTTTTGTTGGGCTACGGCCAGCGCTTTTTCGCATTTGTCAACGGCAGTAACGAATGCGTGGGGCATCAATTTTTGCAAGGTGACGGCAATACAGCCGCTGCCGGTGCCCACATCCATTATTTTCGGGGCGACACTTTTCTTCCAGTCTGAAAAAACCCAGTGCACGAGTTCCTCTGTTTCGGGCCGAGGAACCAGCACATCCGGAGAAACCGAAAAATCGAAACCGTAAAAATTCGATTTTCCGGTCACATAGGCCAGTGGCTCTCCGTTCAAAAGCCGCATCCGTGCCGATTGCCAAAGTTCGAGGAGATATGGAGGGATATATTCCGTTTCTTTGCCCAAAATATCCTCAGCGGCCCAACGAGCTATCGTATTGGCCTCTCTTTCGTCGTACAGCGTCAGCAGTTCCTCGGCCAGCTTTTCGAGGGTGTTCATGGGCAAAGAGGGGGTCAAGCATTCGGGGCGGTGGACGATTTTTTCCTTTGGAAGGAGTCGTCCAGAAACTGGCGCAAAAGTCTGCCCGAAAGCAGGCCAAGACCGGCCGTGATTCCACCGATCATTGCGGTGGCCAACCATAGCACAAAAGATGGGACACCAAAGTTCATGGCCATTCGATGGGTCATATATCCCTCGCCTTGAAAAATATGGTAGGCGGCAAATCCGCCCCAAAGCAGTGCTCCGCCCAGCAGGCCTCCCAAAAATCCCCAAGCGTTTTTCTGATTGAGCATGAAGCCGACCAATCCCGCCCAAACGGACAGGCTCCACCAAGGCAGGTAAAACTGCAGTAGATAGGCCGGAATAGAGACCAGCAGTACTGTGGCAAGAACTTTCATGGGCTTTTAAAAAAAGGATATGGTGCAAAGGGCTTCCTTGACTGCTTCCGCTTCGCTTTTCCAAAGGTCCAGTTCATAATAGTTTCCGGAACTCCAAGCATCCACGAAATTGGCGTAATAAGGGCTGCCCGGATTGCCGGACTGACCGCCCGGAAAAACGCCCCAGGCTTTGCCTTCGGGAGAAAGGTCAACGATCATCCGCCAAGACGGACCGGAAGTGCGCGGACGCGCCCCGAGTGTAGTGCCCAACGCGTTGGGGGCGGATTTGTCGCCCGGAGCCCAAAGGGTAACGGAGAATCCCTTCAGTCCGGGCAGCAGATGACGGGCCGCGTGTTCCTGTTGGCCTGGCCACGTGATCGGAGTACGGGGGTGTTTTTCTTGCCACGCCGAGACTTCATCAACGGTTTCTTTCCAGCTGTTCGTCAGGATTTGAAGAGCGCTTTCTTGGGCGGGAGTGCTTTTGATGTCGAAAATATCGTGGTAGGGGGCTTGGATCAACATCTGCAAAAAAGCCCAATCTTCGGGCATGGGCAAGGGATAATCCGAGCGCTGCATTTCGTCGAAGGCCAAACTTTTGGTCTTGTCGAACCACAGTTTGAAAAAAACCGGCATTGCATCTTCCGTGTCGTACCGGTATTTCCATCGCTTGAGATCGCGGAGCCAGCCGCGTTGGAGGGTATCGAGCTGCTTTTCCTGTACATGTTGCAGGAAAACGGGCATAAACTGGCGTGCCTTGATGCTGTAATCGTCGTTTTGCAGGTCCATCATTTCGGCGATGGTGGCCCGATCGATGTCGGCCAATCGCTCGTTTATGTAACGGCCTCGGTGGGCATCGAAACGGCCGAGGTAATAATAAGGGTAGTCGGGACCCGTGGAATGCTGGTTTGCCGAGCTGCACCAGCCCCTTTGAGGATTGACTTGGTGGGGCGCATGTTCGTTGGGAATGAAGCCCTGCCAATAGTTTTCGGAAAGGGAACCGTCCTGCACGAATCGGCCCTGTTGTGGGTAGCGCAACGGAAAAAGGCCCTTTACCCAAAGCGCGATGTCGCCCGTGCGGGAGGCGAAAGCAAAGTTTTGAGCAGGGGTGGTGTAGTGCTGAAGGGCGTCCAGATAGTCTTGGTAATTTTTGGCCGTGTTGAGCTTCAGAAAGGTGAGGGCCTCGTTGGACTTGTCGTGCGCCAACCAACGCAAGGCCAAATCATGCCGAGGGTCGCTGGGGTCGGTGCAGACCACCGGCCCCCATTCCGTGTAGCGTACGGTATCGTACACCGTCGCCTCGCCCCTTATGTTGATCGTTTCGATGATCAGGGTCGGCTTCTTGTAGATACTGTCGATTTTGTACGCGCTCCGTTCTGCATCGGCCCATTGGATCTTGTACCAGTCTTTCACGTCGTGCGATGCGTTGGTCACGCCCCACGCGATGTTCTCGTTGAAGCCGATGATGACGCCCGGGGCCCCGGGGATGCAAACCCCGAACACGTTGGTTTCCGGAGTCACGATGTGGACGAGGAACCAGATGGAGGGAAGGTTGAGCGACAGGTGGGGGTCGTTGCACAGGATCGGGTGTCCGCTGAGCGTGCGCTGACCGGAGAGCACCCAGTTGTTGCTGCCCCAACCCTCGTCGGTACGATGTTCGGATCGATAGGAGATCAAATCCTCGGGTCGGCCCAAGTGAGGCGGCACGAACGTTTTGGAAGGATTGAAATCCCATGCGGTGTCGGGCACCACGGGCGATTGTCCACGAAAGTGCTCCGGATACAGGTAGTCGAACAGCTCGGGCCCGAATATTTTTCGTGCATTGGTATTTTCGATGTCCCGTTCGTCCCAAACGAGGTCACGGGCCATGTACTTGAGCACATAGGCGGATTTGAGCGGGTCCCACCGCTGGGGCTCGTAGTCGAGGAACTTGAACTCGACGGGATAGTCCTTTGGGGTCAGGTAACTGAGATAAGCGTTCACACCGTCGGTGAAAGCCTGAACGATCGGCATGGTTTCGGGACTTTCCTGCCAGGCTTGGAGGGCGTTTTGGGCCGCGAACCCCATGCCCGAACGGCGCATTTCAAGGTCGTATTTCAGGATGGCGTCGTCTTTACCCCGACCCAGTATCTCGGACAGGCGTCCGGCCGAGGCCCGCGCGATGAAGTCCATCTGCCACAGGCGTTGTTGCGCCAGCACATATCCCTGCACATAAGCCGCGTCCTCGAGGTTTTGCGCATAAATGTGCGGTACCAACAGGGAGTCGTACACCACCTTGGCCGGTTGCTTGAGCCGACCGGTGGGGATATTGACGGGGTAATTGGGCAAGCGGGCCTCTTCGTTGGCCCAAAATCCAACGAAGGGAGAGAAAAACTTCGACAGGGCAGCGATCGTCAAGCCCTTTTGTTGGATGGGCCGATCCAATACCATTACCCAGGCCGCCGTCAGCAGCAGTACAAACACAAAGGCATATCTGCGCAAAAGGGCCATGTCGATGGGGAAGAGGTGCGGGTCAGTTGCCGCGGATGATTTCGCTGATGTCGCGTTTGATCTTTTCGGCAAGGTTTTCGGCCGTCACGGCAGAGGTGGATTCCGCGTAGATCCGGATGATGGGCTCGGTGTTGGATTGGCGGAGGTGGATCCAATCGTCACCGTCGAAAAAGAGCTTCAGGCCGTCCACGGTGTTCTGTGGCTGCCGGGCATATTTTTCCTTTATTTTTCCGATAATCTGCCCGGGATCCAGGTTTTCCGGAAGGGTGATCTTGTTTTTCGAAATGAAAAAATTCGGGTACTGCCGGCGCAGCACCGAGACCGGGTTGCCCAATTCTGCCAAGTGGGACAGGAAAATCGCCAGTCCGACCAGCGCGTCCCGGCCGTAGTGCAGTTCGGGAAGGATGATGCCGCCGTTGCCTTCGCCGCCGATCACCGCGTCGGTGCGCTTCATCTCGACCACCACGTTCACTTCGCCCACTGCGGCCGCCGAATAACCGCAGCCGTGCGATTCGGTCACTTTGCGCAAGGCCACACTGGATGACAGGTTGGAAACGGTGTTGCCTTTGTGCTGGCGCAAAACATAATCCGCCACCGCCACCAAGGTGTATTCCTCTCCGAACATCTCTCCGTCCTCGCACACCAGCGCGAGGCGGTCCACATCGGGGTCCACGGCCACCCCGATGTGCGCCTTGTGGAAAACCACCGCCCGGGAAAGTTCGGAGAGGTGCTCCGGCAAAGGCTCGGGGTTGTGGGCAAAACGCCCGCTCAGGTCGCCGTGCAGGACGATGACTTCGCACCCGAGTTTTTGAAGCAGGGGGACGATAGAAATGGCGCCGGTGGAGTTCACGCAATCCACCACCACCCGGTACTGCTTTGCACGGACAAGGTCGGCCTTCACCAGGGAAAGCCCGAGGATTTGTTCGATGTGGTATTCTATGTAACCTTCTTTGGCCACCGAGCGGCCCAAATCGTCCACGGAGGCATATTCCACCTCGCCCGACGAGACAAGCCGGAGAATTTCCGCACCGTCCTCGGCGGAAATGAACTCTCCTTTGGCGTTGAGGAACTTCAGGGCGTTCCACTGCTTGGGGTTGTGGCTGGCGGTCAGGATGATACCTCCCCCGGCGCCTTCCCTCGGAACGGCCATTTCGACGGTCGGAGTGGTCGAAAGCCCTAGGTCCACCACGTCCATTCCCATCAGACCGAGTGTGCCCGTGACCACTTGGGAGACCAACGGACCGGAGATGCGGGCATCGCGCCCCAAAACGATCGTTTTCGACCCGGTTGTGTTTTTCACCCATTGGGCAAAAGCGGCCGTGGCTTCGGCCAGGTCTTGGGCGGTCAGGTTGTTGCCGGGGCGGCCCCCAACGGTGCCGCGCGTCCCTGAGATGGATTTGATCAGCGTCATGATCGTTCGTCGAACGGAATTTTTTTGAAAAAAAGCTGGTAAAAAAGACCTTTTGGACCAGGGTTCAAAAAGGTGCGCAAAGGTAATCAATTCCGCTTTTGGGCGGGCCCGAAGGCGGCTTTATTTCTTTGCGTAACTTTGTGCCATGGAAAAAGAATGGTTCTCCGATTGGTTCGACTCCCCTTACTATCCGCTCCTGTACAAAAAACGGGACGAAAACGAGGCCCGTGCCTTCTTGGACGCCCTGTTGGGCTATCTGTCGCTCCCGCCCGGGGCACGTGTTCTCGACTTGGCCTGCGGCCGGGGGCGGCACGCGGTCTATCTGGCCGAAAAGGGCTTCGATGTCGTGGGGCTCGACATCTCGGCCAACAGCATCGCCGATGCCAAACGCGCCGAATCCGACCACCTGTCGTTCTATGAGCACGACATGCGCCGGCTTTTCCGGACCAATTACTTCGACGCGATCTTCAACCTGTTCACCAGTTTCGGCTATTTCGCCACCGAGCGCGAACACCGCGCCACGATCCGCAATGTGGCCCGGCAATTGCGCCTCCACGGTGTTTTCGTGTTGGATTTCATCAACGCCGAAAAAGCGGCGGCCAACCTGGTGCCCCGCGAGGAAATCCATGTCGGCAGTCTGCGTTTCGACATCGCCCGCGCCCTGGTGGACGGCCACCTCGTGAAATCCATCGAGGTCACCGACGACGGCCAGCTCCACCGTTACCGAGAACGGGTGCGCGCCTTCGGTCCCGACGATTTCCGGGCGCTCTTCGCCGGTGCCGGACTGACGATCCGAGCCACTTTCGGCGATTATGCTTTGGGGCCGTTCGATTCTGAAAAGTCCGATCGATTGATTCTCGTGGCCGAAAAAATTTCCTGAAAAGATCCCGCGCAACGCGCCGGGTCCATTTTCCCCGTATCGGGCGTTTCGACGCATCGGCGAATCCCTTTTTTCAAAAAAACCATGAGCCGTTCGTACCCCCGCGCGGAAATCGAGGCCAACAAAAAGATTTTTCACGAGCATTTCAGCTTGGCGTTCGTGCGTACCCTCAACGACCGGGTGCTCGAAAAATTCATCAACCCCACTTACTTCCGACCGGTCTTCGTCGGCTTCGACGAGCCCATCGAACGCAATCGGCCCGATCGACCGGCCATCTTGGCCAGCAACCACTCGGGAATGGCCTTTCCGTGGGACGCCATCGTTTTCGGCTGTGGGATCTTCCGCAGGTTCGGGTACGAAACCGACAAACTTTTCAGGGCCCTGGCCGCCCCGGCACTGTCCAAGACGCGTTTGATGAACCCCTACATGATGCGCGACGCTTGGAAAATGTGCGGAGGCATAGACGCCACTTTCCTGAATTTCCAAACCCTGATGGAATATCCCGAGGGCAATCTCCTCGTCTATCCCGAGGGGGTGCCGGGCATCGGCAAGGGCTTCAACCGCCGATACCGCCTCCAGCGTTTCGCCACTTCCTTCGTAAGGATGAGCCTCCGGCACCGAGTGGATATCGTCCCCTTTGCCACGGTCAACGCAGAATATGTCAACCCATACAGTTACAGTATGGATTGGGTCAACCGCCTCGTTTCAAAGTTGGGCGTGCCCTTCCTGCCCCTGAGCCCCATCACCATTCTCGTGCTGCTACAGCCTTGGACTTTCTACCTTTCCTTTCCCGCCAAAATGACCTATGTGCGCGGACGAAGGCTCAAGCCCTACGAATGGCTCGACAAACCCTACGGGGAACTGACCGATGGGGAGGTGCGCGCCATTCGGGACCGGATCAAGCAGTGCATGCAAGAAGACCTCGATCGGGCAGTGCGTGAACACGGACAAAAACCCTACCGTTGGGGAGAATTTTTTCGCGCAGCTTGGAAAAACCGACGCTACTTTCCCTACTACCTGCCATTTATGTGGCCGATCGTGTTCACCGAATTCGAAAGGCAATGGTACGCCCAACCGGTCAGGGACGGCTCCGGCGTGGACATGCGCATCCGTTGGGGCACCGGCCTGCTATGGCTGCTGCGCAACCCGATCGCTCTGTGCTACTACATTCCGATCATTGGCTGGATCCCTCTGGCGATCAAGGGATATTCGAAGAAAAAAAAGAAGTGAAGGTATTTTCCTCGATGCCGCCAAGGGCGTTTGGGCAACTGCGATTTATTTTATTTTTTTAAAAAATAAAATAAAAATTCAGAATAATAAAAATATTGACAGCAAATCCATCGGATTGATTTCCTTTGAAATCGATCGGTATGTCCGGAATGTACCTTGCCGTTCGGGTCAGATTACCCGGTGCGTGCAGTGCCCGATTTACCGTTGTTGATCAATTGCTGCGGCGGTCATGAAAAGCGTATTCCGCTATCGGACTCTTTGACCTCCAAAAAAAGTTTATTTTTGGCCGCAAAAGCACCGCTCATTATGGCCCAACCGAACAAGAAAGGCAACAAGCCCGCCCCCGCGAAACCTGCTGCGCCCGAAACCCCGCAAGCGCCCTCGGCTCCCCTCGGCCCCCGGACGATGTGGACCAACCACAAGCTGCACCTGATCCTCGTTTTTCTTTCGGGGATGATGCTCTATGCAAACTCCATCGCCAACGATTACGCGATGGACGATCTGATGGTGATCACTTCCAACAAGTTCACCTCCCGCGGCGTGGTCGGCATTCCCGATTTGTACAAGTACGATACTTTCGTGGGCTTTTTCGACGACCAGAAAACGGTCGTTGCCGGTGGCCGTTACCGTCCATTCACCCCTTCGATGTTCGCCTTGGAGGTGCAACTCTTCGCGCCCCGCAAGACCGAGGCCAACGGTCAGCTTGCCAAGGACAAGGACGGGATGCCCTATTTTTATCTCGGCCCCAAGCACAAACGAGAGTTGGATCCCCAGCACCAACGCATGGTCAAGGCCGGGGAAAGTTACATCGCCCCACATGTGAGCCACGCCATCAATGTGCTTTTGTACGGACTGTTGTGCGCGGTGGTGTACCTGTTTTTGTTGCAATTGTTCAATCCCGCCAAAAATCCGGACGATCGGCGCGGGTATTTCGTGGCACTGGCCGCCTCGCTGCTTTTCGCGTTCCATCCGCTGCATACCGAGGCCGTGGCCAACATCAAAGGCCGCGACGAGATCATGTCGCTGATGGGCGGCCTGTTGTCGGTGTATTGGATGCTCCGCGCACTGTACGAACCGGCCAAACAGACGCGCTACCTCGCCAGCGCGGCCGTGGCCTTTCTGATCGGCATGCTTTCCAAGGAATCCACCTTGACTTTCCTCGGGGTGGCCCTGATCTCGGTATTCTATTTTTACCGCACACAGGTTCGCCAAGCCAACGGGGATTTCGCCCTGCGCAAGCCTGATCAGGGCGAACTGACGGCTTTCCTCTCGGCAGTGGGCATGGTGCTCGGTTCGATGTTTCTGTTGTTTTTGCCCGAGATCGGCGTGTCTTCCATTTTGAGCAAGCCGCAGTCTTTCAGTGCATACCAAGGGCTTGCGCTGCTGGTGTCGGGCGGGCTCGCGTTCCTGTTCGTGCGGATGAAAGAATCGCCCTACCGGGGTATCTTGCTGCTCACGGCGATGTTCGGCATCGCGATGATGATGCGCGACCGCGCCCTCGGCGACGGGCGGGCCAATGTGGCGGCTTTCGAAACGGACGAATTGATGAACAACCCGTTCCTGAAACTCGACGAGGCCACCCAGCTGGTACCGCTGATCGAGACCAAAGATTTCGAAACGGCCGATTTTCTGGTGGCCTACCAAAACAAGTCGGGGGTGAACGCCGGTGCTTTCCAACCCGTCAGCTCAGCCCTCAAGCGCATCCAAAGTGCTACCAAAGACACCTATAAGGATATGCCCGGTTCCGAAAAACTGGCCATGGTGATGTACACTTGGGGCTACTATCTGAAAATGCTGGCGGTGCCGCATCCGCTCAAGAGCAACTATTATCCCGTCAACCCCTTCCCTTTGGGCAACGAGGAAAATCCGGAGTGGGGTTTCATCAAGAAGCCCGTGATGACTTTTGGGCATCCCCTGGCCCTGCTGTCGATGGCCGCGGTACTCGCCCTGTTGGGCTTTGCCGCTTGGGGCCTGTTCAAACGAAACCTCTACGCTTGGGGCATCCTGTATTACTTTGGTACTTTCTCGGTGGTATCCAACCTGTTTTTCCCCATCGGAGCCAATATGAGCGAACGCTTCCTGTTCATGCCCTCGCTCGGTTTTTGCGCCATTGCCGCGCTCGGGCTGTACGAACTGGCCAAGCGCGCGGGCAATTGGGCCGCTTGGGGCCTGGTCGCGGTGGTGCTCGTATTGTTCGGCGGCAAGACCTTCCTGCGCAACTTCGACTGGAAGGAAGACCACACGCTTTTTATGAAAGATGTGAAAGTGGCCCGCAACGACGCCAAGCAGCTCAACGCGGCGGGCGGCAGCCTGTATGATTTCGCGCAGGAAGAACTGGGCCGCCAACAGGAGGAGATCAATGCCTCCGGCAGCGACGAGGTGCAGAAAAAGGCGCTCATGGACAAGGCCGTGGCCGAGTACTATGCCCGCTTGGTGGAATCCATGGGCTATCTGGAGCGCGCCCTTCGCATCCACCCCGGTTATTCGGGTGCGTGGCTACTGTACGGCAACTGCCGCTACCACATGGCGTCGCAGTTTGCCAACCGCAAGGCGGCCGCCGAGCGGGAGTTGGCCTCTGCGGTGGGCAATCCCGCCCTGCAGGCGGAAAAGGCGTTGGCGCTGGCCAATGTTTACCGCGAAACCGCCATGCACTTCTACGCGGCGCTGTCGGCCTACGACCAAGTGGCCGTTTTCCGCGACAACCACGAGGATCTCAACCAAAACCGCGGGGTTTGCTACATGGACCTCGGCAATTTCCTTGGCGAGCACCTCAACCTTGTGCCGCAGGCGATCGTAGAGCTCAACAAATCCATGGTTTACTGGGAAAAATTGGTATCGCAGAAAAAAATCGCTGAACCGTCCAAAGACCCGCGCCCCAAGCCGCTGCGCCTGATGGGCACGGCCTTTGCCGTGCTCGGACAAATGGCTGCGGCGAATCCCAACGCGGCTTTCCCGGCCTCTTTGGAAAAGATCAAGAGCCCCCGGCCGCTGCCCGAGGGCCTTTCCAACGCGCAAAAGTTCACGATCCTCGGCATCCAGTTCATGCAGCAGGCGATGGACATCATGAACCAGCTGCCCAGCCCGCTCGAGCACGCCGATTATTTCGTGACCGGCAAAAACCTGATCCTCGCTTACCGCAACACCGGCAATGCCGGTCTCGCCAAGAGCACGGCCGAGACCATGCTGGTCAATGCCGCCAAGGCCGACCAGAGCAAGCTCAGCGCCGAAATGAAGCAGGGCCTTGCGGAAATCCAGTTGATGGCGCAGTAAAACACAAATCAATCCCGAACGACCATGACGAAACACCTGTTCTTCCCTCTTTCCTTCCTGGCACTGCTGGTATTCGGCTGTGCGAAAGAAAAATCCAACGCCGAAAAACTGACGGCCGGCGCGTGGCGCTTGGAGTCCATCGAACTGGCCCCGGCTTTCGACATAGACGGCGACGGCATTGCGGAGGCGTACGATACCCTGTATCCCTGCCAGCTGGACGACGAGACTGCGTTTTTGGCCGACGGCTCCCTGACAGTGGTCCAAAATGATTTTTGTCAGCCCGGGGAGCCCGATACCGTGACCGGTACTTGGTCGTTCGATGCCGCGGAGACTTCGCTTTCCTTGACCTACGGCATGTTGGCCGTCACCTACACCTATTCGGTGTTCGAACTGACCGGCGATCGATTGTCGTTGGCGTTCGACAACGGCACTTACACGAGCGTCCGGCACTACTACCGGCCCTGACCGCCCAGCGGCCCGAAGGCTTTTTCCAAGGCGCCCGTCCGCAGAAGTTCCCGCGGCGTGCCGAAGTGCCAACCGTGCGCCCGGTCGAGCAGGAGCACCCGATCGGCCGTTCCGAGGGCCGTTTCCACCTCGTGCGTGGCGAGCAGGACCGCCGCGCTTTTTTCACGGGCCAGTTTGGCGAACAGGTCGAAACAAGCCTTTCGGCCCACGAAATCCAAGTGGGCGGTGGGTTCGTCGAGCAGCAGCAGGGGCGTTTCCTGTGCGATGGCCCGGGCGATCAGGACGGTTTGTTTTTCGCCGTCGCTGAGGCGGTCGAAACGCTGCCCGGCAAAAGCCGCAATGCCCGTGCGCTCCAATGCCCGTTCTACCGCCGCTTCGTCTTCTGGCCGGAGTTTGCCGCCCGGTCCGGTGTGCGGTTGCCGCCCAAGGGCGACCACTTCGCGCACCGTCCACCACGGGAGCGAAGACCGTTCGGTGGTCATCACCGCCATCCGGCGCGCCTTTTCCGCGGGCGACCACTGATCCAAGGGTTTGTCCATGAGCAGCATTTCGCCTGCCAGCGGGCGATCGAAGCCGGCCAAAGCCCGCAGCAAAGAGGTTTTCCCTGCGCCGTTCCGTCCCAAAAGGACCAGTACCTCGCCCGCGGACAGATCGAAGCCCAGCCCCTCGAACAAGAGCCGGCGGTCCGGCGATCGGCCGAATCCCAAGGCGTGGGCGCGGAGTACGGTAGCAGACATGTTCGGTCGGGCGTTCGGGTGCTCGGCGGCCAAATTACGCCGCGCGGCGACCGTTCGGTTCTTCAGAGGCTCTTTGTTTTTCTTTTTTTTCGAAAAAAAACAAAACCACCGCGAAAAAAAGTTCGAAAAAGCTCATTTGAAAAAGAGAGCGAACGAAAAATCGGTGTCCCGATATCGTTTTGCGGGGTTAATTTTGGACCGCTTTTCCATCGATCTGCATGAAATCCTTTTCTGGTCTTTTTTGTCGGGCGTTCGTTTTCCTGGGTGTTTGGCACATCGCATCTTGCGATGTGTTGGACAATTTCGCCAAGAGTTACCGCTTGCAACTGACAGTCGATGGCCGTTCCTATCGGTTGGGCAACGATATCGAGGGCTGTACCGTGCGCAACGATTCGCCCGTTGCGACCTGGGGGAACGATTCCGTGGCCATTACCTATCGGGCCGAATTTGCCTCGATCAACAGTCCCCAGGCCTACCGTATCTGTTTTGAACGCCGTTTTTTGGGCACTTATGATCGGGAACTGGCGGCTTTCCACGGTCTTTTTCCGACGGGCGGCCACGCCTTTGCCCCACGGCCCGACACGACGGGCGTGCGGATATGGTGGCGGGATCCGGGCGGAACCGTGTGGGACTCGGCGCTCGGACCTCAGGCCGACGGGTATTTCGAGCTCACCGAATCGCGCAACGAAGACGATTACTGGGAAAAGGAAAACGCCAAACGGCAGGAATTGCGGGGCCGCTTCCGCTGCACTTTGTACAATGCCGCCGGCGCCAAAAAGACGGTCGAGGAGGCCGATTTCGGCTGTTTTTTGGAGACTTCCCGTTGAGGAGCACCCAAGCAAGATCCGGGATTCAAAAGCCTTGCTGTTGTGTTGACTTTTGCGTCACTTGGACAGGTCATTGCGGGAGGTTACAGACAATTCCCCCCACTGGGAAAAGGCCCTTTTCCCAGGAGTGTTTCTTTGGACAGAATCGTCCAAGCAGAGAGACTGCCCTCGGGTGCTGCACACCTTTGGTCGGGCGGATCATCTTTCTAAACATAAATTTCAATAAAGAGAAATTCTCATGTTCATTTCGAGTTGATGTATGTTGTTTTTTGGAAGTAACTTTGTCATACAAAATCGCTGAAAGTAAAATAAAATCTTCTGCCTAAGTTGAATAGATTATTATCATAAGGTGTGTGTGTTTATTTTGTTCACAGGAAATGCGCATCTGTTATCCAACTCCGCGCAGAGTACCGTGGCGGGAATCTGCTTACTGTAAAGTCGGTATGAATCCCATTTTTTGAACCGAATCTCCCCTCAAAAAAAGGGGATTAAAATAGTACGAGCATTTTGTTTCGTAAGGGTACGGCAGCAGCCTTCGCGTGCCCTTTTTCGATCCGCCGTACGGGATCTGTCCGAAGGCCCCCTGAATCGGGGGCAATGCGGCGGCGGGTTCATTCGGAATTGGCCAGTTCCAATTCTTTTTTCAACAGCCAACCTTGGAAAGCGGCCGTCTGCAATTGCGAGGCCAGCAGTTTTTGGAATTTTTGGATTTCTTTGCCGCGTTCTTGGCGGCCCAGAGCGTTGCGCACGCGCAAGAGTTGCTTGAGGCCCTTGTAAAAGCGTCGATAAGCGTCTGCCTGTGATTTGCCGATTTCTGTTTCCGACATGTACCGATCGGTGCCGTCGAGGGAACTGTGGAACTGGTTGAGTTGCCAAGTCTCGAGGTTGTCGTACAATTCGTAGTTGCATTTGCACCTGTACGCTCTGCCGCGCAGGTTGATCTCGGGCAGCCTGGATTTTTCGGTGGCTTCGAATACGGTCCGCGCCTCTCGGTAACGGGCTTGTTGGAACAACAACAGTCCTTCGCAAAAGGTCGAAACGCTTTCCGAGATTTCCGGCAGCAGGTATTTTCGGTGGTTTTCCACAAAGGATCTGGCTTCTTCGGGGTCGCCTGATGCGCACAAAAACTGCGCGACGCTGATGAAGGTATTGGGGACGATCCAGTGGCCGTTGGAAAAAATCCCTCTTTCGATCCCGTCCCGGTACAGCCGGAGCAGATCCATGCGGGCCTCCATGCCTCCTTCCCTTAGGATTCGGTTGGAAAATGCGCTGATGAGCAGATAATAAGCGGAGGCCGTCTCGAAACGGTCCAAATGGGGTGCGATTTGGAAAAAATCCTGTTTTGCGCCTTCCAGTAACGGTGCGTCGGCCTCGTGCAGCAACTGTTTGAGCGTGCGGTAAAATTCGGTGAGCTCCCCGACTATCGAGCTGCTGTGTTGCCCGAAAATCGAGGCCCAATTCGGCATCGGATCCAAATTCGCCGTTTCGGCCTCCAGTCTCGCCTTGGCCAAAGCCGCAAACCGTTCCAAGTGGTACAGGCACTCCCATGCGAGCATACCGGCCTCCTCCTGCTTGGTGTGGGGCGACATCGGCGTCACGAAATATGCATAGTAGGCCAACCGGAACCGCTCGATTTCGTGCAGGACGCTGATGAGCGATTGCTCTTGGATCGTTTGTTGGAACAGGCGCAGTTGTTGTGTGCCCATCGGCAGCATCCCGAACAAAAAGGCGTCGCCAGAGGCGGTTTCGTATTCCTTGAGCAACGGGGGCAATTGCCGGCTCAGAATGTTTGACATCTTTTTCAGATAGCGCCCGTTCTCTCCGTCGTATGGGACCTGCGGAAATACGCAGGCGTGGATTTCCGCATTGTCCCATTGTGCTTCCCGGCCTTTTTCGGAGAACATCTTTTCGAAAAAAGACAAGATCCGCGCTCCCGGATCCTCCCTTCCCAAAAGCCATCCGGGAGGGGGAAGGGTGTTGCGCAGACGGATCCGGATAAATTCCTTGAAGTATTGGGCACCTATCATTTATACGGTGTTGATGGATTGAGAAATTCTCATATGTTAATCGAATAAGCTGGGCGGCGATTTGGCTTGAGATTTATGCTTTTAATAGATAAAAATATGCTTTTGACGCTTTTTGTTTATGATAAGCGTCAAAAACGATAAAAAAAATACGGTATCTTATTTTTCTTTACTTAAAATAACTTTTTGTTTTTAATCTAAAATGTAAATGTAAAAAATGGCTGGTTTAATTCCTTTTTTTTGCCCTTTCCTCAGTCGTGGAAACTCCATTGGCCTCGATATTTTCAATATTGAAAAAGAGGATATTGTAACTCCTATCGTAGATTTTTGAACACAAATACCAGTGTTTTTTTCAAATTTGCGCAAAAAATCTGAAACGATGTTTTGGCCATTGTTTTTTTCATATAAAAAATATTTTTCTATATTTTTTTTTTTGAGAAAATCGGCCGCTTCATGGCCGGTCGATTTGATCGTTCGGGAGGGAAACTTGGCCGTTGTTTTTCCGTGCGGTCAAAAAAAATGCACGGGACGATTCGTCCCGTGCATTTTGTGGGTGGCGCCAAGAAAATCCTGGTGGCCGCGCGGAGAATGGGATCTTCCGAGCCGGATCAGTTCGCCGTGAGGTTGGCGGTCACGCTTTGTGCGGTACCGGCCCGGTCGGCGGTCTTGAAAAGTTCGATCGTGGCCGTGCCCGTGCTGGCAAAACCGTTCGGGTAAAAATGCAGGAACAGGGTATCGGTGGCATTGGCGGGCAGGACGAACATCTGGGTGTTGGTAGTTGGGGTGTAGCACATGTTGATGTCGCAAAACGCCGTTGCCCAACCGTCGGTACGCGGGATGCTGTTGTCGGTACGCTCCCAGGTCATGTCCAGCGGCGCGGCCGTGTTGTTGGTGATAAAGATCTCGAACTTCACGTCGGCGGTGTCGGCCGACACAGTCTTTCCGGTCTGGGGCACGACGAGGGTGAAGAGTTCGGTGGGCTCCTCGGAGCCGCAGCCGGCGAAGAACAGTCCTGCGCCGAACAGGGCGGCCAGGGCAAAGCAGGAGGAAAAACGCATGTGGATAGGGAGGGGATTGTGGTGAAAAAATAAACCGCGCCCCTTTGTGGGGCGAACGACACAAAAATAAGCGAACTTTGGGTTTTGGAAGACTTTTGCCCGTCAATCTGCCAAAACCGTTTTTCTTGCCTGCCATGCGTCTTTTTTTTGTTGCCGGGGAACCTTCGGGCGACTTGCAGGGCGGCCTGCTCCTACGGGCGCTCGCGGCCCGGGCGCCCGGTCTGCAGGCGGAGGCTTGGGGCGGCGAGCATCTGATGTCGGCGGGGGCGGTCATCCGAAAAGACATCGGCGAACTGGCCTTCATGGGCCTGACGGATGTGCTGCGCAACCTGCCGCGGATTTGGGGGCATTTCAGGCAGGTGCGGCGCGACATCGCTGCTTTCGGGCCGGATGCCGTGGTGCTCATCGACTATGGGGGCTTCAACCTGCGCGTGGCCCGTTGGGCCAAATCCCGGGGCTATCGGGTGTTTTATTATGTGTCGCCGCAGGTGTGGGCCTCGAGGCCCGGACGGGTGGAAAAGATCCGCCGCTATGTGGACCGTCTTTTCTGCATCCTGCCTTTCGAAAAGGGATTTTACGCCCGCCACGGCATCGATGTATCCTTCGTCGGCCATCCGATCCTCGACCGGATCCCGCCGGGCCGTCCGGACGGGGCGGAAAGGGCGCTTTTTTTCTTGGAAAACGGTTTGCGCGCCGAGCGGCCGCTCGTGGCACTGTTGCCCGGCAGCCGAAGACAAGAGGTGTCCAAGATATTGGGGGCCATGCTCGAAACGGCCCGTTCCTTTCCCGACAAGCAATGGGCCGTGGCGGCCGTTGCATTGCTTCCCCCGGCGTTTTATGCCGAACTGCTGCGGCGCCACGGATCGCCGGAAAATGTCCGCGTTCTGTTGGGCAAATCCCAGGAACTGCTCCGCCACGCCGACGCGGCCTTGGTGGCCAGCGGAACGGCCACTTTGGAAACGGCCCTGCACGGGGTGCCTCAAGCGGTGTGTTACCGCACCGATCCGTTGTTTTATCGGGTGGCACGGCTGTTTGTGCGCGTGCCTTACCTGTGCATCGTCAATTTGGTGTTGGATCGGCCCGCCGTCCGCGAACTGATCCAGGGGGAGTGCACGGCGGAAAACCTGTCGGCGGCCTTGCGCGAGCTGGACGAACCCGCTGTAAGGGAACGCTTATCTGCGGATTATGCCGAGTTGCGCGCCAAGTTGGGAACGCCCGGCGCGGCCGACCGGGCCGCCGCGGAAATGCTCGCGCGGTTGGGCCGTTGATCGTTCAGTACATCTTTCTTTTCATCAGTTCGTCGTACACATCGTCGGGCACGAAGTAGCGCACGGATTTTCCGCTGCGCAGGCATTCGCGGATGAAGGTGGCGGAGAGTTCCATCTGGGGAGTGCCGGAAACGATGCGTACGGAAGGGTGATCGGCCAGAGGGCCGAGGTCGTGCCCGGGGCGTTTGTACACGAATATGGAATGTTTTTTCAGGATGGTATCCGGGTTTTTCCACTTGGGCAGCGAGGCCAAAGAGTCGCCGCCCATGATGAGCACGAACTCGTGTTCGGGGTGTTTTTCGGCCAGGTACGTGAGGGTGTCCACCGTGTAGGAGGGCTGGGGGAGCCGGAATTCGATGTCGCAGGCCGCCAATCGGGGCGTGTCGCCGATGGCCACGCGCACGAGATCCAAACGGGCGTAGTCGTTGGCGAGGCTTTCTTTTTGCTTGAAAGGGTTTTGGGGCGATACCACCAGCCAAACCCGATCGAGGTCGGTGTGGTTGGCCAAGTAGTTGGCGATGATCATGTGCCCCGTGTGCACGGGGTTGAAAGATCCGAAAAACAAGCCGATGCGCACAGAAAGGAGATGTTGGCGGTGGAAGGGTAGGGGTCAGATCTTGGTTTTCACCGTGCCGCTGACCTTGGAAAGGTGCCAGCGCGAAAAATCCAGGTTGGAAACCAGTCCGTACCCCATGATGATCTCTCCGGGCCGGCTGATCTTCACGAAGCCGTCGGCCGTGAGCTGTTCGGTCTTGTCGTCCCAGACCATCTGCTGGGTCTCCAGTTTTTCGCCGAGATTGTTCCAGACCACCACGCTGTCGCGCAGCTCGACCCGGTTCTCGTTGTCGTAGCGCACGGCGTAATGGGCGGTCAGATGGCTGGAGGGCCGGCGGTCGGGGCCGAAAAATTCCACGCCGACCCCTTGCGGGAAAACGCGCCGGGGCTTTTGGGGATCAATGTAGGATTTCATCATCGGAGCACGCACCCGTACCCGGACGACCGCCGAGTCGGAATAGTGGAGTTCCACGCCGGTAGCCGTTTCCACGCCGGATTCCGCGTCGGGGGAAAGCCGCTGCACATCGCGCGGATCGTTTTCGCAGGCCGTCGAAAGGGCCAAGGCGAGCGCGGCGAAAAGGGTTGGGAAAAGGCGTCCGGACATGCGTCCAAGAGGGGGAAGGCGTAAGGGGCTTTTTGCCGGATCAGGGCGAAGGGGCCACATAAATGTCCTCTTCCACGAAATGGCGCACCACCTCGCGGATCTTGGGCAGGCTCTGGAAGAGTTGTTCGTACGAGTCGATGACGAAGTACTGCGACTGGAAACGGTCCTTGATGTAGGGCGTTTCCATGATGGTTTCCACATCAAAGGGCACATGCACGGCTTCCGGGCCCACGCAGTAGCGCGATTCACCCGGAGAAGAAAGGATGCCAGCGCCGTAGATCTTCACGCGGCCGTTCTCTTTGATGAGCCCGAACTCCACGGTGTACCAATAAATGCGGGCCATCAGTTCGACGCCCGTGGGATTTTCGATGTGATCGAGCGCAATGGCGCTCAGGCCGGCGAGGTATTCGGCGAAAAAAGGCTCGCTGAGCAGCGGTACGTGCCCGAACACATCGTGGAACATATCGGGCTCCTCGATGTACTTGAGCTGCTCCATGGTGCGCAGCCAAGTGGTGGCGGGAAATTCCTTGTTGGCCAAGTGCTGGAAAAACGGCTTGTTGTCGATCAGGCCGGGCACCACATAGACCGACCACCCGGTGCATTTGCCGAGTTCCTCGCTGACAATCTCGAAACGCGGCACGCTTTCGGCCTCGAAGCGCACTTTTTGGATGCCGTGCAGATAGGCCTGGGTGGCCACTGCCGGCAGTTGTTCCATCTGCTCTTTGTAGAGCAGCGACCAGACCAAGTGGTCTTCGGAGGTGTAGCGGTCGTATTCTTGGCGCATCATACTGGGGACGGTTGGGTGAACGTTCAAGTTGTCGAAAAAACGATTGGGAGTCTTTTCCAAAAGTCCTACAAAAATAGCACATCCACGGCGGTTCCCAAAAATGACGCCCGTCAGTCCGCCGAATTTTTTTGAGCGTTTATTTTTTTATAAAAAAATTCGGCATGATATTTGTTGAGGCGGCCAATTTTTTTTTAATTTTGACCCTGATAAAAAATCGACCCGATCATGGACCAAAGGCTTTCCCATAAACAATTGCAGAAACTTTCGCCCGGACAGATCCAGGTGATGAAACTGCTCCAAGTGCCCACCGTGAACTTGGAGCAGCGCATACAAGAAGAACTGGAGATCAATCCCGCCCTCGAAGATGTGAAATCCGACGACACCGAGGAGGAACTGTACGGCGACACCGGCGAGGAAGAACCGAACGAAGAGGATCCCGACGGCGACGGAGAAGACTTGGATCCGGTCGAAGACGCTTCTCTCGACGACTACATCGAGGATTATCTCGACGACGACGATGCCATCGCCTCCTACAAGCTGCAGGCCAACAACCAATCACCCGACCAGGAGGAAAAAAGTACGCCCATGGCCGTGGAGGGCTCTTTGTTGGAGTACCTTGAAGAGCAGCTCGGGCTGTTGGGCCTCGAGGACAAACAAGCGCTCATTGCCCGCCAGTTGATCGGCAGCATAGACGACGACGGCTACCTGCGCCGCGAAATCACGGCCGTCGTGGACGACCTCGCCTTCGGGCACGGCATTTCCACCGATGAGGCGGAAGTACTGGCGGTACTGGCGGAAATTCACCGTTTCGATCCCCCCGGCATCGGCGCACGGGACTTGCGCGAATGCCTGCTCATCCAACTCGACCGGCGCCTGGAATCCGACACGGGCACCCCGTCCGATGTCATCGAAACGGCTGTCCGCGTCTTGCGCGAAAAGTTCGACGAGTTCGCCAAAAGACACTACGAGAAACTGATGCGCCTTCTGGTCATTGAAGAAGAGGAGCTGAAAGACGCGCTCGCGCTCATCCGCAAGCTCAATCCCAAGCCTGCCAGCAGTTACAATGGCAGCGGTAAATCCACGGTCGGCCGCACCCAGTACATCGTGCCCGATTTTTTGGTGCACAACAACGGCAACGGCGAACTGGATCTGGAGCTGAACGCTCGCAACGCGCCCGATTTGCGCATCAGCGACCAGTTCAAGGAAATGCTCCGGGGATACCAAGAAAACCCCAACAAAAGCCGCAAGGAAAAGGAGGCCATCGAGTTCATCAAACAAAAGATAGACTCGGCCAAGTGGTTCATAGACGCCATCCGCCAACGGCAAAAGACCATGTTCGACACCATGCAGGCCATCATGGTTTACCAAAAAGAATTTTTCCTGACCGGCGACGAGCGCAAACTGCGGCCCATGATCCTGAAAAACATCGCTGAGATCACGGGGTTGGACATTTCCACGATTTCTCGGGTGGTCAACAGCAAGTATGTCCAAACGGAGTTCGGGACCCGCCGCCTCAAGGACTTTTTCTCCGAAGCCCTGCAAACGGACAGCGGAGAGGATGTTTCCACCGTGGAAGTCAAGAATTTCCTTTCCGAAGTCGTGGCGGGCGAAGACAAGCGAACTCCTCTTTCCGACGAACTGCTCACGGAACTGCTCTCGGCCAAGGGCTACAACATCGCACGGCGCACCGTGGCCAAATACCGTGAACAATTGGGCATCCCGGTGGCGCGCCTGCGCAAGATCCTCTGATCCGCCGCCTTATCGGCAGCGTCCGCCCGACAGGCGATAAGCACCGGAACCGGGCTCCTTTTCGGAACGGCCGCCGAACACCCGTGCCAGAGCCGACAGGTTTTCGGACAAGGTTTTCCGGTACAGGCGGCCCGTGAACGGACAATCCGCCCAACGGCCGTTGTCCAGTGTTGCCGAAACGCCGAACTCGCTTTGAAGTTCTTCCAAGACACGGGAAAGGGGTGCGTCCCGGTAAGACAGTTCACCCGTGAACCATGCGCCGCCGTTGGCGGAAGCGCCCGCGGTTTTGGTCAGGCGATTGGCGCGGGCATCGTAACGGGCACTTTCTCCGGCGCCCAGCAGCACCGTGCCAGAGGCCGATCCGTCCGAACGGAGCGCGAAACGCACGGAGCCGCGGTGCACGCTGACGGCGCATCCGAGCCCTCCGGTCAGTTCGTTGACGTTGAAAGCAGTGCCGAGCACTTCCACTTGGGCATGCCGGGTTTCTACCCGGAAGGGCTGTCCGTCCGAAAGATGGGACACCTCGAAAAACGCTTCCCCTTCCAATTGTACGGTCCTTTCGGATTCGCCGAACCGTTCGGGGTAACGCAGTCGTGCTCCGGCGCGCAGGTGCACCGTGGATCCGTCGGCCAGTTGCACGGTCGGGGTGTTTTCGGCCCATGCCTCGGCGGTGCGCACCGATTCGGCGGCCGGCCGGAGCTGCCACCACAGGGCGATTCCGAGCAGCGCGGCAACGGCGGCCGCCCAGGGGAGCGGCGAAGCGAAAAGTCTCCGCCGGGGAGCGTCCGTTCGGTCGGCCACAGCCGGATTTTCTGTTTCCATTCGCCTTTGAAGGCGGCTCCAAGCCGCGTGGAGGTCCGGAGTCCAAGGCCCGGCCGGATCGGCCTCGGCGGCTAAGTGCCACACCGCGCCGATGGAGGCCTCTGTCTCACCGGCAGAGGGATCGGTCCGGCGCCATTCGTCCAGCTCCGCGCGCTCGCCTTCTTCGAGGGAAGAGGTCGATTCTTTGTGCAGCAGAATTGCGGAGCGGATTTCGTCGGTCATGGCAGGTATTTTTTTCCGGTTCTGATGGAGCGGCGTTTGCCGCAACAGAAATCCAGACACCTTTTTGGGTGCGCTTCCCCCATCGGGGGGCGGATTATTTTTTCAGAAAATGGTTGGCCCGCAGAACGTTCCGCAAGGACAGCAGGCCTTTGGCGATATGTTTTTCCACGGTTTTGACGGAAATACCCAGTTTTTCGGCGATTTCTTTGTAGGAAAAACCATCGTAGCGGCTCAACAAGAACGCCTCGCGGCATTTATCGGGCAGTCTGTCGATGGTATCGGAGATCAGCCGCTGCAATTCGGCGGTTTCCGTGGGGGATTCGCCGTTGAGATGGCCTGGACGGGCGCTGATTTCGGGCGTCAGTTCGGTCGTCCGGCGGTTGTCGCGCAGGTAGTTCAGCGACCGGTTTGCCACGGCCCGGCGGAGATACGCCTGCACGGAAATCCGGAAATCGAGGTTTTCGCGCCGACGCCAGACTTCGAGAAAAGCGTCTTGGACCAGGTCTTCGGCCACATCCGAGCGGCCGACCAATCGGAGCGCCGATCGGCACAGGTGGACATACTCTGACCGGAAGACCTCTTCGAGGGCTTTTTCCGGGTTTTGCTGCCAGTCCAAACGGTCCACGGGAAAAAAAGGGTCGGATCAGGGGGCCAGTCGTTCGATGCGCCATTCGCCGCCCGGCATCGGTCTGGTGTATCGCAGGCGGTCGTGCATCCGCGAGCCGCGCCCCTGCCAAAATTCCATCGTTTCGGGGATCACGCGGTAACCGCCCCAATTCGGCGGCACGGGAAGCGGATCTGCGCCGGCGAACCGCGCTTCCGTCGCGCTAAAAGATTCTTCGAGGAAATCCCGTCCCGGTACGACCTTGCTCTGGGGCGATGCCCATGCGCCGAGTTGGCTGCCGAGCGGCCTGCTTTGGAAATACGCCTCGGATTCGGCACGGTCGATCATTTGCGCACGGCCTTCCACGCGCACCTGGCGCTGGAGCTCCAGCCAAAGGAAAACCATCGCCACGGATTGGTTGTGGGTTATTTCCCGACCTTTCCGGCTGTCGTAGTTGGTGAAAAAGACCAGGCCCGAATCGAGGCTTTTCAACAGCACCACCCTTGCGGAGGGCCTGCCGTCTGGGGCGACCGTCGCGAGGGTCAGCGCGTTGGGTTCGGGCAGTTGGCTCTGCACGGCTTCGGCGAGCCATTTGCGGAACTGTTCGAAAGGATCGGCCAAGGCCTGTGCTTCGTCGAAGGCGGCCATTTGGTAATCGGTGCGGAGTTGTGCGAGGTGGAGGTTGTTCATGGGAAAAAATCAGGGCTTCGAATAAACATCCATACGGGCGATGATGTTGCCGTCTTCGTCCACCACCGAAAGTTCGACTTTTTGGTCGCCCACGAGGGTGATCTTTCCGAAGGTATTTTTGTGGGACCGGTTGCCGAGGCCTGTTCCGCCGTGGTTCCAAAGCCCTTTTTTTGCCCGGAAGCGCATCGTCAGCCGACCGAGCAGATCGAGGTAATGTAGCAGGCGGGTATCGTCGGGGTTGACGCTCAGGCCACTGGCGCAGAGTTCGGGCAGGCCGGCGTTGCGGCCGTCGTCGAGGGCACTGAAATGGGTGTCGCCGCTGATGACGATGACGTTGCGGATGTTTTCTTTTTCCAAAAAATCGAAAAAATCTGCTTGCTCTGCCGGAGCGGCGGCCCAGTACGACGACATGGCCTGCATCAGGTGGAAGCCGGAGTACCCCTTCAACCGCCACCGCTG
Organism: Lewinellaceae bacterium; assembly: GCA_040380145.1. Taxonomy (GTDB): domain Bacteria; phylum Bacteroidota; class Bacteroidia; order Chitinophagales; family Saprospiraceae; genus JBEIJQ01. Next base: position 16,452 of record JBEIJQ010000007.1, on the reverse strand, counting down.
GAAAGCCTGACCGGCGAGGATCAGTTTGCGCACGCTCCGGTTGAGCGGCACGCCGCTGACGATGAACTTCCAGTGCGCCGTCGAACATTTGAGGCCGTTGCAGAGCCATTGCATTTGTTTTTCGCCGAACACGCGGTTGTCGGCCGGCGGATCAAATATCCAACGGCGCCCTTTTTTCCGAAAAGTATGTTCCAAGGGAAATTCGCGGGCAGAGCACCGGTCCACGAAGAAAAACTCCGCGTTGGCGAATCGGAAACTGTGGTAAATGCCCTCGCTGGTATCGGGCAGGGGATAGTGCGGAAAAAACTCGCTGTATCCACGGATCACGTTGCGCCGCCAAGTACCGGGGATGGGCACCGAGCGGAAAACCGCGCTGCCGATCCGGTGCGGATTGCGCGGGGACGGCACGATGTCGAACAGGTTGAGGTGGCCCCGGGTGCCGTTGCCGCCCACGTAGTCGTTGTCGTCGTACACATAATCCAGCGGCACGCCCCTGAGCATCTCCCGCATCCGGGGCTCCCGATAGCGCCGGCGGTACGAATGGGCCACCAGACCGTAATTGCCCGCGTAATCGGGTCCGATCTGGTAGTCGGGATAGGTGTAATCGCCCGTGTGCAAAAAGAAATAGGGCCGCAATTCGGCGATGCGGTCGAAGGTTTTCATGTTGGCGGTCTCTTGGCACGAGCCCGCCACAAAGGTGAAGGTGCCCTTTTCGCCGGGACGCGGAAAAGTGCACACCGTGGCCCGCAGCGTATCGGGCCGCCCGTTCACGAAAAAACGTAGCCCGTATTCGGTGCCGGGCGCCAGGCCGTTCACCGTCAAGATATGGCCCGTGTCGGACAGCATGTCTTCCCGCGGAGATACGGCGCGGGCCGTGCAAGGTCCGGCCGGTCCCACTGTCGCTTCCACCTGCACATCGGCCGGAAAGGCAGGGCGCACGTACACCCGAAATCCCGTGTCGCTCACCGAGCCGATCACGGGGCCGACCTCGATGGATTGTCCCAGCGCGGCTCGACAAATCCCCAGCAGGCAAACGGCGATAATCGGGATGCGCATGGAAATGAAATTTTTTCGAAAAAAATCAGGCTCCGAACGCCCATTTCAGGAAATGCGGAAACGCCTTGCCCCAAGTGGCCGGGTGGTGCGTGCCGCGGTCCAATTCGAGGTATTGGATGTCGTGGAACGGCCGATAGCCCAGGCGCGTGAGGGCCACGATGAGGTCCAGGGTGTCGTCTATGGAATCGATGACGCCGTTGCCGTTGCGGTCTTCGGCTTCGTCGTGGGTGCCCGTTTGGAACCAAAAGCGCAGGCCGGGGCGCAAAGGGCCCGCTGCCACCAGATCATGGGCGATGCGGTGGGCATCGGGCGCTTCGGGCGCGGACGGTTGGGCGCGCCACCAAAAAGAGCCCGAAAAAACACCGACTTTGCCGAACAGTTGCGGGTGCTGCCAGGCCAGATCGAAGGCCGAAAGACCGCCCAGCGAAAAGCCGGCCACGGCATTCGACGGACCGCTCGGTTGGATCGGGAATCGGTCGGCCAAAAAAGGCAGCAGTTCGCCCTGCACGAAATGCCCGTACTCACGGGCCATGCCGCCCCGCTGTTTGTAATCGGGACGGTCAGTGACCCCGTATTCCTGCATGCGGTTGCCCGCGTGCACGGCGGCCAGCACGAAGGGGCGCAGTTCGCCCCGCCCGGCCATCTTGTCGAGGGTCTCGGCCAAGCGCAGCGCGCGCAGGTCCTGTCCGTCGTTCAACAGCAGCAACGGATACTTTTCCGCCCCGAATCCGGACCGGTCCAAGGGCAGGAACATTTCGATGTGAACGTCTCGCTGGAGCGGGCGGGAATAAAAGGGCGCCATGCGCTCGTGCCTGAAAAATGCTTCCAAAACTGATCGATGTTTGGCCGTGTGGGAAAACTGCTCGTTCGGGAACAACCCGAACATTTGTTTACTTTTGTGTGCAAAGGTACGCGCACCGATCCGGAATTGCCGCAAAGGGACCGCTGCCAACCCTGTTTTTCCATTGTTCCCTCTTCACCACCAACTTTTTCCATGAAAAAATTTCTCTTGGCCGCCTTGGCCGCCTTGGCCATCGCCGGCTGCGGCGAAACCGCCAAAACGCCCGAGGAGGTGGCCCTGCAATTTGCCACGGCCATCGACAAAGGCGACTGCAAAACGGCCAAAACACTTTGTACGGCCGGGGTTTTGCCCATGATCGAAAAATTGGAAACTTTCTTGGCGGCCGAGACCCCAGAAGTACAAAACCTCAAGGCCGAAATGGGCAAGGGCAAATTCGAAAAAGCCACCTGTGAAGGAACGGATGACAAAAAAACCTGTACCGTCTGCTGCGGATCGGAAGGCCAGAGCGGACCACTGGAACTGGTCAAAGAAGACGGTAAATGGAAAGTCGATCTCCAAAAAGAAAGCGAAATGGGCGGCGAAGATCCTTCGGAGGCTCCTCCGGCCGTCGAATTCCAGCCCGAGCCCGACGAGGAATAGTATCGCCCCGGCAAAACCGAACTTTCCGATCCTTCCTTTTTTTTTACCCTTATATTTTCGATATGAAAGAGTTGCCGATTCTTTTTGCCCTGTTTTTGTTTGTTGGCGGTTGCGGCGAAACCGCCAAAACCCCCGAAGAGGTGTCCATCGCCTATCTCAAGGCAGTGGACAACGACGACTTCAAATCCGCCAAGGCCTATTGTACCGAAAACACCCGCCAACTGCTCGAAAAATTGCAGATGTTCAAAGATGCCATGGGCAATAGCGGCCAAGCCGAAACGGGCAAGGGCAAGTTCGAAAAAGCCACCTGCGAAGGCACGGACGACAAAAAAACATGTACCGTCTGCTGCGACAAGGACGGCGCCGAAAAACCACTCGTGCTCGTCAAACAAGAAGGCAAATGGTTGGTTGACATGAACAAAGAGGACCAAAAACGGGAGGAGGCCCCCGTTACGGAAGAAGTGGGGGACACCCTCCAAGCGCCTGCCGAGCACGGAGGCGGCCATTGATTTTTGCTGTCATCTTACATGTCTTTTTTGCTTTTTTGCTTTGCGCAAAATTTAATTTGCCTACTTTTGACAAAATTTTCTTTAAACCCTCAATTTAATCCTTATGAACAAGTTGTTGATTTTATCCGCTGCCCTGCTGTTTGTTTTCGGTTGCGGCGGCACCGCCAAAACCCCTGAAGATGTGGCCCTCGAATTCGCCAAGGCCATGGACAAAGGCGATTTCAAAGGAGCCAAGGCATTTGGCACCGAATCCACCAACAAAATGCTCGAAATGGTTGAGCCCATGCTGGCTTCCATGGGCGACAAGATCAAAGAAGAAATGGGCAAGGGCAAATTCGAAAAAGCCACTTGCGAAGGTACCGGCGACAAAAAGAATTGTAAAGTCTGCTGCGACGATAAGGGCAACGAAATGGATCTGGTGCTCGTCCAGAAAGACGGCAAATGGCTGGTGGACATGAACAAAGAGAGCATGAACAAGGACCAAGGCGCCGGTGAAGAAACCACGCCCGATACCACCGAAACGCAGACCGAGCCGGCTCCCGCCGAGCACGGAAGCGGCCATTGATGGTTGTTCTGTGAGTTGAGCCTTTCATCCGAACTATTTGGTGGAAAGGATTTTGCCGAGGGCTGCCGAACAAATGTTCGGCAGCCCTCGATGCTTTTGGGGCCGGTTGTTTTTTTCGAAATAACGGTTCCCATACGTCTAATTCCTAAACGACTGCACGGGTAGGACTCGAACCGGTTTTTTCTCGGCCATTTGGTACAAGAGCCCCACATAAAAAGCCCTTCCGTCGGCGGGGATGATGCCAGGGCCCGGGTATGCGTCGGCCCTGCGGGTGAAATAATGGGCATCGAGGACATTGTTGCAGCTCAGTTCCAGTGTGAAGGTCCGGAAAGTGTAGGACAGGCTGACATCGCCCACCGAATAGGCCGGTATGGCGCCGTTCACCGCAGAGGAGCTTCTTTCGGCGTTGGAAGCGTCGGTATAGTGCTTGGCGGTATAGGACCATTGGACACTGCCCCGCAGGCCTTTCCAAGCCCCCTGCAGTCCGCCCCGTAGGAGCAGGGGCGGAGCTTGTTCGACGAACTTGCCCGAGATGGACGGGTCGTCGGATCGGCCGTATCGGGCATCGACATAGGCCACATTGGCGAACAGGTTGAGCGAGGCGCTCTTGTTCGCAGCGGTCGTCGATCCGCCGAGCAGGTTGATCTCGCCCGAACATTCGATGCCCAGGTTGCGCGAATCGCCCACATTGGTCCGCAACCGGTAATCGAGGTAAAGCGGCGGTTGATCGGCCCGCAGGAGCAGTCCGATCCGATCGCGGCACCGCACATAGAAGGCGGTCACGTCGAAAGACCATTTGCCTTCGCGTTGGCCCCGCAGGCCGAGGTCGGCGGTGAAGCCGCGTTCGTCGCGGATGGCGGGATCCACGGCAAAGTTGGGGTTGGCGATGCGCAGGTCCGAAAAATTGATGGCCCGATAGTTTTGGGTCGCATTGGCGTACAGTTCCAAGTGCGGCCGTATGCGCCAACCGGCGCCCACTCCGACCAGGAAAAACGATCGGGGCCGGTCGAGCTGTTCGTCCACACGGGTATCGGCCACGAGGTTGCCGGCGAAATCGAAGACCCGTTGTCGGTAATAACCCTCTGCCCGGGTGCGGATGAATTCCCAGCGCATGCCGGGGGTGATGCTGAGCTGCTCACCGATTCGGAAAATGTGCTCGGCAAAAAACGCGAGGTTGTCGTTGGGGAAACGATAATCCGAGCCTTCCACATAATCGGGCGAAACAAACGAAAAGGCCGGCCCCGAGCCGTCGTCGGCCAAGCCCTGCCGGGCCTTGGTGGTCCCGTGGTAGGCCCGGACGCCCACCAACAGGTGCCATTGGGCGCCGCGAACGGCGTATCGGTGGAGCAGACGGGCCTCGGCACCGAGGTTTTCGAAACGGCCCTCGATGAGGTCCCGTTGACCGCCCAGGTCGGCCACGTTGATGCGGGAAAGGTTGCCGAGCGCATCGCGGCGGGCGGCCAATCCAAAAGTGCGCAGGTTGAGCGCCGTGCGTTCGCCGAGCCGGGCGTCCAGGGTCAGCGCGAAAAGGTGCCAGCGCACCCTGAACCAGTTGCGGGCGCGCACGGACTGGCGCGGATCTTGGGCGAATTGGGCGTCCGTCAGTCCGCCGGGCTGCTGGGCCACATACTCCAAGAGGGTAGCTTCGGCGCCAAGCGACCAATTTTCCGACAACCGCCAGCGCAGGGCAAGGTAGCCGTTGTCGGCGCGAAAGCGGCTGTTGGGCCGCCATCCATCGCCCTGTCGGCGTTGGTAAAAGGCATAGTAGCGCAACTTGCCGTCGGCTACCGAGCCGCCGACGCTGTTGAAACTCCCGAAAAAATTCCAGGAGCCGTAGGTTTGTTTGGTCGTGAAACGGAAAGGGCGTTCGGCGGATCCTTTTTTGAGCACAAAATTCATCGTGCCGCCGAACTGGGTGCCGTACTGCAGGGAGGCTGCGCCGCGCACCACTTCGATCCGCTCTACGGCATCGAGGGGCGGGGTGTAGTAACTTTCGGGATAGCCGAGGGCATCGGCGCTGATATCGTACCCGTTCTGGCGCGTGTTGAAACTGGCCGTCCGGTTGGGACTGAGCCCCCGTCCGCCGACCCCCAGTTGCAGCCCTGCCCGGTCGCTTTCCCAGATATTGAGCCCCGTCACCCGGCCGAGCACCTGTCGGGCGTTGTTGGTGGCCGTGTTGGCCGTGAGGTTGGAGAGGTTGACCACCTCGTTCTTGCGGCCCTCGAAAATCGTGAAATCGCGCACCCCCCGCTGGGCCGATACGCCCGTTTGCACCTGTGGGGCCTGGACGGTGACCGGAGCGAGCACGCGGACGGAGTCGCCCGGCTGCGCCGAAGCGGCCAAGGGGATCAGACAAGCCCAAAAAAACGGTTCGAGGAACTTCATGTGCCGGTGCGACCGGCCCTGGGCCGATCGGGGCCCAAAGATACCCGATCGCGGGCGGTCCCAACTCTGTCGCGGCATGCTTTTCGCCTCGAACGGAGCAAATTACCCAAAACGGGGGAGGCCCTAACCAATTGGGGATAGACCCGCTTCGTTGGCCGGTACCGGTTTCGGTTCCGGGCGGAGCACCTTTTTCTTTTTCTTCTTTTTGGGCGGGCCGTCCAAGATTCGTTTTGAATGGCGTATCAAGGTGAGGCCGATGAAGAAAAACGGCAGCAGCGGAATCTTGAAGCGGACCAATGCACCGAAGTTGAAGGCCGTCACGCCCACGGCAAAGCCCAGCACGATCGAAAAAAGGATGCACAAACTGATTTCCGGTACGCCGAAACTTCGAAAAAAACCGCCAAAACCGACCTGTCTGAACAACTGTAGGAACATGACGAACAATATCAGGCTCTCGATCGCCGACAACATCATGAAAGGATTGCGCACTTCCCATACATAGGGCCTGAACAGAGTGACGTTCACCGCTTCCGGCATCACTTTGATCATACCGGCCGCAGAGGCATCGGTGATGTGCAATGTGTAGCCCGAGCCTGATTCGCCGCTTTCCTCGAGGTAACTGTGGTATTCCCAAAATCCTTCGGCCAGTTTCTGCACCCGGTCGAACGCGTATTTTTGCGACGCTTGGGCGATGAACTGCACCATCACGGCGCCTCCCACCCCGATCGCGGCCAACATCACCACGGCGCTGATGTACTTCAACACTTTGTTCTTGATCTGCCCGATGACCCGCAGATAAAACCAGATCAGCACGGCCGGAAGAAAAGTCATCAGGATGTACCCTTTCAGTGTGACGATCAGATATGACATCAGCACCACCAAAAAAACCGACTTGAGAATTTTTTTTCCGGAAAAAAGATTGTCAAATGCATAAAACAACCATCCGATCGAACCCATACAGACCGTGTCTTTGGATATGCCGCTGCCCCAAAAAATGACCGAAGGGATAAAAAACGAGCCGATCGCGATGGCCTTGGTGTGGCGGGGGAATTTGCGCTGGAAAACCTCGAACATTTTAACCGCCCCCGTGAAATTGTAAAAAGCGAAAAAAAACGAGGACAGAAGATAAGAATTGAAGGTCACCAGCGCAAACACACCGCAAATCTTGTGCATGAAAAAACCTTCGCTCTGGTTGAAAAAAGGCATTTTCTTGGTGTACATCTGCGTGTTGACCGTCTCTTCCCCTGTATCGAGGAAATAGATCGAGATGGCCGATGCAGGGTCTTCCGTAAAGGCTTTGAACAATATCTTGGCCCCCTTGAAGTAGGTCATGGTATCGCCCGCTTTGTAGTAGTACACATACACGAGCACATACAAAAATGCCCCGATGAGCTTGACCCCCAAAGCCCAGTTGTAATACTTTTGGATGGCCAGATTGTCGGAGTATCGCATATTGCCGTACATCCGTGCCACTGCAAACAGCAGGGCGACATACAAAGGGGCCAGCAATATGTCCAGAATTCCCATTTCCGAGCGGTGTTTTCGGGCAATTTTCGCAAAGATAAGGCGGCGCCCGGCTTTCAGGTTTTTTGCCAACACTTTGCGCTCTGGAAAAACAGCAAAAACTTGATGCAAAATGTTTCAAAAAAACGGGCGTTTGTTTATGTACGCATTATTTTTTTACGAAAAAAATAAAAAAAACGCAACACGGTAGGCGCGTAATCCGTATAAAAGGCCGATAAACAAGCGTGAGCACCGAATCGTATCGTATGAAGCAAGTTGACCAGACTGCCTTGGAATTTCCGTCTTTGCCCAACAACATTTCCCTTGTAGCGCCTTTGGTGAGCAAAATCGCCAAAGAATGTCGCATCGGAGAGGAAAAGAAGGGTGTCATGTTGTTGGCCCTCACAGAGGCCGTCACGAACGCGATATATCACGGCAACCGCATGAAGGCCGCAAAAAAAGTACGGGTCTATACGAGTCGCAACGTGGGAGCCGTTTCGTTCGTCGTCGAAGACGAAGGCCTCGGTTTCGATCCCGATGTGGTCCCCGATCCCACTGCACCGGAAAACCTGTGCAAAGAAGGTGGCCGCGGCGTTTATCTGATCCGCCAGATCTGCGACCGCGTGGTGTACCGCAACGCCGGCCGAACGGTGGAGATGCAGTTCAACCTGACCCGCTGAACGAGCATTGGAGCCTGCGATCCAATTTTTTTCCGAAAATATCGAGCACCCCTTTTCCTCCGAGCAGGAAAAGGGGCTGTTTGTTTGGCTATCCTCCATCGTTCGGTCGGAAAACGGCGAGCTGCGCTCCCTGACCTATATTTTTTGCGACGATGAGTATCTGCACCGATTGAACGTTGAATACTTGGACCACGACACGTTGACCGATGTCATCACTTTTCCCTATCAGGTGCCTCCCGTCGTGGAGGGCGATGTGTTCATCAGCGTGGAGCGTACCCGCGAGAATGCGTCCGAACTGGGCGTGCCCGCGGAGACCGAATTGCGCCGCGTGATGGCGCATGGGCTGTTGCATTTGTTGGGCTACGTCGACAAAACGCTGCAAGAGGAAATGCAGATGCGGGCCAAGGAAGACCGCTATTTGGCCGAGTGGCCGGCGGAATGAACGGGCAGCCGATCAACGGCACCAGTACAGATCTGCCAGCACAAAGCAACCGAATACCACGCTGCCCACGCCGTTGGCCGTGAAAAACGCCAAGTTGACGCGCGAGAGGTCGTCGGGTTTGACCAGGGTGTGCTGATAGATCAGCAAGGCCGTGAACGCGGCGGCTCCGGTCCAGTACCCCGCCCCGAAAACGCCCCACCAACCGGCAAAGGCTACGGACAGGGCGCAGAGCAGGTGCAAGGCCTCCGACAGGCGCAAGGCACCGCTTTTGCCCAACAGCACGGGAACGGAATGAAGCCCCTGCGAACGGTCGAATTCCTCGTCCTGCAAGGCGTAGATGATGTCGAATCCGGAGACCCAAGTAAAAACCAGCGCCGAAAAAATCCACGGCAAAGCGGCAAATTGGCCTGTCACGGCCACATAGGCCCCGATCGGCGCGAGGGCCAGCCCGGCACCGAGCACCCAATGGCACAGGGCCGTGAAACGTTTGGTGTAGCTGTAGCCCAGCACAACGGCCAGGGCCACTGGCGACAGTGCGAAGCACAACGGGTTGATGAGCCAAGTGGCCGCCACGAAGGCCAGGGCGTTCAGGACCACGAAGGCCAGGGCCCGTTGGGGAAGGATCGCGCCGGCCGGGATTTCGCGTATCGCCGTTCGAGGGTTTTGGCCGTCGAAACGACGGTCGGCCCAACGGTTGAACGCCATGGCCGCGCTCCGGGCGGTCACCATGCACACCAGCACGAGCGCGAACAGTTTCCAATCCACCCCGCTGCCCCGTTCGGTCGTGGCGAGGAAAAAACCGATCAGGGCGAAGGGCAGCGCAAAGACCGTGTGGCTGAATTTGATGAGCGACAGGTACCGGTTCATTCGTTCATGCGCTGGATAAGCCTTTTGGAAAGGTTGACGAAATTTTTCTCGGTGATCAGGCCCAGCAATTCACCCTCCTTGACCACGGGCAGGCAACCGATATCGTGTTCGCTCATACAGTTGATCGCTTGCAGGACCGTCTGGTCGGGCGCTATGGTAATCACGTTCTTGACCATGATCTCCTCCACCGTGGTGGCCTCTTGGGCCTTGTCGGCCAACTTGTTCGACAGTTGGCGCATCAGCAGTTTGGAGGTCAGCAGGCCCACCAGTTTGCCGTGTTCGTCTTCCACGGGCAGGTAGCGAAGGCCCCGCCAATCCATCAGGTCGGTCACGAACTCCAGCACGTCCTCGCGGCGAACGGTGATGAAGTCGGTGGACATGAATTCCTCCACGAGCTGGCTGGACGGTTCGTATTCTTTCAGGTCGCTGAGCTTGGGCAGTTCCCAAGTGTGGACCGGGCGGTTTTCCCACTGGTTTTCGTACATCGCCGAGGTGACGGCCACGATGGCCTCGTCGGTGGTGGTTTCTTGGATGAACGAGGAGTAAGAGCGCAGCAACCACCGCGCACCGGTGGCCAGTTCGCGGGTACGGTTTTCTACCACATCGAGGTAGCGGGCGATATCCGTTTCGGCGATCCGGTTGGCTACCAAGCCTTCCTTGGCCAAGGGCAGGAGTTCTTTCAGGATGAGCTCTTGGGCGGTTATTTTTTGGTTGTTGAACCACGTGAACTTGGAATCGATACCGGTACGCGCACCTTTTACGAAGTTGTCGCGGGCGTCGTCGAAACTCATTTTTCGGGTCACGTCCCCGTAGTTTCGGGCGGCGCCTTCCATCAGTCCCAGCCAGAAAGCCGTGTTGGCGATTTCGTCCACGACCGTCGGCCCGGCGGGAAGGATGCGGTTTTCGATGCGGAGATGTGGTTTGCCGTTGGGGCTGATCCCGTAGCAGGGCCTGTTCCAACGGTAAACGGTGCTGTTGTGCACCTGTAGGGCCCGGAGCTTGGGGGTTTCGCCCTTGTTGAGCATTTCGAAGGCGTCCTCGTCCTGTTCGGCGGTCATGATGACCCGGAAACGGGCGATGTCCTCCCGGTAAATTTCGAGGATGGACTTGCGCAGCCAATCGTTTCCGAAAGTGACCCGTGGAGGGCGGTAGCGCATGTTGGTGGAAGCCGTGCGGGTGTCGATGGATTGCTGGAAGAGCATGATCCGCGTTTCGTGCCACAGCCTTTTGCCGAAGAGAAGGGGCGAATTGGCGGCCATGGCCATGGTGGGGCCGGCGATGGCGAGCGCGTTGTTGTAGTACGGCACGAAATCCTTGGGCGAGACCTGCAGGTGTACCTGAAAACTGGTGTTGCAGGCTTCCAGAAGGGGGGAGTCGTGGCGCAGACTGAGCTCGTCGATGCCCTCGAGGCGCACTTCGTAATCCGAACCGCGGAGGTTTTTGAGGGCCTGCATCAGGGCAAAATAGCGCGGCTTGGGCGTGAGGTGCTCCAGTTCGAGGTCTGATTTGCGGAGGGTCGGCAGGATGCCGGTCAGCACCACGCGGGCCTGTTGGGCAGTGGCGGCCGCACGCAGTTCCTGCAAAAAGCCCGACAGTTCGGCTTCCAGGTTGCCGAGGGCATTGCCCACGAAATCCTGCGGGGTGAGGTTGCACTCGAGGTTGAACTGCCCCAGTTCGGTGGTCAGCCAGTCGGGATGGAAGTGCTCCAAAATGGCCATGTTGACCATGGCGGGCTTGAAATGCGCGTCCACGAGGCACAGTTCCTGCTCGGCGCCGATGCGTTTGATGCCGCTCTCGAAGTAATCGTTGTCGAGCATGTGCTCGAATGCTCGTACGTCGTTGAGCAAACGACGCATGAAGGCCTGCAGATCGTCGGAGGATTGCTGGCTGGCCAATTTTACCTGTTCTACGCCCATGGCTGACTCGTGTTTTGAAAAATATGCAAGGGCCAAAATAAGCAAATCGGGCGATTTTACGTGAAAGACCGTTTTTTGTGCCCGGAAAAAATCACAAAACCGGCCCGCGGAGCGTTGGTGAAAAGCGCTTCGTCGCGGTGCGGCGCATGCCCCAAAAATATTAGTTTTGCCCTGCTTTTCATTTTTTGCCCCCCCGTTTTTGATCCCTATGGCCCGAATAATCCCGTTGCTATTCCTCGCCCTATGGGCTATGGCCATCGGCGCCTGCCGGACCGAGTGCGACAATCCGTCCGATGTGGGTTTTTTCGTCCAGACGGAATTTCCGACGGGCATCAACGAATTTTTGACCCACTACCTGGAAACTCCGCAACAGAGCGGCCTCGTGGATTCCCTCGGCGCCACCTTGGCCACCGGCTCGGTGCGGCTGGTCGTGACCGACAACCAGACCCTGCGCTACCTGCAATGGATCGAATTGTGGCTGACTGCCCCGGGCAAACCGGATTTCCAGATCGCCTATCGCGACGATGTGCCCGAAAATACCGGCGGGGTGCTCGATCTGATCCCCACGCCGTTCGACAACCGCTTGGGCGATTACCTGTTCCAAAACCGTTTCGGGATGAAATTCCGTTACCGGATCCGATACAATCCCCAGGGTTATGTGCCCATCAACGCCGAGGTGGTGTTCCGCTGGTGCGAATAACCCCGATCCTTTTCGGCACCGGCATCCTAGGATTCGTCGGAAGCGCTTTTTTCGGAATCTTTTTTTAAAAAAATATAAAAAAAACGAGGTCTGTTTTCTGATGCCCGGACCGGGACAATAAATCGATTTTGGAACAACGTTTGTAGAGGGGCGGCGGCCCCGGATTGTTTTCACCAATAACCAACAAAATGCCGAAACTGCTCTGTCGCCTGTTCGCATTGCTCCTGTTCGTGCTGTACGGCGCAACGGGAAACGCCTCGGATCAACCGCAAAAAGACACGCTGCTGTACACGGATTACCGTCCGGAGTACACCCAATGGCAGGACAACTACATCTTGGACAAGATCGAGTATTGGAACAGCCGGACCGTTTTCTTTTTCCGGTACAAAGCCGAATGGGAAGGCGGCAGCGCGACGTATTATGGACCGAGCGGCGAATCCCCCTGGTATCTGAAAAATCTGGAGCCGAAGCAGGGTATCCCCAATTCGTTCAATTTGGTGGACGTGCAGAACATCCGGGCCGGTGGCGTCCTGCGCAACCGGACCCTGCGCAACAAGCCCGAATTTGCGCTTCCGCAGGTCGTGGGCGAAATGCAGACGGCGGAAATCGTTTTCCCGCGCCTGCCGGTCGGACTGACGAAGGTTCACCTGATCGAAGGCCGGGGCAACGAAGACAGCGAACGGCATTTCAATGCGCTGCACATCAAGGTGAAGCCGCCCGGGGATCCTTCGTTGGGGACACCGAAAGACATGGACAAACGGATCGACAATTTCGAAAAAGGATTGCCTTCCGAGCCCCAAAAACAGACGGAAGTGGTCGAAGAGGAAGAGCCCGAAGTGGTCGTCCAGCAACCCGAACCGCAGCCCAAGGCGATAGAAGTTCCTCCCCCCGCCCCCGACAACAGTGTTCCGCCGAGCGGCGTCACTCGCCTTCTTTTTTGGTCGAACGGCCTTCGGTTCAGCAATCCGGCAGTGGCCTACGAGCGGCTCGAAAACATTCGTAAACAACTGCTTGCCCATCCCTCTTGGAAGCTCAACATCGTCGCGTATGCCGATGCCAATATGGGAAACGAAAAGGCGTTGCTCCTTTCCCAGCAGCGTGCAGAGGAGGTTTTCACCTACTTCGCCACACGGGGCATTGCCGTTGAACGGCTCAACAAAACGGGCGCGGGCGCCTCGGGCATGGTCGGCCCCAAGGGAGACGGCGTCAACCGCCGCGTGGAGATGACCTTGTTCCGCTGAGCATCGCTTTAGAGGGCCTGTGCCAGGTCCTCCAAGATGTCTTCCGAATCTTCGATGCCCACCGAAAGCCGGATCAGGCCGTCGGGTATCCCATTGGCTTCCCGGACCGCGGGCGACAGGGCCCGGTGCGACATCGAGGCCGGATGGACCGCCAGGGTCTCCACATCGCCCAAGGTAGGCGCGATCAGGCAAAAACGCAGTTTGTCCATGAATTGGGCGGCCGCTTCCAGTCCGCCTGTCACCTCGAAACTGAGCATCCCTCCGAAGCCCCGCATCTGCTTTTTCGCGAGCAGATGGTCGGGATGTCCGGTCAGCCCGTTGTAGTTGACGCGGGCGATTCGGGGATGGTTTTCCAAAAAAGAGGCGACGGACATGGCGTTGGCGGAGTGCTTGTCCATCCGCAGCCCCAAGGTTTTCAGTCCGTTGTTGGTCAGCCACGCCTCGAACGGGCTGCAGTTGGTGCCGAGCAGTTTCATGGCCTGCCAAACGGGGCCTTTGACGAGTTCTTCCGAGCGGCCCACGATGATGCCCGCGGTGGAATTTCCGTGGCCGTTGAGGTACTTGGTGGTGGAATGGATTACCGCATCGGCGCCGAGGAGCAGGGGCTGCTGCAGATAAGGGGTACAAAAAGTGTTGTCCACCACGCTGAGCCGGCCGTGGCGCCGCGCGATGTCGGCGAGGGCGGCAATGTCCAGGCACCGGAGCGTGGGGTTCGACGGAGTCTCGAAATACAACATGCGGATCCGCGGTTCGGCGGCCACGAGTTTGTCCACCGCTTCGAGATCCTGCAGGTCGGCCGTCAAAGTTTCCACGCCCATCGGGCCGAGGATCTTGAGGAAAAGTTCGGTCGTGCCGCCGTACAGATCGGGCTGGGTCAGCAGTTTGTCGCCGCTTCTGAGGGTGGCGAGGCACAGGGTGGAAATGGCGGCCATCCCCGAGGATACCAGCACGCCGTGGGCCTCGAAACCACTTCCGTAGGCCTCCAGTCGGGCGATTTTGTCGGCGACGGCCTCTACGGTGGGGTTGCCGTAACGACTGTAAAAATGCAGGTGCTTGCGCCCTTCAAAGGTGTCTATCCCTTCTTCCAGCGATTCGAAACAAAACGAGGAGGTCGCATACAGGGGCAACTGCGTGGAACGCACCGTTTCGGGCAATTGGCCTTCACGGATGGTTTGGGAGGAAAATCGCAAAGCGGAGGTTTTTGGGGTGAACGATCCTGACGGGACAAATTTACTTCCTGTTTTTTGCAAAAAAAAAGCCCGTCCAACCGTATTGGACGGGCCTTGAAAAAGGGGCTGGCCGGATTTTATCTGGTCAGGACCACGGGTTTGGCCGTGTACCCTTCGGCGGTGCGGACAAGCACGAAGAACACCCCGCTATTTTGGCCGGTCAAATCGAAGGGGATCTGCAGGCTTTGTCCCTGGTGGATCGAGCGTTGGAGCAGCTGGCCGTTGTAGGCGTACAGATCGATCACCGCCTCTTGGCTGCGGTCGAATTCCAAGACGACATTGAAGCGGCCGTCGTTGGGATTGGGCAGGAGCTCGAACACATTCAGTCCCGGCACCGCAACGATGCCCGTGAAGTTGTCCACAAAAGCCGAAGCGGAGGCGGTGCAACCGTTGGCGTCGGTCACGGTGACCGTATAGGTTCCAGGGGGGAGCTGCTGGAGAGCGGCGGTCGTGCCGCCGTTGCTCCACGCGAAGGTGTAGGGTACCGCGCCGCCCGAAGCGGTGGCCGTGGCGGTGCCGTTGTTGCCCTGCGAAGGAGTGCCGGCAGCCTGTACCGTCACCCCGCCGAACGGTTGTCCGACGGCAACCGAAGCCGTGGAGGTACAGCCTTGGGCGCCGGTGGCCGTCACGGTGTAGGTGCCGGCGGTGATGCCGGTGAGGTTTTGTTGGGTGCTGCCGTTGCTCCACAGGAAGGAGGTCGCTCCGGGAGCCTGCAACGCGACCCCGCCGTCGTTGCCGCCGAAGCAGGTCACATTGTCGGGGGTGGCCTGCAGCTGGGGACCGGCGTTGACGGACACGCTGGTGCTCGCCGTGGCCGTGCAGCCGTTGCTGGTGACAGTGACGGTGTAGGATCCCGACATCAGGAGGGTTGCATTGGTGCGCGTGGGGTTGGCGGTAGCGGCGGTATAGCCCACGGGGCCGTTCCAAGCATAGGTGCCCCCGCCGGTGGCGTTGAGCTGTACCGTGGCGCCCACGCAGTAGGGGCCGGTATTGGAAGCCGTGGCCGTGGGAATGGTATTGACCGCTACGGTGGTGTTGGCCGTGGCCGAGCAACCGTTGTTGGTGACCGTCACGGTATAGGCGCCCGACATGGCCGCGGTGGCGTTCGTGCGCGTGGGGTTGGGCAGGGTGGAGGTGAAACCGCCGGGACCGCTCCAAGCGTAGGTGCCTCCGCCGGTGGCGTTGAGCTGTACCGTGGCGCCCACACAGTAGGGGCCGGTATTGGAGGCCGTTGCGGCCGGGCCGGCGTTCACCACCAAGGTCGTGCTGGCCGTGGCCGTACAGCCGGCCACAGAGGTCAGCGTCACGGTATAGGTGCCGGCCATGGCAACCGTCAGGTTGGCGCGGGTCGGGTTTTGCGCGGTGGAAGTGAAGCCGCCCGGACCGCTCCAAGCAAAGGTGCCCGTACCGGTGGCGTTGAACTGGGCCGTGGCGCCCGCGCAATACGGACCGGTGTTGGATGCGGAGGTGGAAACGGTTCCAGAGGTCGTCACCGTGGCTGTGGCGGTGGCCGAACAAGAGGCGGCGTCCGTCACCGTCACGGTGTAGGTGCCCGCGCAGAGGCCTCCGATGTTGGCCGTGGTGCCGCCGTTGCTCCACGCATAGGTGAACGGAGAGGTGCCGCCCGTGGGCGTGACCGCGACGCCGCCGTTGCAGGGGGCACAGGCGGTGGCAGTGGCGGTGGCGGCGGCGGTGAGGTTGCACGTGGGGGCCGGAGCATAGCAGATCTGGACGGACCAGGCCGTCAGGCTGCCGCCGTCTTGGTTGGCCACATCCTGCACCACCAACGACCAGGTGCCCAGCGGGTTTTGGCCGTTGAACGCCGACAGCACTTGGTTGGGCTGGTAGGTGCCACCGCCGGTGGGCGGACAGGGAATCGTCGCGTAAGCGTTGGCCGCTTGGTCGTCGAAGCGGATAT